>NZ_CP019427.1:3280000-3602500 GCF_009834545.1 Pseudomonas sp. S04
GCGGTCAGTCGCAAGAACAATCGCCCCCAAGCGGCCACGACCAGCGCCGCGGTACAGACGCTGGTGCGCGACGACCAGGCCTTCGCCCGTTTTTTCGAGATCGAGGTGTTGTCCCACCTGTCGCCCACCGACCTCGACCTGCTGTTGCTCATGGCGGTCTGCAACCGTTTCTGCGCCTCGTTGTGTGCGGCCTTGAGCGGTCACCCTCAGGCCGTCAGCGAAGCCAGCGCGCTGTTGGCGCGCCTGGAGCGCGACAACCTGTTCCTGATTCCCGTGGACAGCGCCAAGCGTGAAACCTGGTACCGGCTGCACCCGTTGCTGCGCGAAACCCTGCTCAAGTACTTCGACTCGCGCAGCCGGGCCGAGCAACAGGCCGTGCATGCGCGGGCATGGGCCTGGTTCCGTGACCAGCAACACCTGGATGAAGCCGTGCACCATGCGGTGATGAGCGGTGATCCCGACGCTGCCGCCGACCTGGTCGAGCAACACGCCGAAGCGCTATACGCCCATGGCGACCTGCGCATGCTGATCGAGTTGGTCCGGCTGTTGCCGGTCGAGCAGGTGCAGGCACGGGTCAAGCTGCGCATCCTCAAGGCCCGCATGCAGCTCTATGCCCGGGATTTCATTGCCTGTGCCAACAGCCTTGATCAACTGCTTCACGACGTCCCCGAACACCAGATGCATGATCGTTTCATGGTCGCCCTGCTGCGGGCCTCTCTGGCCCTGCAACGGGATGACACCGATGCGGCGATGACGGTCCTGCCGCAATTGCTCGCCCCTCCGGCAGGCAGCAACAGTGTCGCGATCGGCTCCTGCACCAATATCCTGTCCTGGCTCTACATGCACCGCGGTGAATACGAAAAGGCGCGTCAGGTGCAATTCGACCGGCCAGCGTTGCTGATTAACGGCGAGCCCTTCCTCGGGACCTCGGCCGGTAGCCTCCAGGGCCGCTGCATGACCGGGT
The DNA here is from genome assembly GCF_009834545.1 of Pseudomonas sp. S04. Classification (NCBI taxonomy): domain Bacteria; kingdom Pseudomonadati; phylum Pseudomonadota; class Gammaproteobacteria; order Pseudomonadales; family Pseudomonadaceae; genus Pseudomonas; species Pseudomonas sp. S04. The sequence continues at coordinate 3,280,965 of NZ_CP019427.1, forward strand.
TGAGCCATGCCCTGGAAGGCCAGATGAAGCAGTCGGAGCGCGTCTATCGGGACGTGATCCACGAAGCGGCCCACTGCGGCAAGGCCGGGACGGATGCGACCTACCTGGCCACCGCACTGCTGGGCGAGGTGTTGTACGAAACCAACGATGTCGACGTGGCCTTCAAGTTACTCTCCGGATGGGTCGACATTCTTGAGCGGATTTCGATACCCGACTCGGTGCTGCGGGTGCTCCAGGTGCTGTGGAAAGTGCAGTGGCTCGCCGGTAACCATCAGGAGGCCTTCGCCTTCGTCGATCGGCTCGACGAATACGCGAGCAAACTCGGGCTGGACCGCTTGCAGTCCTACTGCCTGACCTGGCGGGTGCACTGGCACCTGTTGCTCGACGAACCCGCCGCCGCCCAGGCCAAACTGGCCAGGCTGGAAGCCATCGACGCCCGCCACCCCGACGCCGGACACAGTGCACTCAAGGAAATTCACATCCTGACCGAGAACGCACGGGCCCGCTGGCAGATTCACCAGGGCGACCTCGACGGCGCCTTGCAGCGCATTGAACAATTGATCGACACCTGCGAACGGCATCGTCGGCAACTCGGTGCGGTGCGCCTGCTGGTGTTGAGTGCCGTGATCGAGGCGCGGCGCGGCAACCCGGCTGCCGCGCGCGACAAAGTGCTGCTGGCGCTGCGCCGCGGACAACGCTTCGGGCTGCTGCGCAGCCTGCTCGATGCCCACCCGGACGCCCTTGACCTGATCCTGGAAATCACTCGCCAGGAAACCCTCGACCCAGTCCTGGCGTTTTACGTCGAGCGCTTGCAGGCCGCCCACGTGGCCGTCCCCGTCCCCGCCGCCGTCTCCGGCAAGCCTGCCCAGGCCACGCCGAGCAAACCCCAGGCCAACAGCATCGAACCGCTGAGCGAGCGGGAGATCGAGGTCGTGCGCCTGCTGGCTCAAGCACTGCCCAACAAAAAAATCGCCCGCGCCTTGGGGTTATCGCCGGAAACCGTGAAATGGCATTTGAGCCATATCTACAGCAAGCTTGGCGTCAACAGCCGCGACGAAGCGGTAGCCCGCGTGCGCGACCTGGAGTCCCAGGACTGATAGGCGTACGCATCGCGAGCATCGCCGGCAGGCCGCAAGCGGGCGCCGGTCCCCACAGGGGGTGGCACAGCCAACATTTATGGACCCTGACACACCGCCATCCCGGCATAGGTATCTACACAACTTTGTGGCGGGCTGTGGGCCGGCCGGGGTGTTGGATTTGGCCGAGTACATATCCATTTCTTCGGTAACGGCCTCCTATGGTTCCGCTTTTACAGCGGCTCACTTTTGGAGGAGCCCAAAAGTAAGCAAAAGGCTCTTGCCCCACCACTCGGCACCTCGCTTAGGCTCGGTGTGCCCTCACTCCGGCTTGAATCCGTGGGCCGCCGCCACGCGCCATCCATGGCGCGGGGCGGCTAACCCGGCGTCCTGCCGGGTTACCCACGGCTTCAAGCCTGCGTTCGGCCAGCGTGGTTAACGGGGCGCCCAGGATCAAAAAACAAAGCCAGAGCCAGAGCCAGATCAAAAGATGGCTGACTTCGTCAGCGTCTTAGGAAGTAGAAGCCACACCGCGCATGCCCTAGCGATCAGGTCGGCTCGAAGGCCGCCTCGCTTTGTTTTTGATCCTGGGCGCCCGTTAACCACGCTGGCCGGAGTTCGATATTGATTTGGGGGGTAAACCGGCAGGACGCCGGTTTAGCCGCACTGGGCCAGGGAGGGCCCATTGCGGCGGCCCCCCAAATCAATGTCGGAGTACGGGCATGCCGAGCCTAAGCGAGGCACCAAGTGGTGGGGAAAGAGCGTTTTGCTTACTTTTGCGCTGTTCAAAAGTGAGCCGCCGTCAGGCGGAACCATAGGAGGCCGTTACCGCAAAAATGGATATGTACTCGGTCTAATCCAACACCCCAGAGGCCGCTACAAAGTTGTGTAGATACCTATGGCCATCCCAGGCAAGCCCCGTCCCATAGATTTACTGTGGGCTAGCCTGCTCGCGAAGGCCCGGAGAGCGCCGCGGCCATCCTGAATCCACGCGTCATCGTTGCCGGCTCGCTTTGCTCCGGCCTTTTCCCCAGCGCACTGGCGCAGGTTTTTTCTCTTTGCCACCCGCCTCGGGTGGCGTTTGCCTCGGTGCCCTCCCCCTATCGTAGTGCTCAATTCAAAGGCGCAACACGTGCCTTTGCGTCTGCGCCTGGCCATGGCGGATCGCTGTTGGCCGACGAACATTGAGGAGCCCAGAGTGCATATCGCCCGAACCGTTTTTCGCGACGACCATGAAATGTTCCGCACCACCGTGCGGCGTTTTTTCGAGCGTGAATGCCTGCCGCGCCAAGCCGCCTGGGACAAGGCCGGCCAGGTCGACCGCGAAACCTGGCTCAAGGCGGGTCGCGAAGGCTTGCTGGGCATCACCCTGCCTACCGAATACGGTGGCGGTGGCGGCGACTTCGGCCACTGCGCGGTATTCAACGAAGAGTTCGCCCGGGCAGGCGTCAGCGGTGCCTACTTCGGCATGCACTCGGATGTCATCGCCCCTTACATCAATCGTTGCGGCAACGAACAACAAAAACAACGCTGGCTCCCCGGGATCTGCAGCGGCGAAACCATCCTCGCCATCGCCATGACCGAACCCGGTACCGGCAGTGACCTCAAGGCCGTGCGTACCAGTGCGGTGCGCGACGGTGACGAGTACGTGATCAATGGCAGCAAGACCTTCATCAGCAACGGCTTGAGTGCCGACCTGGTGATCGTCGTGTGCAAGACCGATCCGGCAGCCGGCGCCAAGGGCATCAGCCTGATCGCCGTGGAAGCCAGCCGTGCCGGTTTCAAGCGCGGACGCAAGCTGGAGAAAGTCGGGCAGCCTGCGGCAGACACCGCCGATCTGTTTTTCGACAACGTGCGGGTACCGGTCGCCAACCGCCTCGGTGAAGAGGGCCAGGGCTTTGCCTACCTGATGGGGGAACTGCCCCAGGAACGTTTCTCCATTGCCGTGTCCGCCGCCGCGAAGCTGGAGCGCCTGCTGGAACAGACACTCGAGTACGTCAAGCAGCGCAAGGCCTTCAACCAGACGGTCTGGGACTTCCAGAACAGCAAATTCAAACTCGCTGACATCAAGGCCCAGGCCACCGCCATGCGAGTGATGGTCGATTACTACCTGGGCGAACACATGCGTCGCCGGCTGACGCTTGAAGAGGCGGCGATCGCCAAGCTCTACACCACCGAAACCCTGTGGAAATGCATCGATGACATGGTCCAGCTGCACGGCGGCTACGGCTACATGCTCGAGTACCCGATCGCCCGGGCCTTTGTCGACATGCGGGTCAACCGGATCTACGGCGGCACCAGTGAAGTCATGCGCGAAATGATCGCGCGCAAGCTCTGAACCCTGAACAACAATAAGGAACCACTCGATGAGCAATAAGGTATTCGTTGCGGGCGTCGGCATGATCCAGTTCAAGAAGCCCGGAACCAACGACCCCTACGACCAAATGGGCGAGCAGGCTATCCGCCTGGCCCTGGCGGACGCTGGCCTTCAGTTGAGCGATGTTCAGCAGGCTTATGCCGGCTACGTCTATGGCGACTCCACCTGCGGCCAGAAAGCCCTGTATCGGGTCGGCATGACCGGCATCCCGCTGATCAACGTCAACAACAACTGCGCGACCGGCTCCTCGGCTCTGTTCCTCGCTCGCCAGGCCGTGGCCAGCGGCGCCGTGGAATGCGCTTTGGCATTTGGCTTCGAGCAAATGAACCCCGGCGCACTGAAGTCGGCCTGGAGCGATCGTGCACCGGCCACCGAACGGGCCCTGAGTGTGACCAACGAACTGGTGGGCATGCCGGACCTGCCCAACGCCATCCGCCAGTTCGGCGGAGCCGGCTACGCCCACATGCAGAAGTACGGCACGCGCCTTGAGACCTTCGCGAAAATTCGCGCCAAGGCCAGCCGTCATGCGGCCAACAACCCGCTGGCGGTGTTTCGCAACGTGGTCAGTGCCGCAGAGGTGCTGAGCGCCCCTGTGCTGTGGGAAGGCGTGATGACCCGCCTGATGGCCTGCCCACCGACCTGCGGTGCGGCTGCCAGCATTGTGGTCTCCGAAGCCTTCGCGAAAAAACACGGGCTGCGTACTGACGTGCTGATAGCCGGCCAAGCCCTGACCACGGACCTGCCCAGCACCTACGACGCCAAGGACATGATCCGCGTGGTGGGTTTCGACATGACCCGCATGGCCGCGCAACTGGCCTACAACCAGGCCGGGATCGGCCCCAAAGACATCGACGTGATCGAGTTGCACGACTGTTTTGCGCAAAACGAACTGCTGACCTACGAGGGCCTGGGCCTGTGTGCCGAAGGCGGCGCCGAGCAACTGGTCAACGATGGCGATAACACCTATGGCGGCGAATGGGTGACCAACCCGTCCGGCGGCCTGCTTTCCAAGGGCCACCCGCTGGGCGCCACCGGCCTGGCCCAGTGCTACGAGCTGACCCATCAACTGCGTGGCAGCGCCGACCGGCGTCAGGTCGAGGGCGCACGCATCGCGGTGCAGCACAACCTGGGCCTGGGTGGCGCCTGTGTCGTCACCGTGTACCAGAAAAACTGACACGGCCTGCCTACCACGGAGTCATTGCCATGATCGACAAGCACCACATTGGCCGGCAACTGCCCGCCTTCCTCGCCACCGCCGAAGCCGGACAACTGCGCTTTTTCGCCAAGGCTACCGGGGAAACCAACCCGATCTATTTCGACGAACAGGCCGCCCGCGATGCCGGGCACCCGAGCTTGCCGCTGCCGCCGACTTTTCTGTTCTCGCTGGAGTTGCAGATGCCGTCCAACGCCTGGCGGGAAGAGTTGGGCATCGTCACCGCACGCATCCTGCACGGCGAAGAGTCCTTTCGTTATCACCGCATGGCCTATGCCGGCGACACCCTGCGCTTTGAAGTGCGGATCGCCGACATCTACGACAAAAAAGCCGGCGCCCTGGAGTTTGTGGTGCGCGAAACCCGAGTCACCAATCAACGCGGTGAACACGTCGCCGACCTGCGCAGCGTGCTTGTGCAGCGCAACAGCTGAAGCGGAGAACAGCTATGAATGCCATCAGCCTGGAACAAATCAAGGTCGGCGAGCAACTGCCACCCCTGACGCTGAACCCGATCAACCGCACCACCCTGGCGCTGTTTGCCGGCGCCTCGGGCGATCACAACGCGATTCACATCGACACCGACTACGCACGCAAGGCCGGCATGCCCGATGTCTTCGCCCACGGCATGTTGTCGATGGCCTACCTGGGGCGTTTGCTGACCCAGTGGGTCGATCAGCGTCAATTGCGCGAATTTTCCGTGCGCTTCCTGGGCATCACCCACCTCGGTCACCAGATCACCTGTACCGGCACGGTGGTCGAGCGTTTTCAAGCCCACGGCGAGCAATGCATCAAGGTCCAGGTCCGCACCACCAACCAATACGGCGAGACCAGGATTGTTGGTGACGCTGTGATCGCCCTGTAAACCCAACCCATAACAGAGGAGCTACACCCATGGCAAAACTCGAAGGCAAAGTGGCACTGGTCACCGGCTCCGGTCGCGGTATCGGGCAACAGATCGCCCTGAAGCTGGCCAGTGAAGGCGCACGCATCGTGATCAACGACCTGGATGCCGACCCGGCCCACGAAACCGCGGAGCTGATCCGCCAAATGGGTGGCCAAGCCGCCGTCTGCCACGGCAACGTCAGCGCCCCGGACTTTGCCGACCGCTATATCAAGACCGCGATGGACCACTTCAACGGCATCGACATCATCGTCAACAACGCCGGCTACACCTGGGACGACGTGATTCAGAAGATGAGCGACGAGCAGTGGCACGCGATCCTCGACTGCCACCTGACAGCGCCTTTCCGCATCCTGCGTGCGGCCTATCCGATCATCAAGGCCCAGGCCCTGGCAGAAGCTGCGCAAGAGCGCGAAGTGTTCCGCAAAGTGGTGAACATTTCCTCGACCTCGGCCCTCAACGGCAATGCCGGGCAAATGAACTACTCCTCGGCCAAGGCCGGGGTGATCGGCATGACCCGCTCACTGGCCCGCGAATGGGGCCGCTTCAAGGTCAACGTGAACGCCGTGGCGTTCGGCTATATCGAGACCCGCATGACCCGGGCCGACGCTAACGCTGGCGCCACCGTGAACATCGAAGGCCGGGACATCCGCGTCGGGATCAGCCCGGAAGCGGCCAAGTCCCACTCCCAGCGCAACCCCCTGGGCCGCGCCGGGACGCCACAGGAAGCCGCCGATGCGGTGTACCTGTTCTGCTCGCCCGAGTCGAACTACATCACTGCCCAGACCATTGCGGTCGCCGGCAACCTGCAATAAGCGTCCGCCCCGCCACCCTCTGGCGGGGCGACACTAGCCACGCTTGATGAGCGCTGGAGCCTGCCCATGAACATGACTGAAACCAACATCCGCCTGGCCGCCATCAAACTGATTTCCCGCAACGGCTTCGAGTCGATGAGCCTGCGCCAGCTCGCGGCCGAAGCCGGGATCAATTCCTCGACGGCAAGCCCCCCGCCGCCGCACGCCGCGACCTTGGTGGAGGTACGGCCATGAGCGATCTGCTGCAGCCGTTCTCCATGGCCGGCAAGACGGTGCTGGTGGCCGACGCGGCCACTCGCCTGGGCGAACACTTTGCACGCCTGATCAGCCGGGCCGGTGCCCGCGTAGTGCTCGGTGCCCAGCATCCACGGCAAGTCCAGCAACTGGCGGCAGACCTGCAATGGGAAGGTGCGCAGGTCTTGACCGTGCCCCTGGACAGCCGCCGTCACGCCAGCATCGAGGCCGCACTGGATGCGGTGCAAGTGCGGTTCGGCAGCGTCGACGTGCTGATCAACAACAGTGCCGAACGCGAGCATGACAGCGAGTTCAACGATGTCGCACTGTGCACCAGCCAGCGCATGATAGTGGCGGAACGTGGCGGCAGCATCGTCAATATCGACCCGCCACCGCGACCTATCAGCGAACCCAATCCGTGCCTGCGGGCCCACAGCAGTCTGATCCGGATGAGCCGGGCGATGGCCGAGTCACTGACGCCGCACCGAATTCGGGTCAACGTCATCGCCCCGGGTGTCGACCGGGCCAACCACGAGCGGTTGTTGCAACTCAACGGTCCTCTGCTGCTGTTGGCCAGTAGCGCCGGGGCCAGCGTGACCGGTGCGGTCTTGCACCTGGACGGTACTGTTTGCTGACGGGCCCACCTGATATGAAGGGTGCCAGCAAGACCACGGGCCGCTACTTGCGCAACCGGCGCTGAATTCCCCGTTGCCCCCTGTTGTCACAGGGGGATAGAGGGTGCGGCGATGAATTTCATTCTATGGATGGCAGTGCTGGGGGCGGTCTTGCTGACCCTGGCACTGACCTCTTCCTATCTGCGTTGGCTGCCGGTGACCACCTCGGCGGTGTGCCTGATCCTGGGCGTCGCCATCGGGCCCTCGGGCCTGGGTCTGTTGCAGCTGGAGATCGCCCAGGCGTCTTTCTGGCTGGAGCACCTGAGTGAAGTCGCGGTGCTGTTTTCGCTGTTTGTCGGCGGCCTGAAGTTGCGCCTGCCACTGGCCAACCGCGCCTGGCGCATTGCCTACGGCCTGGCCGGGCCGGTGATGGTGTTGACCATCGTCGGTGTGTGCCTGTTGCTGCACTACCTGCTGGGTTTGCCGTGGGGGGTGTCGATGCTGATAGGCGCCATCCTCGCTCCGACCGACCCGGTCCTGGCGTCGCTGGTGCAAGTCACCGATGCCAAGGACTACGATCGGGTGCGTTTTGGCCTGTCGGGCGAGTCGGGGCTCAATGACGGGGTGGCGTTCCCGTTCGTGATTCTCGGCTTGCTGCTGCTGCGCGATGACAGCGCGTGGCTGACCGAATGGCTGCTGCGCGATCTGCTCTGGGCGGTGCCTGCAGGGCTGTTGACCGGTTACTGGATGGGCCGTGGGCTGGGCCGCCTGACCCTGTCGATGCGTATCCGCAATGACGACAGCACCCTGTCCCCCAACGACTACTTGAGCCTGGCCTTGATTGCCCTGGCCTATGTGGCGGCCGAGGCGATCGAAGGCTACGGGTTTCTCTCGGTATTTGCCGCCGGGCTGGGCTTGCGCCAGGCCGAAGTGCGCCTGACCGGCGCCCGTACGCCGGCCGAACACCTGGTGCAGCCGCTGGTCGGGCATCAGCATGTCGAGCCGCAACACGCGATCCACGGTGATCGGCAGGCGTTGGCGGACGGCCAGGTCGCGGCCGGTATCATGATGGGCGACATGTTGTCATTCGGCAGCATCGTCGAACGCGCCATGGAGGTGTTCCTGGTGACGCTGCTGGGCGTGGTGTTGCTCACGCACTGGGACTGGCGCGCCCTGCCCGTGGCCCTGGCGCTGTTCGTGCTGATCCGCCCATTGAGTGTGCTGCTAATGCCCTGGGGCAAGCTGCTCGATATGCGCCAGCGCCTGCTGGTGGGCTGGTTCGGCATTCGCGGGATCGGCAGTCTGTTTTACCTGTTCTACGCCCTCAACCACGGGCTCGATGCCCAGGTGGCGGCGGTGTCTACCCACTTCACGCTGTCGGTGGTGGCCTTGAGCATTCTGCTCCACGGCTTAAGCACCCAGCCGCTGTTGGTCGGTTACGAGCGCTACAAGGCGAAAAACTTGAAACCCTGACTGCTGCCTTGCATCCATACCTATAAGAGGCCGTTTGCGGCTGATGCCGACTGGAGGCAGTCATGAAACCCCATATCGTCAGACTCTTTACCCATCCGGACTTTGCCTGGACCGAGATCCGCAGCGAAGAAGAGCAACATCCCAGACACTACCTGGCCCACCTGCTGCTGTTGGCGCTGTTGCCGACCCTGTGCCTGTTCATCGGCACCACCTGGGTCGGCTGGAGCCTGGCCGAGGATGAAACCGTGCGCCTGAGCTTCAACAGCGCCTTGCAACTGTGCCTGCTGATGTACGGGGCGATGGTCTTGGGCACTGCCTTGATGGGCGGGTTTATCCGCTGGATGTCGCGCGCCTTCGAGGCCCGGCCGAACCTCAACCAGTGCATCGGCTTTGCGGCGTACGTGGCGACCCCGTTTTTCCTGTCCGGGATCAGCGCGCTGTACCCCAACCGCTGGCTGGCCATCAGCGCGCTGATACTCGCCGGTGCCTACACCAGCTACCTGCTGTTTATCGGGTTGCCCAAGTTCATGCGCCTGAATCAGGACCGCGGGTTGTTGTATGCCGCAGCGGTGTGGGGCATTGGTTTGCTGGTGGTGGTGACTATCATGGTCAACATGATCCTGTTCTGGTTGAACGTGTTGTCGCCCGAGTACATCCGCCCGGACCTGGTGCCGGGATAGAGGGAGCTGTGGGATTGGGCTTCTGTAGGAGCGAGCTCGCTCGCGAAAAACCTGAGGGCGCCGCATTTATTCAGGAGATACGTGTCAGCGTTCACGACCATCGCGGGCGCCCGCTTGCGGCTGTGGGCCGACCGGGGTGTTGGATTAGACCGAGTACATATCCATTTCTGCGGTAACGGCCTCCTATGGTTCCGCCCTGACGGTGAACTGCCCCCCGAAAGTTGGACAGGGGACGCTATTGATTTAATGCCTGGGTCCGAAATTGTACCGGGCTCAAGCCATTCAGTCTGAGGCTTATGCGGTCTTGGTTGTAGTAGGCGATGTAATCCTCTATGCCTGATGCCAGCTGCTCCACACTCTCAAATGATTCCAGATAGAAAAACTCGCTCTTGAGCGTGCCGAAAAAGCTTTCCATGGCGGCATTGTCCAAGCAATTACCCTTGCGCGACATGCTCTGCTCGATGCTCTTTTCGGCCAGCATGTGTCGGTAGGTAGGCTGCCTGTACTGCCAACCCTGGTCAGAGTGCAGTATCGGTTTGTCCCCTTGATTCAGTCGCCCGAAGGCCTTTTCCAGCATCGTCGAAACCATCCTGAACTCGGGACGTCGGTTGATCTGGTAAGCCAGGATCTCGCCGTTGTACAAATCCATGAGAGGCGAAAGAAACAGTTTCTGCCCCTTCACCTTGAACTCCGTCACGTCGGTTGCCCATTTCTGGTTAGGGGCTTCTGCCTTAAATTCGCGCTTTAGTAGATCAGGCGCAACAAGCCCTTCAGCACCTCGGTAAGAGCGATATTTCTTCACTTTGACCAACGACTTGAGGCCCATCATCTGCATCAGCCGATGCACCTTCTTGTGATTGATCAACTCACCACTGTTTCCAAGGGTTGCGGTGATACGGCGGTAGCCGTAACGCCCCTTATGCCCGTGATAGACGCTGCGGATGCGATCTTTAAGGTCGGCATGCTTGTCGGTTAGCAGTGTTTTGCTTTGATAATAGAAGGTACTGCGTGCAAGTCCCGCAGCACGTAGCAACAGAGCAAGTGGATACTCATGCCTCAATCCTTGGACGGACTGCGTTTTTTTGGCTGCGCAGTACGGGGATCCGCTTGGATTAAGGCATCGAGCTTTTTTAGATAGGCATTCTCCGCGCGCAGATAGGCCAGTTCTGCGAGCATTTGTTCAGAGGTCAGCTCTGCGTCCGCAGGAAGAACAGGACTTGCTTTGGGTTGCCTAGAAGGTTTGCGGGGCATGCTGGACTCTTTAAGACGATGCGGTTGTAGTGCTTCTACACCGCCTTCATCGTACAGCTTTCGCCACTGCCTGATACTACTTGGACCACGGATATCAAACCGTATACAGGCCTGTTGGTCCGACAGTCCATCTTGTTCGATGCACTGCAAAACCTTCAATTTAAACTGGGCATCGTAATGGCTGTACTTGGCAATCAAGCCAGAGGCACCGTGTTTTTCAAAACCCTTGATCCAGCGCCGCAGCAGCGATGGACTCAAGCCATGCTTGAGGGCCACCTCATGAACGCTACTGGCAGACAAACACTCTTCAATCAGTGATTGCTTGAGTGCTAGGTTGTATTTCGTCATGGAACACCCTCCCGAGGGGTCAGGTGTCCAACATTCGGGGGGCAGTTCACGGCCGGCTCACTTTTGGACAGCGCAAAAGTAAGCAAAACGCTCTTTCCCCACCACTCGGTGCCTCGCTTAGGCTCGGCATGCCCGTACTCCGACATTGATTTGGGGGGCCGCCGCAATGGGCCTTCCCTGGCCCAGTGCGGCTAAACCGGCGTCCTGCCGGTTTACCCCCCAAATCAATATCGGACTCCGGCCAGCGTGGTTAACGGGGCGCCCAGGATCAAAAACAAAGCGAGGCGGCCTAAAAGCCGACCTGATCGCTAGGGCATGCGCGGTGTAGCTTCTACTTCCTCAGACGCTGACGAAGTCAGCAATCTTTTGATCTGGCTTTTGCTTTCGCTTTGGCTCTGGCTCTGGCTCTGGCTCTTGATCCTGGGCGCCCCGTTAACCACGCTGGCCGAACGCAGGCTTGAAGCCGTGGGTAACCCGGCAGGACGCCGGGTTAGCCGCCCCGCGCCATGGATGGCGCGTGGCGGCGGCCCACGGATTCAAGCCGGAGTGAGGGAACACCGAGCCTAAGCGAGGTGCCGAGTGGTGGGGCAAGAGCCTTTTGCTTACTTTTGGGCTCCTCCAAAAGTGAGCCGCTGTAAAAGCGGAACCATAGGAGGCCGTTACCGCAAAAATGGATATGTACTCGGTCTAATCCAACACCCCAGAGGCCCGCCGGTAGTCCGCCATCGTTACCTGCCACCACAGCTCAGCGCATCGCCTTGTTAAGGATTTCCATCAAGTTCAGTTGGGTAAAAGGTTTGGCCAGACGCGGCAAGTGGGCAACGAAGCCGTCCAGGCGCTGGGCGAAGCCGGTGGCGAGAATGATCGGCATGTCAGGGTGCAACTCGCGGATGGCTGCGGCCAGTTGTGCGCCATCCATCAGCGGCATGGCCATGTCGGTGATCACCAGGTCGATGTCGCTGCGTTTCTTGAACACCTGCAGGGCCTCGGTGCCCGACGTCACACAGATCACCCGATGCCCAAGGTCTTCGAGCAGCAACGAGGTGCTGGTCAACACCAGGCTGTCGTCATCCACCAGCAGCACACACAGGCGGGTAAACCCATCTTGCGCCGCATCGGGTGCGCTGGACGCCTGGGCCACTGCGGTGACGGCCTGGGGTAACCACAACTGCGCGGTGGTACCCAGGCCCTGCTCGCTACCAAGAATCAGGCAACCGCCCAGTTGCTCCGCCAAGCCATGAACCATCGACAAGCCCAACCCGGTGCCCTTACCCACACCCTTGGTGGTGAAAAAAGGTTCGGTGGCCTGGGCCAGGGTCTCGCTATCCATGCCGTGCCCGTTATCGCTGACCGACAGGCAGACATACCGCTGGCCCGTCAATTGGGCCGGGATCGAATGCCCCTTGAGCGAATCCACCGCGTTGATCAGGATGCGTCCCCCCAGTGGCATGGCATCGCGCGCATTGGTCGCCAGGTTGAGGATCGCCAGCTCCAACTGGTTGACGTCCGCCTGCACGGGCGGCAAGTCGGGAGGTAAATCACAGTGGATGGTCACCAGGTGCCCGAGGGAGCTGCGCAGCAAGCCGGTGATGTTCTCCAGCAAATGGGGCAAGGCCACCGACTCTGCCTTGAGCTCCTGGCGCCGGGCAAAGGCTAGCATGCGCTGGGTCAGCGAGACCCCGCGCTGGGCGCCCAAGGCGGCGTTGTCCAGCAGTTGCAGGAGTTTGGGGTCTTCCCCGGCGCGCTTGCGCAGCAGTTCCAGGTTGCCGAGGATGACCGTCAGCAGGTTATTGAAGTCATGGGCGATACCGCCACTGAGTTGACCGATGGCCTGCAGCTTCTGCGACTGGAACAGCGCTTCGCGGGCTATCTCCAATTCCCGCTGGGCCTGGGTCGCTTCGCTGATGTCGCGGGTGATCTTGGCAAACCCCAGGATCGACCCGGTTTCACTGCGGATCGGGTCGATGATCACGTGGGCGAGAAAGCGCGTGCCGTCCTTGCGCATGCGCCAGCCCTGCTTTTCAAACCGCCCTTCGCGGGTCGCCACTTCCAGCGCCCGTTCGGGCTCGCCCGCGGTGCGGTCTTCGGCGGTATAGAACACTGAAAAATGCTGGCCGATGATTTCCTGCGGCAGGTAGCCCTTGATCCGCTGGGCGCCCATATTCCAGTTGCTGACCCGGCCGGTGGGGTCGAGCATGTAAATGGCGTAGTCGGTGACGCTCTGCACCAGCAGGCGAAACTGCTGTTCGCTCTGCTTGAGGGTTTCCTCGGCCGCCTTGCGCTCAGTCAGGTCGCGGGTGATTTTGGCAAATCCCAGCAGCTTGCCCTGGGGGTCGCGAATCGGGTCGATCACCACATGGGACCAGAAATGGCTGCCGTCCTTGCGAACCCGCCAGCCCTCGCCCTCGAAACGCCCTTCCTCGATGGCGGTGCGCAAGGCTCGTTGTGGCGTGCCGTCCTGGCGATCCTCTGGGGTGTAGAACCTGGAAAAGTGCGCACCGAGGATCTCGGCTTCGTCATAACCCTTGATCCGCGCCGCGCCGGCGTTCCAGCTGACGACGATACCCTCGGGGTCGATCATGTAGATGGCGTAGTCCACCACCGCGTCAATCAACAAGCGCAGTCGGCCTTGCTCCAGTGGATCGCTGCGGGTACCCGGTTGTTCACTCATGGCGGCCTTCTCGTTTTTTTATCAGGCGCTGCCCGGATGTCGGCAGGTACTGCCGCACCCACTGTTGCACGCTGCATGGGTTGTTCTGGATCTGTTGATCATAGATGACATCGGCAGCGGATAAAGCAGATTGAACTCCTTAAATGCCGATCTCTCACAATGCTATGAAGGCGGCGGTACTCGCCATCCAGCGCATTGGGTCAGCAGGGAGTAGTCAGCATGAACAGGTCGACAGCGCAGGACGGGAGGAGTTCGCTTGAGCAGATCCTCGAGGACTTTGGCCAGCGCGCCGCGCCGCTGGAACTTGATCGCCAGTTACCCGAGATCATGCGCCGCTGCCTGGCAGACGGCCAGGCCGACCTGCCGCTGCCCGGCCAGGGCCAGACCTTGCAACGCTGGCGCACCCTGGCACAGGTAGCGGGCAATGACCTGGCGCTGCTCAAGCTGTTCGAAGGCCACACCGATGCCAAGGCGATTCTTGCCGAACTGGATGCCCTGCACCTGGACAGCCCGGGCATCTGGGGCGTCTGGGCGGCCGAGCCGCCAACGGCCAGGGTGCGAATCGTCGGTCGCGAGCACGGGGCGGTGCAATTGAGCGGGACCAAGGCCTGGTGCTCCGGAGCCCTGCAGATCGACCATGCCTTGCTCACCGCCTGGGACGAAGACGACCGTGCGCAACTGGTGGCGCTGGCACTCAGCCAAGGCGCTCTGCGCATCGACAGTGACGACTGGCAGGCCCGCGGGATGGCCACGACCGCCAGCGTCAGTGTCCACCTCGACGGCGCCCGCGCCCACTGCGTGGGGGGCAGCGGTGCGTATGTGCAGCGTCCTGGATTCTGGCATGGCGGTGCCGGCATTGCCGCCTGCTGGTACGGCGCCGCGCGGACCCTGGCCGAGGTCCTGCACCACGCCTGCGCCGGACCGCGCAACGATCCCCACGCGCAAGCACACCTGGGAGCCGTCGACGCTGCGCTCGCCAGCGCGGCGTCCGGTTTGCGCGAGTGCGCCGCGTGGATCGATGCTCAGCCCCAGGCCGATGCGGAATTTACCGTGCGTCGGACCCGCGCCCTGGTGGAAGCGGCAGTAGCCCAGGTGCAATGGCACGTCGGACGAGCACTGGGCGCCACGCCCTTTTGCCGCGATCCGCGCTTCGCCCGGTTGAGCGCTGACCTGCCGGTGTTTATCCGGCAGAGCCACGCCGAGCGCGACCTGGCTGAACTCGGCCGGCAACTGCACGGACGTGATCCGCGGGGCTGGTGCCTATGAGCCAGGACCCAGACCCACTGATTCAAGGCGCGGGTACCTCGCTGGCCCAGTGGCAGGCATCCCGCGCCTTGCAAGCCGTACCGTCATTGCCCCGCGAGCTGATCCTGCCCTTGGGCCGGCGCTTGGTGGTGGTCGCCCCGCACCCGGATGACGAGGTGCTGATGTGCGGCGGACTGTTGGCCAGCCTGGCCAGCGACGCCACCTGCATGCTGATGATTTCCGTCACCGATGGGGAAGGCAGCCACCCGGGGTCCAGCCTCTGGCCCACCGAGCGCCTCGGCGCCGAGCGGCCTCGGGAAAGTGCCCGGGCCTTGGCGCACCTGGGTCTGGATGCGCAACGACTTGACTGGTTGCGCCTGGGGTTCGCCGACTCCGCGGTAGGCGAAAGCGAAACGCAGCTGGTGCAGCAACTCTGCGCGCTGATTCGCCCGGACGACCAGGTGCTCACCACCTGGCGCCATGACGGCCACTGTGATCACGAAGCCGTGGGCCGCGCCTGTGCCAGTGCCTGCCGTACGCGCCAGGCCCATCTGCTGGAAGTGCCCGTCTGGGCCTGGCACTGGGCAGAACCGGAGGATCACCGCCTGCCGTGGTTGCGCGCCCGCAAACTGCTGGTCGCGCCGCGTTTCCTGGTGCGCAAGCGCCGGGCAATTGCTGCGCACCAGAGCCAACTGTTGGCCGACCCGAGTACCGGCCAGCCAGCCATTCTCCCCCCGGCAGTGCTGGAACGCCTGCTGCAACCCTTTGAACTGGTGTTTCTATGAGCCTGTCGGCGATCTACTTCGAACAGCTGTTCAGTGCCAATCCGGACCCATGGGCGTTCCGCAGCCGCTGGTACGAAAAACGCAAACGGGCACTGACCCTTGCCTTGTTACCTCGCCAACGCTATGGGCGGGTCTTCGAGCCGGCCTGTGCCAATGGCGAGTTGAGCCTGGGCCTGGCCGAACGCGGCGACCGTCTGTTGTGCATGGACCTCAGCCACACCGCCGTGGCCCTGGCCGCCGAACGCCTGGCCGGGTATCCCGAGGTGCAGGTGGTGCAAGGTCGGTTGCCTGAAGAGTGGCCCGAAGGCCAGTTCGACCTGATTGTGCTCAGTGAACTGGGCTATTACCTGGACAGTAACGACTGGCGTCAGGTGATCGACCAGGCCCGCGCGAGCCTCAGTCCCCAGGGGGCGGTCCTGGCCTGCCACTGGCTGCAACCCATTGCCGGCTGCCCGCAAACCGGGGCGCAGGTCCACGCCATGCTCGATGCCCATCTGCATTTACCGCGTGCCGTGCGCCACGAGGAACCCGATTTCATCCTCGAGCTCTGGTGCCGAGGCCCCTACCGTCCTGACCTCGAAGAACCCACCCAATGATCGGCGTCGTCGTCCCGGCTCACAATGAACAGGCCCTGCTCAAACGCTGCCTTGACGCCCTCGCTTGCGCCGCGCACGACGTCGAACGCGCTGGAGAAGCAGTGGCGATCCTGGTGGTATTGGATGCCTGCACCGACCGCTCGTTAGCCATCGCCCAGGCCAGTGGCGTGCAGACCCTGGTGATCAACGACGGTAACGTCGGGTGTGCCCGCCGGGCCGGCGCCGCCTACATGCTCGACCAGGGCGCGCGCTGGCTGGCCTGTACCGATGCCGACAGCCGGGTGCCCCGCAACTGGCTGCGCCAGCAGTTGGCATTCAAGGCCGATGCAGTGTGTGGCACGGTCAGCATCGATGACTGGCACCCCGACCATTGCCCGGCGGTACGCCAGCGCTACCAGGCGCTGTATCAATCCCGGGAAGGCCACCGACATGTGCACGGCGCCAATCTGGGGGTGTGTGCGCAAGCCTATCAGCGCGTCGGCGGATTCCGCCCGCTGCCGGCGCATGAGGACGTCTGCCTGGTGGAGGATTTGCAACGCAGCGGTGCCAGCATCGTCTGGACTGCCCTCAACCGCGTGCGCACCAGCAGCCGCCTGGACTCCCGTGCGCAAGGCGGCTTCGGTGATTATCTGAAGTCGCTGGCGGGCGACGGCTGAGCTTCAGCGCCGCCGCACCACCCGCACGCGGCCGCTGTTGCCACCGCCGCAGAAGAACTGCTCGGCGCCATCAGACTCCAGGCCCGAGACTCCGACCCCGGCGGGCATGTTGAGGGTCTCCAGCACTTCGCCGCTCTGCGGGTCGATCCGCCGCAGTTCACTCTCCTCGCCCTCCCAGGTGCCGTGCCAGAACTCACCGTCGACCCAGGTCACGCCCGTGACAAAGCGGTTCGATTGCAGGGTCCGCAGGATTTCCCCCGAAGCGGGGTCGATCTGATGGATCTGCCGGTCCTGGTACTCACCGACCCACAGCGACCCTTCGGCCCAGGTCAGCCCCGAGTCACTGCCACCGGGTGCCGGGATGCTGCCCAGTACGCGTCCGCTGGCAGGGTCGATTTTGTGGATCTGGTTCCCGGCAATCTGGTACAGGTGCTGGCCGTCGAAAGCGGTGCCGGCATCGGCGGCCATCGCGAACGTATCCAGCGCCTCGCCACTGTCCGGGTCGAAGGCGATCAGGCCCAGGTTGTTGGCGAACCACACGCGCTCACCGTCCCAGGTGACGCCGTGCACGCTGTCGACCCCGGGAAAAGGCCCGTACTCACGCACTATGCTTGCGGCTGACTGTTTCATCGCGACATCCTCGTAGTGGTTGGGAGCCTTGAGCCTAATCACCGGACCAAGGCAGCGGGAGTAACAATGTGGTCGCGAATCGCGGAATCGGTGGGCGGGTCCAGCGCGCCGCCCGACCACGGCCGAACATTTGCGCCTTACCCTCAGCCGCCAGCGCCTCGAGGGCCCGCTGCACGCTGCGCTGGCTAACGCCCAACGCCAGGGCCAGGGCCGAGCTCGACCAACACTCACCGTCCATCAACAGTGCCAGCACCTCGCTGTGGGGCGCTTCGATGGGCCATGCCAGGACCGCCAGCGCGCCCGATGCAGGCAGCACCAGGGCATAACCGCCCGGGGTTGCGGTGACCTGGGCCAGTGGGCGCAACATCGCGCGCAAGCGACCGATTTCCACCCGCAGACGGACCCGCTGGGAGTCATCGCTGAGTTTCAGGCGGAACACCCGAGCGATCAGCGTAGCCCTGGGCACCGCCTGCGGCCAGGCTTCGCCGAGCACGGTCAGCAGCGCCATCAACACCGGACGGCCCGCCAGGGAAATCCGCGCATCACGCTGCTGGACCTGATAACGACGCGCGTCGAGCACCAGTGCCCCGGACCCTAGCAGCGCCTGGACGGCCTCCAGGTCCAACAGTCGTTCTGCGCCCTGGCAGGTCAATCGCGCCGCCGGGGCCTGGAGTACCTGCCAGGCGCTTGCCACTTCGGCACCAAGCGCCGGGATTGCGGCCAACCGTGCGGCCTGTTCGGCGGCGGCCAAGGCCAGGCGCGCCGCCGGGGCATCCAGACGGCGGATCGCCAAACCCGCGACAATCAGCCCATGGATCGCCCGCAACCCCGGTGGCAGCGTGCCCGGCTGCAGTGCCGCGAGTTGGCCCTCGGCCACGTCGAGTTGGCCAATCAGCAGCAGCCGGCGAATCTGCAAGTAGCGGGCATGGGCGGCATTGATCCGGTCACCGTGCAGTTGCAGGCACTCGCGCGCCGCCTCCAGGGCCGGTTGCGGCCAGCCGAGGTCCCGCGCGGCAAAGGCAATTTCCGCCTCAGCCACCACGCAGCGCGCCCGCGCCACCCGTTCGTTCGGGTCAAAGTCATGGCTGGCCCGGCGCAGCAAGGCCTTGGCCCGCGCAAAGTCGCCCAACTGCGCCATGGCAATCCCGCGTAGGGCCAGCGCCGGCGGATCGTCGCGCAAGGCGACGTGCCTGAGTGCCCCCAGCGGGTCGCCCACCGCCAGTGCCCGGGCAGCTGCCGTGATCAGCGAATCCATGTCAACCGCTCCCACGCTTGCTCTCTTGCCGTGCAGTCTATCTCAGCGGCCACCAGCCCTGCGGTAGGCCGTGCCGGTGGCAAGTTTTGCCCACTGACTTACACTGATAGACCCATAACGCGGATCATGGCGCTCACCGTTGCCCGGGCAGTACCTGATGATCTGAGTGAAGCCAGCATGAAAACGCTCACGACCCTGTGCACCACCCTCCTCGCCACCGGCGCCTGCGCGGTGAGCAGCGAACGTACCTGGGCAGACTCCCTGTACAAAACCAGTTTCGAGTGTGCCCAGGCCAGCCTGGTGGTGGAAAAGCTGATCTGCCGCGATCCGCAACTGGCCCGCATGGACCTCGAACTGTACCGGCTGTATCGCTTGGCCCTCACCGATGAGCGCTCGGTGCCGCGCCCGGACAAGGTCATGACCGACCAACGCTACTGGACCCTGGATCGCAATCAGTGCGCCTCCACCGCCGAGCCCAAGGCCTGTATCCGCCAAGCCTATGCCGAGCGGGCCCACCAGTTGCGCCAGGGCTCCGCCATCGTCAGGACCAAAGACCCCAGCCGGCTGACCGATGGCCCGCTGGCGTTTCATTGCAACGGGCTTGACGCGCTGGTGGCCGCCACCTACTTCAAGGCCGGCCCGGACGTGCTCTACCTGCGCTGGGCCACGACCTCGATCACCCTCTCCCAGGTGCCGAGTGACTCGGGGGAGCGCTACAGTGGCCAGGACGCGCGCGGTTCCTACAGTTTTTCCCAGAACGGCAACCAGGCGCTGCTGCAACGCCCGGCCAGCGCCCCCTTGAGTTGCACCCTCGAACCCACTGGATAAGCGGGAGGACGTCATGCGCCAGATAGTCGGTAAAGAACCCTGGTGGGCTGAGCCACCCCGGCAAGGGCAGGACGAGTCAGAGCTGGAATGGGGCTGGCTGGTGACTTACAACGAAGGCGAACCACGGTTCGAGTTCGTCAAGCAACGGCCTTCGCAAGAGGAGATCCGTAACCGCAAGAGTTGCCGGATCTGTCCTCACGAATGAACACCCCGGGCCCGACACGCTAGACGTCGACAATCCGCTGGAAACCGCCGAACACCATGCGTTGGCCATCGAATGGCATCTGGTTGCCCGGCTCATGCACGCGCGGGTCGGCCATGAAGCGGGCCATGCCGGCGTCGCGCGTTTGGCGATCGGGCCACAGAATCCAGGAAAACACCACGGTTTCGCCCTCCTCAAGCTTCACCGCCAGGGGAAACGACGTCAGCTTGCCCTCGGGCACATCGTCGCCCCAGCACTCACTCACGTTCAGTGCACCAAATTCCTTGAAGATCTGCGCCATGGTCTCGGCATGGTGGCGGAACGCCTCGCGTTTGGCCGTGGGCACAGCGGCTAGAAAACCATCGACATAGGACATGCTCGGACTCCTGTTGCACGTTGGCTGATGGAAAGACTCATGCACTAGTCGACTGGCCCGACCAACGATCGACAGGCCCGGAGACTGAAGCGACCAACGGTCACGCACAAGGGTGGTCCGGCCAACTGACGCCAATGATTTACATCCGTTATTACTTGCTTCCTGGCTAAAGCGAATTTTTCACATTGGTTTCACTCGTCTGCCACCTGCCGACGCCTACAGTGCGCGACATCATTTGTCCGGCGAGCGCCTTGCACGCGCAACGCCAGGATCATTTCAGTGTGGTATTTACGCTCTACAGGTGAACGCTGTGGTTATGTCCCCAACACCGAAGTTATCCGGTGAAAGCTTGGTTAAACAGCCGATGCGCAAGTTGGCCCTTGTCATCTTGACCCTGCTGGTAGCGGCACTGGTAATGGGGTTCGTTGCCTGGCCGGGATCGCCGATGTTGCTGGCGCAAGGGAATCAGCTGCAAAAGGCCAGTGTGTTGCAACGCTGGCAGGCCGGGGAAATCGTGGTGCTGGTGCGCCATGCCGAACGCTGTGACCAGTCGAGCAATCCCTGCCTGGGCCCCGCCGACGGCATCACCGAAGTCGGCAGGGACGCGGCCCGGCAAGTGGGCCAGGCCCTGGATACCCTGGGGCTTGCGCACACCGACCTGCTCACCAGCCCGGCCACCCGCACGGTACAAACCGCGCACTACCTCTCGGCCCACGTGGTACCCCAACAGGAATGGCTGGCAGCCTGCGGCGCGACCATGGGTGCCGAGGTGCTGGCGCACAAGACCGCGCAGCGCAATCTGGTGCTGGTCACCCACAGTGGCTGCATCAGCGATTTTGAAGCCCAGAACGGCTTCAAGAATGCCCGCAAAGCCGAGTACACCAGCGCCTTGTTTGCGGCAGTCGGGCCGGATGGCAAGTTGCAGATACTCGGCACGGTGAATGATTCTGATTGGCCGAGCGTGCTGAATAATCAAGTTGCAGAGAAATAGCCTGCGGAACCTGGGTGACAAAGGCGCGCAACTCGACCATACAAATCACTTCAACAATCAGCTATATCCTATTGTTTAATAAGTCTTTTATCACAAATCAAAACGATCTACAGCGCGCCGCCGCTCATTGTCGTCGCGCACATCGTAATTGGCGGTGGTCTGGATGTTGCTGTGGTGCGCCAGCTTCTGCGCGATCGACAGGTCGTGTTCCTCGATCACCCGGGTGATGAATGAACGGCGGAAATCGTGGGGCATGATCTTCACGCCGACCTGGGTGCCGCGTTGCCGGGCAATGTAGTAGATCGCATGCTTGGTTATCCGCTCGCGGGTGATGTGGCTGCCACGGCGAATGCGATTGAACAGGAAGCCATCGTCCGCCTGCCCCTCTTCGAGAAACGAACGCCGCAGCTCGAGCCAGGCCTCGAGCTTGGCAAAGGCCCAACTCGGCGCGTACTTGATCAACTGTTTATTGCCCTTGCCCGTGACCTGCAGGCTGCGTTCGGCGAAGTCGACCTGCGCCAGGTCGAGGTTGACCGACTCCGACTTGCGCATGCCCGAACCGTACAGAATCCCAATGATCGCCGCATCGCGCAGGCCCTGGGGCCGTGGGTCGGCGGCGCACACCGCCATCAGGTCGTGGATCAGGGTGCGCTTGAGGTTGCGGCCCTGGGACAGGCGTGTGCCGGCGATGCCTTTGACCGAGCGGATTTTCAGCAGGTGCTCATGGCTGATCAGGCTCATGCGCCAGGCTTCGTTCATCACCCCCCGTATCGCGTTGACGTACAGGGATGAGGTGTTGGGCGCGTAGCCGTCGCTGCGCAACGCCGCCACCAGCGCGATCACGTCCTCGGGCTGCAACTGGTGCCAGGGAATGTCTTCCATGTTCAACTCATCAAAACCCAGGCGGTCAGCCGCATCCTGCAAGACATAACGCAGGGTCAACTGGCTGGAGGGTGCCAGGCGCGCCAGGTACAGCGTCAGTGGGTTGGGGCGTTGCACGGCGGGCGTCGGTGTGTCTGCGGTATCGGGTAAATCGAACAAACTGAAAGGACCTTTAATGAAAAGTGCTCAACAGAGACGGTTCATCTGTTGAAGTCTATTAATAGTCGAACGGGTTATTGAAGCAGGGTCTGACAGGCTAAACCCGTAGGAAGTTTCCGATAAAAACGCCTGCCCTGAGCGTACCCTGAACAATTGCTGTAAACGTCTAAGTTAAACGATCCGGGCACCGATTTTTCATGTCACTTTCACATTTTCGCGCTTACTCTCAGCGCATCCGAATCAGGTTCTGCCTGAGCCCACGCTGCCGGTCCCGCCGGAAAAAGTCAATTCATGCGCTTTTTCATCATTGTCGGCTAACCGTTTGATATGGATTATTTTTCTTGAGTTACTCTGTGACAATTTATTCAGTGAAGCCGAGCTTTCCACGGAACTCGACACCCCAGAGTTCGATCCCATTGTTCCCTGACATGACTGCCAATGACGTCGAACCCGTGGTGGGCGCCATTGCACAGACCCTGGACCCAAGCCTTTGAAGCCTTATCCAATCCATTGCGTGTCGATCGTTATCCCGGTCTACAACGAAGAAGAAAGCCTGCCCGAGTTGTTGCGCCGCACTGAAGCGGCTTGCCGCCAACTCAAGCAGGACTATGAAATCGTCCTGGTCGACGACGGCAGCCGCGACAACTCTGCACAACTGCTCGAAGAAGCCGCCGCCCGCGACGGCAGCAAGGTGGTGGCGGTGATCCTCAATCGCAACTATGGGCAGCATGCGGCGATCATGGCCGGTTTCGAACAGTGCAAGGGCGATGTGGTGATTACCCTCGACGCCGACCTGCAGAACCCGCCGGAAGAAATCCCGCGCTTGGTGGCCCAGGCCGAGTTAGGCTACGACGTGGTGGCCACGGTACGCAACAATCGCCAGGACTCGGCCTTGCGCCGCTACCCGTCGAAGTTGATCAACCTTGCGGTCAAGCGCTCCACCGGGGTCGCCATGAGCGACTACGGCTGCATGCTGCGGGCCTATCGGCGCACCGTGGTCAACGCGATGCTGGCCTGCCGCGAGCGCAGCACCTTCATACCGATCCTGGCCAACAGCTTTGCCCGCCACACCACCGAGATCCTGGTGCAGCACGCCGAGCGCGAGCATGGCGAGTCCAAGTACAGCACCATGCGCCTGATCAACCTGATGTTCGACCTGATCACGTGCATGACCACCACCCCGCTGCGCCTGCTGAGCATCATCGGCTTCAGCATGGCGGCGCTGGGCATGCTCTTCGCCCTGACCCTGATTGTCTTGCGCCTGGCCTTTGGTGCCGGCTGGGCCGGTGACGGCATGTTCGTGCTGTTCGCCATCCTGTTCGTGTTCACCGGCGGCCAGTTCATCGGCATGGGCCTGTTGGGCGAGTACCTGGGGCGGATGTACGGTGATGTGCGGGCGCGGCCACGGTTCTTCATCGAAAAAGTCCTGCGCAACCAACCCGCCATGCCGGCTCCCGCTGTCACTGTCGACGGTTTGACTTCCACTTCTACTGATCAGGTTTCGCCATGAGTTCAAACGCTGTTGTTTTTGCCTATCACGACATTGGTTGCGCCGGCATCGAAGCCCTGCTCGCAGCGGGGATTCGGATCAGCGCGGTGTTTACCCATGCCGACGATCCCAAGGAAAACACCTTCTATGGCTCGGTCGCGCAACTGTGCGCACGCAAGGGCATCACCGTGCATGCGCCGGAAGACGTCAACCATCCGCTGTGGATCGAGCGCATCGCCAAGCTCAACCCCGACTACCTGTTCTCCTTCTATTACCGCAACCTGTTGAGCGAGCCGCTGCTGGCAACCGCGCGCCAGGGCGCGTTCAACCTGCATGGTTCGTTGCTGCCGGCCTACCGTGGCCGCGCCCCGGCCAACTGGGTGCTGGTCAAGGGCGAAACCCAGACCGGCGTCACCCTGCACCGCATGGTCAAGCGCGCCGACGCCGGGGCCATCGTCGCCCAACAAGCGGTCGCCATCGAACGCAGCGACACCGCGCTGAGCCTGCACGGCAAGCTGCGTGAAGCCGCCGCCAGCCTGCTACGTGACACCTTGCCCCTGCTGATCCAGGGCAAAACCAGCGAAACCGCCCAGGACGAATCCCGCGCCACGGTGTTCGGGCGCCGCACCGCGGCGGACGGCAAACTGCTGTGGCAGCAACCGGCCGAGCAACTGTTCAACCTGGTGCGCGCTGTAACCCAGCCCTACCCTGGCGCCTTCTGTGCCGTCGGCGAGCACAAGCTGATCGTCTGGACTGCCGAAGTGGTCAAGGGCAATGAAGGCCTGGCACCTGGACGTGTGATCAGCGTCGACCCATTGCGCATTGCCTGCGGTGAAGACTCGCTGCTGATCGCCTCTGGCCAGCGCAACGACAACGGCCTGTTCCTCAGTGGCCCGCAACTGGCCGACGAACTGGGCCTGGTCGAGGGTTCCGTGCTGCGCGGCGCCGAATCGGGGCGCAGCCCTCGGCGCACCCGGGTGCTGATCCTGGGCGTCAACGGTTTCATTGGCAACCACCTGTCCGAGCGCCTGTTGCGCGACGACCAGTACGAAGTCTATGGCCTGGACATCGGCTCCGACGCCATCGAGCGCCTGCGCAGCCACCCCAATTTCCACTACGTCGAAGGCGATATCAGCATTCACTCCGAGTGGATCGAGTACCACATCAAGAAATGCGACGTGGTCTTGCCGCTGGTGGCCATCGCCACCCCCATCGAATACACCCGCAACCCGCTGCGGGTGTTTGAACTGGACTTCGAAGAGAACCTCAAGCTGGTTCGCTACTGCGTTAAGTACAACAAGCGCGTGATCTTCCCGTCGACTTCGGAAGTCTATGGCATGTGCCAGGACCAGAACTTCGACGAAGACACCTCTAACCTGGTCGTCGGCCCGATCAACAAGCAGCGCTGGATCTACTCGGTATCCAAGCAACTGCTGGACCGGGTGATCTGGGCCTACGGCCAGCAAGGCCTGGATTTCACCCTGTTCCGGCCGTTCAACTGGATGGGTCCGCGCCTGGACCGCCTGGACTCCGCGCGGATCGGCAGCTCCCGGGCCATCACCCAGTTGATCCTCAACCTGGTGGAAGGCACGCCGATCCGCCTGTTTGACGGCGGCGAGCAGAAACGTTGTTTCACCGACATCGCCGACGGCATCGAAGCCCTGGCGCGGATCATCGACAACCGCAATGGCGCCTGCACCGGCCAGATCATCAACATCGGCAACCCGGACAACGAGGCCAGCATCCGCCAACTGGGCGAGGAACTGCTGCGCCAGTTCGAGGCGCATCCACTGCGCGGCAATTTCCCGCCGTTCGCCGGTTTCCGCGAGGTCGAGAGCAAGGCGTTCTACGGCAACGGCTACCAGGACGTCGCGCACCGCAAGCCGAGCATCAACAATGCCAAGCGCCTGCTGGACTGGACCCCGACCGTGCACATGCGCGAAACCATCGGCAATACGCTGGACTTCTTTCTGCGTGAAGCCATGCTCGAAATCGCGGACCAGCGTTGATGCAGGCGGGCCTTCGAATCGATGTCGATACGTACCGGGGCACCCGCGAAGGCGTGCCTCGGTTGTTGGACATGCTCGATGAGGCGCAGGTCAAGGCGACGTTTTTCTTCAGCGTTGGCCCGGACAACATGGGGCGCCACCTGTGGCGCCTGATCCGCCCGCAGTTCCTCTGGAAAATGTTGCGCTCCAATGCCGCCGGCCTGTACGGCTGGGACATTCTGCTGGCGGGCACCGCCTGGCCTGGCAAGCCCATCGGCCGCGATCTCGGGCACTTGATGCGCCGGGCCGCGGCCGCCGGCCATGAAATCGGCCTGCATGCCTGGGACCACCACGGCTGGCAGGCCAACGCCGGGCGCTGGAGCGATGCGCAGCTGAGCGAACAGATCCGCCGAGGCGTCGACTGTCTCAGCGATATTCTCGGCCAAACCGTGGACTGTTCGGCCGCCGCCGGTTGGCGCGCCGATGAGCGGGTGATCGGCGCCAAGCAAGCTTTTGCTTTTCGCTACAACAGTGACTGCCGCGGGCACAGCCTGTTTCGTCCGCGCCTGGCCGACGGCAGTCTCGGTACCCCACAGATTCCGGTGGACTTGCCGACTTTCGACGAAGTGGTCGGCCCGCTGGTGGCCGCCGACGGGTTCAACCCATTCATTCTGGATCGATTCAGCCCCTCGCAGCTGAACGTCTACACCGTACACGCAGAGGTAGAAGGGATTCTGATGGCTGAGCATTTCCGTCAATTGCTGGTGCAGGCGCGCGCGCGCGACATCCGCTTCCAGCCCTTGGGCAACTTGCTTCCCGAGACGCTCGACAGCCTGCCTGCGGGCCGGGTCTTACGTGGCACGCTGGCCGGCCGTGAAGGTTGGCTGGGGGTGCAAGGCGCATGAGCAGACGCTGGATATTGCCTTTATTGCTGCTGGCCTTCGGTCTGTTCTACCTGCTGCCAATGACCTCCCACGGCCTGTGGATTCCCGATGAAACCCGCTACGCGCAGATCAGCCAGGAAATGCTCCTGACCGGAAACTGGGCCTCACCGCACTTCATGGGCATCCGCTATTTCGAAAAACCGGTGGCTGGCTACTGGATGATCGCCCTGGGCCAGGCGCTGTTTGGCGACAACCTGTTTGGTGTGCGCGTGGCCTCGGCCCTGAGCACCGGCCTGAGCATCGTGCTGACCTACCTGATTGCCCGGCGCCTGTGGAACGACTCGCGCAAGAGCCTGACCTGCGCCCTGCTCTACATGAGTTTCTGCGTGGTGGTCGGCCAGGGCGGCTATGCCAACCTCGATCCGCAATTCACCTTCTGGGTCAACCTGAGCCTGGTGGGGCTGTGGCTGGCCTTTGACAGCCAGACGCCACGTGCCCGCCTGGGCTACTGGGCGCTGACTGGACTGGCCTGCGGCATGGGTTTCATGACCAAGGGTTTCCTCGCCTGGTTGCTGCCGGTGCTGATCGCCCTGCCCTACATGGCCTGGCAAAAGCGCCTTCGCGAACTGCTGACCTACGGCGGCGTGGCCGTGCTGGTCGCGGTGCTGGTGAGCCTGCCCTGGGCACTGGCGGTACATGCCCAGGAGCCGGACTTCTGGAATTTCTTCTTCTGGCACGAACACATCCGCCGGTTTGCCGGTGCCGATGCACAACACGCGGAGCCCTGGTGGTACTACCTGCCGCTGCTGCTGGCGTTCAGCCTGCCATGGGTTGCGTTGTTGCCGGTCGCCATCCGCCAGGCCTGGCAAAATCGGCGCCAGGCCAGCATCGGCTTCCTGCTGTTGTGGCTGCTGCTACCACTGGCCTTCTTCAGTTTGGCCAAGGGCAAGTTGCCGAGCTACATCTTTCCCTGCCTGTTGCCGCTGGCGCTGTTGATGGGCCATGCCCTGGTGGATCGCCTGAGAAACCGCCAGACCCGGGTCATCCGTCTCAACGCTGCATTCAACCTGGCCCTGGGTGGCCTGGTCTTGCTGGCGCTGGTGTATTTCCAGATCAAGAAGCCGCTGTACAACAACGAACCCGAGCACCTGGTGCTGGTTAGCGTTGCCGTGATCGGTTGGTTGCTGTGCAACACCCTGCAGGCCCTGCGCCCTTTGCAACTGTGGGCCGCCCCCGTGCTCGGCAGTTGGCTGTTCATCGCCCTGCTGCCGGCCGGCCTGCCAAACTCGGTGGTATACAACAAGACCCCGGACCAGTTCATCAATGACCATCTGCAGGAGCTCAGCCAGAGCACCCGGCTGTTGAGCAACGACCTGGGCGCCGCCTCGGCCCTGGCCTGGCGCCTCAACCGCGCGGACGTGGCGCTGTACAACACCGTAGGCGAAGTGAAATATGGTCTGGCGTATCCTGACACCCTGCATCGCCGGGTGGACTTCCTCAAGGTCCCGCAATGGATGAGCGCAGCCCGCCAGCAAGGCCAGGTGGGCGTCGTCATGCGGATCAATGGCGAGGAGCATTACGAAATCGACATGTTGCCCCAGGACTTCAAGCGTTATGACCAAGGCAATCTGGTGATCCTGATTTTCCCCAAGAGTCAGCCATGAGCCTGATACTCGTAGGGCTCGCCTGCCTCCTGACGTGCCTGGGCCAGGTGGCGCAGAAGTACGCGGTGGAAAGCTGGCGCGAACGGCCTTCGGCGCTGCTCGACAAACTGCGCTCGCCCTGGCTGTGGCTGGCGCTGGCGAGCCTGGGCCTGGGCCTGCTGGTGTGGTTGCTGGTGCTGCAACGGCTCGATGTCGGGGTGGCTTACCCGATGCTGAGCCTGAACTTTGTGCTGATCACCCTGGTGGCCCGCTTCGTGTTCCATGAAACGATCGACCGCCGGCACTGGATCGGCGTCGCCCTGGTGATCGCCGGGGTGATTCTGCTCGGGAGGCAGCTATGAGCGTGGGTCGTGGAATCGCTTTTGGCATGGCCAGCGTGGTGCTGGTCAGCACGGCCCAGTTGGGCATGCGCTGGAGCATGAGCCATCTGCCGCTGCCAGCGCAGTGGTGGACGGCCCTGCAGGACGGCACGGTCGACCCCTTCGCGGTGGCGGTGGTACTCAGCGCCATCCTTGCCTACGGGCTGTCGATGCTCTGCTGGCTGCTGGCCTTGCGTGATTTGCCCCTGGGTCGCGCCTATTCGCTGCTGAGTATCAGCTACGCCCTGGTCTACCTGCTGGCGGCGAGCCTGCCGCTGTTCAACGAAGACTTCAGCCTGTCCCGCTCCCTGGGGGTGGCCCTGGTCATCCTCGGAGTCATCACCATCAATTCGCGCAGCAACAGTACTTCAGACCTCAGGAATGCCTCATGAAAATCAGTGTAATCGGGAGTGGCTACGTGGGCCTGGTGCAGGCTGCCGTGCTGGCCGAAGTGGGCCACGATGTGGTCTGCATGGACATCGATGAGCAAAAGATTGCGCTGCTGCAGCAGGGGCATGTGAGCATTTTTGAACCTGGGTTGGCCAGCCTGGTACGTGAAGGCCTGGAGTCTGGACGGCTGCATTTCAGCTGCGACGAAAAGCTCGCCATCGAGCACTGCCAGGTGCTGTTCATCGCCGTGGGCACGCCGTCCGACGACGACGGTGCGGCCGATCTGCGCCATGTGTTGTCAGTCGGCGATGCAGTGGCCCGCCACCGCCAGCAGCCGCTGATCCTCGCCGAGAAATCCACCGTGCCGGTGGGCACTGGCGACACCCTGCGCGCGCACATTGAGCGCCAGTTGTTGGCCGCCGGGCGCAGCTTGAAATTCGATATCGTCTCCAACCCCGAGTTTCTCAAGGAAGGCTCAGCGGTCGCTGACTGCCGGCGTCCCGACCGGATCATTGTCGGTTGCGACAGCGACGAAGTCCGCGAGGTGATGCGCGACCTGTATGCGCCGTTCAACCGCAACCACGACCGCATCCTGTTCATGGACCTGCGCAGCGCCGAACTGACCAAGTACGCCGCCAACTGCATGCTTGCGACCAAGATCAGCTTCATCAACCAGATCGCCGAATTGGCCGAACACCTGGGGGCCGACATCGAGTCGGTGCGCCTGGGCATCGGCGCCGACCAACGCATCGGCTATCACTTCATCTACCCCGGCTGTGGTTATGGCGGTTCATGTTTTCCCAAGGACATGCGGGCCTTGATTCACAGCGCCGAGCAAGCCAATTGCTCCAGCGACCTGCTGCAAGCCGTGGAAGCCATCAACGAACGGCAAAAACACAAGCTGTTCGAGCGGATCAAGGCGTTCTACAACGGCAACCTGGCCGGCAAGACCTTTGCCCTCTGGGGCCTGGCGTTCAAGCCCAATACCGACGACATGCGTGACGCCCCGAGTCGCGTCTTGATGGAAGCGTTGTGGGCCGCCGGCGCATCGGTCAGCGCATTCGACCCCGAAGCCATGCAGGAAACCCAGAAGCTGTACCCGAACGAGACCCGGCTGATGTTGATGGGCACGCCAGAGTCAGTCCTCAAGGACGCCGACGCGCTGATCATCTGCACCGAATGGCAGCAGTTCAAGGCCCCCGACTTCGAGTTGATCCAGCAGCGTCTCAAGGCGCCGGTGATTTTCGACGGACGCAACCTATACGACGCAGAACGCCTGGCTCGCAATGGCTTCAAGTACTTCCCCATGGGGCGCGGCGAGTCCTGCCATCTGCCAATCCCGCAGCAGCAGTGGCCCGCTGCTGCCATCGCCTAAGCAGTGGGCATGACCTGTGTCTTGCGTCGAGCCCGAGTCGAGGATGCCGACGCCCTACCCGACATCGAGCGCTCGGCGGCCCGCCTGTTTGCCCAGGACCCCGACCTGGCCTGGCTGGTCGACGCAGCGGTGATCTGTGGCCCAGAGCATCGCCAGCGCATCGCAACTTGCCCGGTGTGGGTGGTCGAGGCGGCGGATAGGTGCATCGTCGGTTTTCTCAGCGCCGCTGTGACGGGCGGCCAGTTGCATATCGAGGAACTGTCGGTTGATCGTGAAGCTCAGGGCCAGGGTTTGGGTCGGCAGTTGTTGCAGGCGGCGATCGAGCACGCCCGGGACCAGCGGCTGCTGGCAGTGACCCTGACCACCTTCTGTGAATTGCCTTGGAACGAGCTGTTTTATCGGCGCAGTGGTTTTGTCACCCTGGATGCACAGCAGATCGATCCCCGCCTGCAGCAACTGCTGGATGAGGAAGCGGCCCACGGCCTGCCCCGCCATCGGCGCTGTGCCATGCGCCTGGACTTGCGTCCTTAGCGACAAACCGGGGTGCAGGGCTGCGCGCGGGTCGATTTAACTTCAACATTAATGAACTTAAAGATCATTAATATGAATTTGTCAGGCTGCGAGTTGGCCGGCACACTGTGCCGGTTCCTCCCCCAAATGTTGGAACGCTTAAAGGGCTTGCTGGAGAACCAGCCAAGCCCTTCTTTTTGCCTGCCCTTTGCAATTGGACCGTCCTACCCATGTTCGCTCGCTGGATTCCCGCTGCCATCAACACCCGCCCTACCGAATGGAGCCGCGCTGCCATCGGCATGTCGCTGGGCACCCTGCTGAGTGTCTGGGCCTGTGCCCAGGTCTTCGGCATGCAGATTGCCCTGCACTTGATCGGCCCCCTGGGAGCGTCGGCAGTGCTGCTGTTTGCCGTGTCATCCGGTGCGCTGGCCCAGCCCTGGTCAATCATCGGTGGCTACCTGTGTGCCACCGTGATGGCGTTGCTGGTAGCTCACGTGCTGGGACGCACGCTGGCCAGTGCCTGCCTCGCGGCCGGCCTGGGCTTGATCCTGATGTGCTGGCTGCGTTGCCTGCACCCACCGGCAGGGGCCCTGGCGCTGCTAATGGTGCTGGCGGATCCGGCGACCATCGCCCTCGACTGGCAGGCACTGGCCCCGGTGATGCTGGGCGCATCGACCCTGCTGCTGAGCGCCCTGGGGTACAACAACCTGACGCGCATTCGTTACCCCAAGCGCCCTGCCGAACCGGTGCCAATGATCCCCGCCGACCACCCGCCCACCGACAGCCAGGCCATCAACGCCGAGGACCTGAAGGCGGCGCTGGCCGAACTGGAGGCCTTCTTCGACGTCACCCCCGAAGACCTCGAACAGTTGATCCACGCCAGCGAGCGTCACGCCAAGCGTCGCAGCATCGGCCAGGTACTGAGCGGCCAAGGCTGATACAGCCCAGCGCTTGAGCGCTGATGCGTTTGTAGGAGCGAGCGCCCGCCTGCGGCTCGCTCCATCACAGAGCTCACATACAGCCACCAAAACCTGTAGGAGCGAGCCTGCTCGCGAGAAACCCGAGAGCGCCGCGTTGAATCAGGAGAGACGCGTCATCGTTGACGTCCATCGCGAGCAAGGCTCGCTCCTACAGTGCTGGCGGGCGGCATTCCGGCGTTTGCCAAAGTGACCCGCCGTTGGGCGGATATACCCACAAACCCAGGATCAAAAGACCACAACCTCAAGACGACGTCTTGACCATCGCCAGTTCGGGGTGGCTGACCAGTTTGTCGATGTGCAACTCCGGGTCGTCAAACCAGACTTCGGTCAGGACCCGATAGTGCTCCATGTCGCGACAACGCATGCGCAGGCTGTAGTCGAAGGCGCCGCTGATCAGTTGGCATTCCAGCACTTGCGGGCACGCCCTGACCTTGGCTTCAAAGGCCTTTTGCGCGGCGCGCCCACTCTGGTTCGACAGTGCTACCAGCACCAGCAATGACAAGCCAGGGGTCAGCTTTTTCTCGTCGAGAATCGCCCCATAGCCACGAATCACCCCCAGTTGTTCGAGCTTGCGCACCCGTTCAAGGCAGGGCCTGGGTGTCAGGTGCACGAGCTCGGAAAGCTTTTGATAAGTGATGCGCCCATCGTGGCGCAGCACCTCGATAATGGCCTGGTCGATACGATCAAGCACAATCGACAGATCGCGGATATCCGCCATGTACGTCTTGCCTCACTTCAACGGCCCGAGAGAAATTACTGCAAACGCTCGCTCTGACCGGCCGGTCGGGACCAGTTGCTGTCCCCTGCTCCTCGAGCCCGTTCCACGTCAAAACGTTTATCCAGATTTTCAACGCTGAACTTGTACAGGAAACACCCCTGGCCGCGCACCCCTGTCGACCTGAAACCTCTGATGCAGACGGTTGCAAATCGATGAGCAGAATGCCCACAGACGTAACCTTCGAGGTGTCGTTCAGGGCTGCGCAAACAGCATGGTTATGCTGACGTCGGCCGATTCACAGCCGATTCTGTCGTGAATGCCCTATTCAGTTAAAAATATCGTCGACGGCAGTTTCGATATTGCAAAAATGCACACCGAACCTGCATTCATCCGGGTTGTACTTGGCAAATTTGCACTGTTACGATCGACGATCGCCCGCGCCTGGGCATTTCCATAAAGAACAATAAAAGCAGGGAGTTACCGATGACTGCTGAGGTTTTATCTACGCAGGTAAAGGCCATGGATGCCACGCGCAACGAAGTCCTGGCCGAGGTGCGCAACCATATTGGCCACCTGACCCTCAATCGCCCCGCCGGCCTCAATGCCCTGACCCTGGACATGGTCCGCACCCTGCACCGCCAACTCGAGGCCTGGGCCCGGGATTCGCAGGTGCATGCCGTGGTGCTGCGCGGCGCCGGGGAAAAAGCCTTCTGTGCTGGCGGCGACATCCGTTCGCTGTATGACAGCTACCAAGCCGGCGACACCCTGCACGAAGATTTTTTCGTTGAGGAGTACGCCCTCGACCTGGCTATTCACCAATACCGCAAACCGGTCCTGGCACTGATGGACGGTTTTGTCCTGGGCGGCGGCATGGGCCTGGTGCAAGGCGCCGACCTGCGCCTGGTCACCGAACACAGCCGCCTGGCGATGCCGGAAGTCGGTATCGGTTATTTCCCGGATGTCGGCGGCAGTTATTTCCTGCCGCGCATCCCGGGCGAGCTGGGGATCTACCTGGGGGTCAGCGGGGTACAGATTCGCGCCGCCGATGCACTGTATTGCGGCCTGGCCGACTGGTACCTGGCAAGTGAGCAACTGAGCGAGCTGGACCAGCGCCTGGATAACCTGCAGTGGCACGATACGCCGCTCAAGGACCTGCAAGGGCTGTTGGCCCAACTGGCAGTGCAGCACCTGCCCGCCCCCCCGCTGCAAGCCCTGCGCCCAGCCATTGACCACTTTTTCGACCTGCCGGACGTGCCAAGCATCATCGAACAACTGCGCAGCGTGACCGTCGCCGACAGCCATCAGTGGGCCGTGGACACCGCCAACCTGCTGCAGACCCGCTCCCCGCTGGCGATGGCCGTGACCCTGGAAATGCTCCGCCGCGGCCGCGAACTGAGCCTGGAACGCTGCTTTGCCCTGGAACTGCACCTGGACCGTCAATGGTTCGCCCGTGGCGACCTGATCGAGGGAGTACGCGCCTTGCTGATCGATAAAGACAAGAATCCACGCTGGAACCCTGCCACCGTCCAGGCCCTGGACGCCGAGCACGTGGCCAGTTTCTTCACAGGCTTTGAGCAGAGCGGGAGCTGATTCTCATGCACGATATCGAACTGAGCGAAGAACAAGTGATGATCCGCGACATGGCCCGGGACTTTGCCCGCGGCGAGATCGCACCCCATGCCCAGGCTTGGGAAAAGGCTGGCTGGATCGACGACGCCCTGGTGGCGAAGATGGGTGAGCTAGGCCTGCTGGGCATGGTGGTGCCTGAGGAATGGGGCGGCACTTATGTCGACTACGTTGCCTATGCCCTGGCAGTGGAAGAGATTTCCGCCGGCGACGGTGCAACCGGCGCCTTGATGAGCATCCACAACTCGGTGGGTTGCGGGCCGGTGTTGAACTACGGCACCGAGGCACAAAAACAGACCTGGCTGGCGGACCTGGCCAGCGGCCAGACCATCGGTTGCTTCTGCCTGACCGAACCCCAAGCCGGTTCCGAGGCGCATAACCTGCGTACCCGCGCCGAACTGCGCGATGGCCAGTGGGTGATCAACGGCGCCAAGCAGTTTGTCAGCAACGGCAAGCGGGCCAAGCTGGCGATCGTGTTTGCGGTGACCGACCCGCAGTTGGGCAAGAAAGGCCTGTCGGCGTTCCTGGTGCCCACCGACAACCCGGGCTTCATCGTTGACCGCAGCGAGCACAAGATGGGCATTCGGGCGTCCGACACCTGCGCGGTAACGCTCAACAACTGCGTCATCCCCGAAGCCAACCTGCTGGGTGAACGTGGCAAGGGCCTGGCGATTGCGCTGTCCAACCTCGAAGGTGGGCGCATCGGCATCGCTGCCCAGGCACTGGGCATTGCCCGCGCAGCCTTTGAAGCGGCCCTGGCCTACGCCCGCGACCGGGTGCAGTTCGACAAGCCGATCATCGAGCACCAGAGCATCGCCAACCTGTTGGCCGACATGCACACCCGGCTGAACGCCGCCCGCTTGTTGATCCTCCACGCCGCACGCCTGCGCAGCGCAGGCAAACCCTGCCTGTCGGAGGCCTCGCAAGCCAAGCTGTTTGCCTCGGAAATGGCCGAAAAGGTCTGCTCCTCGGCCATCCAGATTCACGGTGGTTATGGGTATCTGGAAGATTATCCGGTGGAGCGCTATTACCGTGATGCGCGGATCACCCAGATCTACGAAGGCTCGAGCGAGATTCAGCGGATGGTGATTGCGCGGGAATTGAAGAACTACCTGCTGTGAAACCCTGAACGCATCGCGGGCAAGCCCGCTCCCACAAGCTCTTTAATGCTTTGTGGGAGCGGGCTTGCCCGCGATGGTGACCGTCAGAACCCAGGATTACTTACCGACAAACTCCGGCGCACGCTTGGCGATAAACGCCGCCATGCCTTCTTTCTGGTCCTGGGTGGCGAACGCCGCGTGAAATACCCGGCGTTCAAAACGCACGCCTTCGGACAGGCTGACTTCGAAGGCGCGGTTCACGCTCTCCTTGGTCATCATGGCAATCGGCAGCGACTTGCTGGCGATCAGGGTCGCGACTTTCAACGCTTCATCCAGCAGCTCATCCGACGGCACGATGCGCGCCACGATGCCACAACGCTCGGCTTCCACCGCGTCGATCAGGCGACCGCTGAGGCACATTTCCATGGCCTTGGCCTTGCCCACCGCGCGGGTCAGGCGCTGGGTGCCACCCATGCCCGGCAGGACGCCGAGGTTGATTTCCGGCTGACCGAATTTGGCGTTGTCGCCAGCCAGGATGAAGTCGCACATCAACGCCAGCTCACAACCGCCACCCAGGGCAAAACCGTTGACGGCGGCGATGATCGGCTTGCGGCGGTTGGCCACCCGATCACTGTCGCTGAACAGGTCGTCCAGGTAGATCTGCGGGTAGGTCAGCTCGGCCATTTCCTTGATGTCGGCACCGGCGGCGAAGGCTTTCTTCGAACCGGTCAGGACGATGCAGCCGATCTGCGGGTTGGCTTCCAGGCCGTCCAGCGCATGGTTCAGTTCACTGACAATCTGCGCGTTGAGGGCGTTCAATGCCTGGGGGCGATTGAGGGTGATCAGGCCCACGCGGCCCTGGATTTCCAACAAAATCGTTTCGTAACTCATGCAAGGTTTCCTTGTTCAAAGATTGCGCGAAATGACCATGCGCTGGATATCGCTGGTGCCTTCGTAGATCTGGCACACCCGCACATCGCGGTAGATACGCTCCAGCGGGAAGTCGCTCAGATAACCGTAACCGCCGAGGGTTTGCAAGGCGGACGAACAGACCTTCTCGGCCATTTCCGAGGCAAACAGCTTGGCCATCGACGCTTCCACCAGTGCGGTCTTGCCGCTGTCACGCAGGGCGGCGGCGTAGTGCACCATCTGCCGGGCGACGGCGATCTGCGTGGCCATGTCGGCCAGGCGGAAGGCCACGGCCTGATGCTCGATGATCGGCTTGCCGAAGCTTTCGCGCTCGCGGGCGTAATCACGGGCAGCTTCGAACGCGGCGCGAGCCATGCCCACCGCCTGCGAGGCGATCCCGACCCGGCCGCCTTCGAGGTTGGCCAGGGCAATACGGTAGCCTTCACCCTCCTCCCCCAACCGATTGGCCACGGGCACCTTGACGTCTTCGAACAGGATCTGGCAGGTGTCGGAGGCGTGCTGGCCGAGCTTGTCCTCGACCCGGGCAACCTTGTAGCCAGGCGAATCGGTGGGCACGATAAAGGCACTGATCCCACGCTTTCCGGCGCTCGGATCGGTCACCGCAAACACAATCACCACCCCGGCGTTCTGCCCGGAGGTAATGAACTGTTTGCAGCCGTTGAGCACATAGTGGTCGCCATTGAGTCGGGCGCGGGTTTTCAGGCCACTGGCATCGGAGCCGGCCTGGGGTTCGGTCAAGGCAAAGGCGCCGAGCATCGCCCCGCTGGCCAGTGGCGTGAGGAAGCGCGCCTTCTGCTCGTCGGTGCCGTACTTGAGGATGGGCACACAGCCTACCGAGTTGTGCACGCTCATGATGGTCGAGCAGGAACCATCGCCGGCAGCGATTTCTTCCAGGGCCATGGCGTACGCCAGGTAACCGGTGTCGCAGCCGCCCCACTGTTCGGGAACCAGCATGCCGAAGAAACCCAGCTCAGCCATTTGCGCAATGGCTTCCTTGGGGAAACGGTGTTCGCGATCCCACTCGGCGGCGAACGGTTTCAAGCGTTCCTGGGCAAACTGCCGGGCCGCGTCGCTGATCTGTAGTTGTTCGTCATTGGGCAGCATAGGGAATCCTTAATCCAGGCATTCAACGGCCATGGCCGTGGCTTCGCCGCCGCCGATGCAGATGGCCGCCACCCCGCGTTTCAGGCCTTTGCGGCGCAGGGCCGAGAGCAGCGTGACCAGGATCCGCGCGCCCGAAGCACCGATTGGATGACCCAGGGCGCAGGCGCCGCCGTGCACGTTGACCTTGCTGTGGGGAATTTCCAGCTTGGTCATGGTGACCAGGCTGACCACCGCAAAGGCTTCGTTGATTTCGAACAGATCGACTTCATTCAGCGACCAGCCGGTTTTTTTCATCAGCTTCTTGATCGCGCCCACCGGAGCTACTGGGAACAATCCCGGAGTATCGGCAAACGCGGCGTGGCCATGAATCACCGCCAGTGGCTTGAGACCGCGTTTTTGCGCCTCGCTGCGACGCATCAGGACCAAGGCCGCGGCGCCATCGGAAATCGAGCTGGAGTTGGCAGCGGTCACTGTACCGCCGGCGCGGAACGCCGGTTTAAGGCTGGCGATCTTGTCCAGCTTGGCCTTGGGCGGTTGCTCGTCGTCGGTGATGGTCTTTTGCTCTTTGCCGACTGTGACCTGCAGCGGGACGATTTCGGCGGTGAAGCTGCCGTCCAAGATGGCCTGCTGGGCGCGGGTGGTCGACGCGATGGCAAAGGCGTCCTGGGCCTCGCGGCTGAAGCCGTGTTCCTGCGCGCAATCCTCGGCAAAGGTGCCCATCAGGCGGCCCTTGTCGTAGGCGTCTTCCAGGCCGTCGAGGAACATATGATCGATCACGCTGCCGTGGCCCATGCGGTAGCCGCTACGGGCGCGGTCCAGCAGGTACGGAGCGTTGGACATGCTTTCCATGCCGCCGGCCACCACCACCTCGGCACTGCCGGCCAACAACATGTCGTGGGCCAGGATCGCCGCCTCCATGCCCGAACCGCACATTTTGTTCAGGGTGGTGCAACGGGTCGACTTGTCCAGGCCGGCGCCCAATGCTGCCTGGCGTGCCGGTGCCTGGCCGAGACCGGCAGGCAGTACACAGCCAAACAACACTTCTTCCACGGCATCGCTGGCCAGGCCCGCGCGCTCGACCGCCGCACGAATGGCAGCGGCGCCCAGTTGTGGCGCCGTCAGGTTCTTGAGGTCACCCTGGAAACCGCCCATGGGGGTGCGGACGGCGCTGACAATGACAATCGGATCGTTGTGAGTGGTCATGTTCATGACTCCTTATTTAGCGGCCATGCGCAAGGCACCGTCGAGACGGATCACCTCACCGTTGAGCATGCTGTTTTCTATGATATGCCTGACCAGCGCCGCGTACTCGCAAGGTTTGCCCAGGCGTGGCGGGAATGGCACGCCGGCGGCCAGCGAGTCGCGAACTTCCTGGGTCATGCCGGCCATCATCGGGGTTTCGAAGATGCCCGGGGCAATGGTCATCACACGGATGCCGAAGCGTGCCAGCTCACGGGCGGCCGGCAAGGTCAGGCTGGCAATCGCGCCTTTGGATGCGGCATAGGCGGCCTGGCCGATCTGGCCGTCGAAGGCGGCCGCCGAAGCGGTGTTGATGATCACTCCCCGCTCGCCGTCCGCGTCCGGGGTGGCCTGGGCAATCGCCTCGGCTGCCAGGCGCAGCATGTTGAAGCTGCCGATCAGGTTGACGTTGATCACCTGGCTGAAACTGCTCAGGGCGTGCGGACCGTTTTTGCCAAGGATCTTTTCGCCCCGCACGATCCCGGCACAATTGACCAGGCCGTTGAGCCCGCCAAACGCCGCAACCGTGGCCTGTACCGCAGCCTGTGCGGCGTCTTCGTTGCTGATGTCGGCGACCACGCTGTGGGCCCCGAGGCGCTCGGCCTGCGCCGCGACCGCCGCGGCGTTCATGTCCACCAGCATCACCTTGGCGCCAGCGGCGACCAGCAGTTCAGCGGTGGCCGCACCCAGCCCCGACGCACCGCCGGTGACGATAAAAACCTTGTTTTCGATCTGCATCGTTGTTTCCTTGAATTCAAGCCTTGTTGACCGCGGCCTCTTGAGCCTTGGCGATTTCCTGGTTGCGCAAGATAAAGCGCTGCAATTTGCCGCTTGGGGTTTTCGGCAAGTCGCTGACAAATTCGATTTCACGGGGATAGGAGTGCGCGGCCAGGCGCTTGCGCACATGTTGGCGCAACTCTTCGGCCAGTTCCGGCGACGCCAGGTACTGGCTAGCGAGCACGACGAAGGCCTTGACCAGTTCGGTGCGCTCCGGGTCGGGTTTGCCGACCACCGCCGCTTCGATCACCGCCGGGTGCTCGATCAGCGCGCTTTCGACATCGAACGGACCGACCCGGTAACCCGAGGTGGTGATTACGTCATCACTGCGACCGACGAAGCTGATGCTGCCGTCCGGGTTCAGCTCGACCGTGTCGCCGCTCAGGTAGTAGTCGCCGACAAAGGCCTTGGTCGGCGCACCGTCGTAGCCGGGGAACCAGCACATCGGCGACTGGCTGCGATCGATCGCCAGGATCCCTGGCTGGCCGACGGACAATTCGTTGTAGTTGTCGTCCAGCACCACAATGCGGTGGCCGGGCGATGCAAAACCGGCAGCACCGACATGCACCGGATGCTCGAGGCCGTGGTGATTGCACAGGACCATGCCCAGTTCGGTCTGGCCATAATGGTCGTGGATCACTACGCCGAGGTTATCGGCAAACCAGCGGATCACTTCCGGGTTCAGCGGTTCGCCGGCGCTGCTGACGATACGCAGCTTGCCTTTGATGCTGCGGGCGAACTCGTCGCCGCCGGCAATCAGCAGGCGGTAGGCGGTAGGCGAGCCGGTGAGGTTGGTGATCCCGTACTTGTTGATCACCCGGCAAGTGCTTTCCAGGGTAAACGGGCCGTCGTAGAACGTGATCGGGTGCCCCATGCCCAATGGGCCGGCCACACCAAAGTAGATGCCATAGGCCCAACCGGGATCGGCGACGTTCCAGAAGGCGTCTTCCGGGCGCAGGTCCACGGCGTCGCGGGTGTAGCTCTGGAAGGCGACAAGGGCCTTGAGCGGCACGTACAAGGCTTTCGACGGGCCAGTGGTGCCCGAGGTGAACATCAGCAGGAACGGATCTTCACCGCTGAGCAACACCGGTTCGCACTGGTTGGAATGATTGGCCAGTTCCGCCCAGAAACTGAAGTCGCCGCGGACCAGGCCCTGGCCCTTGGCACCGGTGACCGTGACGATGGTCGGGCAGTCGGGCACTTCGCTGAGTTTGGGCCGGTTCGCCGCATCGGTCACCACCACGGCCGCGCCGGAAGTGCCCAGGCGATGTTCCAGGGCCTTGGGGCCGAAGGCGGTGAACAATGGCTGATAGACCGCGCCAATGCGCCAGGTGGCGAGCACTACGATCAAGAGTTCGACGTTGCGCGGCAACAGGCCAGCGACTTTGTCGCCCTGCTTCACGCCCTGGGACTTGAGGAAGTTGGCGAAACGCGCGGCCTTGTCCTGCAGGTCGCTGAAGGTGTAGGTCGCGCTGGCGCCGTCGCGCCCCTCCCAGAACAAGGCAATGCGCCCCGGCAAGGCATGCCGGTCGCAGCACTCGACACAGGCGTTGAGGGCCGTCAGCGAACCATGAAGTGCCGCATCGACCGTGTGCTGATAGTTGAACTGTGAA
Source organism: Pseudomonas sp. S04 (assembly GCF_009834545.1). NCBI lineage: Bacteria > Pseudomonadati > Pseudomonadota > Gammaproteobacteria > Pseudomonadales > Pseudomonadaceae > Pseudomonas > Pseudomonas sp. S04. The sequence goes on from NZ_CP019427.1 coordinate 3,321,969, forward strand.
GTCGCAGACAGGTAATCGCGCATTGCCAGAATCCCTTGGTGTTTTTATTCGGTTGGGGGAACCTACAAAATCCTCGAAATACTCGCTCCACGGGCGGCGCGGGACAATGGTCAAAGCCATCAAGTTGCTTGACTGCTTTGGCCAAGGGGGCGTACCTGTGAGCCGACCCTAATGTTGGATTAGGCCGAGTGCATATCCATTTCTTCGGTAACGGCCTCCTATGGTTCCGCTTTTACAGCGGCTCACTTTTGGAGGAGCCCAAAAGTAAGCAAAAGGCTCTTGCCCCACCACTTGGCACCTCGCTTGGGCTCGGTGTGCCCTCACTCCGGCTTGAATCCGTGGGCCGCCGCCACGCGCCATCCATGGCGCGGGGCGGCTAACCCGGCGTCCTGCCGGGTTACCCACGGCTTCAAGCCTGCGTTCGGCCAGCGTGGTTAACGGGGCGCCCAGGATCAAAAGCCAGAGCCAGATCAAAAGATGGCTGACTTCGTCAGCGTATTAGGAAGTAGAAGCTACACCGCGCATGCCCCAACGATTAGGTCGGCTCGAAGGCCGCCTCGCTTTGTTTTTGATCCTGGGCGCCCCGTTAACCACGCTGGCCGTACTTCGATATTGATTTGGGGGGTAAACCGGCAGGACGCCGGTTTAGCCGCACTGGGCCAGGGAGGGCCCATTGCGGCGGCCCCCCAAATCAATGTCGGAGTACGGGCATGCCGAGCCTAAGCGAGGCACCGAGTGGTGGGGTATGAGCGTTTTGCTTACTTTTGCGCTGTTCAAAAGTGAGCCGCCGTCAGGCGGAACCATAGGAGGCCGTTACCGCAAAAATGGATATGTACTCGGTCTAAGCCAACACCCTGGTACAACGTCGCACCACAGTTGTGTAGATACCTATGCCGCGATAGCCATATCAGCTCGCGCGCTAAAACCGACTCAATCGGCGTCGCTGAGAATCAGGCTGCGGTAATGCCCCGGGTTGGACCCCGACCACTTGCGAAACGCCTTGTAGAACGAGCTGGTATCGGCAAACCCCAGGCGGGCGGCGATGTCGCTGAAGCTGATGGCCGGTTCGGCCAGCCAGACAATCGCCAGCTCCTTGCGCACGCTGTCCTTCAAACCCTGGTAGGTCTGCCCCTCTTCCGCCAGGCGCCGGCGCAGGGTCGAGGCCGACATGCACAGCTGTTGCGCCAGGCTTTCGGTCTCCGGCCAGGTGTGCGCCGGCAGATGCCGCAAGTCGTGTTTGATGCGGCTGGCCAGGCTTTGCGGGTCACGGTATTTGACCAGGATGTTGGCCGGGGCATGGGCCAGGAAGCGCTGCAGCTCTTGCACACTGCGCTTGAGCGGCAGGTCGAGGCAGTCGGCCGCGAAGATCATCCGGGTCCGTGGCCGGTCGAATCGCAGGTTCTCGGAAAACATCACCTTGTAGTCGTCGCAGAACGGCGGCTCGGCGCAACGCAGTTCAATGGCCAGGATCGGAATCCGTCGCCCCGCCAGCCAGCAGGCCACGCCGTGGACGATCATCCAATAAGTGAAGTAGGTGAAGGCGCGACGCGGTTGCGGGTCGTCTTCCAGCAGGACGATCTCCGCCAGGCTCTGCTGGTGCACCAGTTGCGCTGGCAGGCGCTCGAGCATCAGCGACAGAAAGCCCAAGCCGCTGTTCAGACCTGCCGCCAACGTCGGCTGGGCCATGGCGCACTGGCAGAGAAAGGCCAGGCTGCCTGATTTCAGCTGGCGCGGGTCCATGCCGAAGAACTCATCGTCGCGCCGCCGCGCCAGCAGCCGCCACAGCCGGGCGTAGGCGGTAGCCGGCACCCGGGCGTCCGCCACCTCCAGTAACCGCGGCTCGATACCGACCTTAAGCAGCACTTCATGACTGGCGGCACCCGGCTCGCAGCTTTGTAACAGCGCTTCGCGCACCAGGTGAATGGAGATGCTGTCTTTTTCCGACATAAAGCGTGGCGACCCGGTTTTTATTTGAGGGCCATCTTAACGTACCGGCTGGCCAGTTGGCCCTCGATCAACGGCAAGGCGCTGACTCAATCGCGAAAATGCCCCTGATCAGCGCAACGACCCTTCCTTGGAATTGGTTCAGCCTTCGTTCAGGTAAATGTCAATCAGCCTCGACTGACAATGAGTATCATTATGTTACAACTTAGCTTGCTATCTATCTCGACGGTGCTGAATGCTGGTTCCTTTTCTGATCATGCTGCGCGAAGGCATTGAAGCGGCGTTAATCGTCGGCATCATTGCCAGTTACCTCAAGCAAACCGGGCGCGGGCACTGGCTGCCGGCGGTGTGGATCGGCGTGTTTCTCGCCGCCGCACTGGCCCTGCTGGTGGGCGCTGGCCTGGAATTGATGAGCGCGCAGTTCCCGCAGAAACAACAGGAGTTGTTCGAGGCAGTGATCGGCCTCGTGGCCGTGGCCATCCTCAGTTCCATGGTGTTCTGGATGCGCAAGGTCGCCCGCTCCATCAAGCACTCGCTGCAGTTGTCCCTGGAGCAGGCCATGAGCAGCTCCCGGCATCAGGTCGGCGCCTTGATCGCCATGGTGTTTTTCGCTGTGGCCCGCGAAGGCCTGGAAACCGTGTTCTTCCTGTTAGCCGTGTTCCAGCAGAGTAGCGGCCCGGCAGCGCCGATGGGCGCCCTGCTCGGCCTGGGCCTGGCGATTATCGTTGGCTGGCTGATCTATAGCGGCAGCATGCGCCTGAACCTCGCGGCGTTCTTGCGCTGGACCGGGCTGTTCATTGTGTGGGTGGCCGCCGGGATTCTCGCCAACTCGGTGCAGGCCCTGCATGAAGCCGGGGTGTGGAATCACCTGCAACAGGTGGTTTTTGACCTCAGCGCCAGCCTGCCAATGGACGGCCCACTGGGCTCGGTGCTGGCCGGCATGCTCGGCTACCAGGACGCGCCCACCGTCAGCACCCTCGGTGCCTACGGGATTTATCTGCTGGTGGCCCTGGTGCTGTTGTGCCTGCCGGTCAGCGCACCCGCGAAACCGCCAGCCAGCCCCTCCTCTTCCGCTTCCGCTTCCGCTTCCGCTTCCAGTCAGTAAGGGCATACATGTCAAGCCAGGTCCCCCTTTCATCCTTGCCACCCCGTACCTTGCACTGGGCGCTGGCCGGTTCGGTGCTGGTGATGATCGCCGCCGGTGGATTGTTCTACTACGCCGCGCACATGGCCGCCGCCAAGCGTCAGGCGCACCAGGGTGAAATCACCGTGACCATCCACCCCCACAGTTGCGAACCCAACGCCCTGACCGTGCCGGCAGGCCCCACCAGCTTTCGCATCGTCAACCGCTCCGAGCGTGCCGTGGAATGGGAAATCCTCGATGGCGTGCTGGTGCTCGAGGAACGGGAAAACATCGCCCCGGGCCTGAGCCAGGTGATCAACGCCGACCTGTTGTCAGGCGACTACAGCATCACCTGCGGATTGCTCAGCAATCCCCGCGGCACCTTGCACGTGACCCCGACCGCCGCGTCCGAAGCCGCCGCCAAGGCCCGGCCTTCGATGCTGGCGTTTGTCGGCCCGTTGTCGGAATTCCGGGTTTACCTCAGCACCCAGGGCACCGAGTTGATCAAGGCGGCAAGCGCTTTGCAGCAAGCCATCGATGCGAGAGACCTGGAGCAGGCCCAAGCCCTGTACATGCCTGCCCGCATTGCTTATCAACGCCTGGCCCCGGCGGCGCAACGCCTGGCCGAACTGGATAACGCGATCAATGCCCGCGCCGACTACTTCGAGCAGCGTGAGCAGGACCCGCAGTTTGTCGGCTTCCACCGGATTGAATACAGCTTGTTCGAGCAGCGCAGCACCGCGGGCCTGGGACCAATCGCTGCACGCCTGTTGGCTGATGTCGGCCAACTCAAGCAACAACTGCTGGCGCAATCGCTGCCGCCCGGACAACTGGTGAGCAGTGTCACGCGCAACCTGCGCAGCATCGCCCAGGTGCGCGCCAGCAGCGGTGAAGAGGAGCGCTACAGCCACAGCGACCTCAACGGATTCATCGCCAACCTGGCGGTCAGCCGCAAAGTGCTCGACTTGCTGCGCCCCTTGCTGGTCAAGAGTGCCAGCCCGCTGTTGGCGCAGATTGATCGTGCAGCCAGCGACTTCGAAACCGAGCTCAATGACCTGAACGCCCAGGCTGGCGACCGTGGCTATGAGCGCCTCAACGCCGACCAGCGCCAGCGCATCGCCGATCGGGCCAAGGCCCTGGCTGACGCGCTCGATGGCATCGATCCCGCCCTTGGCCTTTCCGGCCTGTAAGCAGAAGACCAACGACAGATGAACCATTCAGATCCATTCAGTGCCCAGCGTCGCCGTGTGTTACTGGGCATGGGGGCCGCTGGCGTAGCGCTGGCGGGAAGCGCCCTGAGCTGCCCGGCCATGGCCGCCAGCCCAGCACAAGTCACCCAGGCCCCAAGCAGCGACAAGACCGAGGACCGCCAGCGTTTCCACGGTCAGCACCAGGCCGGCATCGTCACCCCACGCCCGGCCGCCGGCATGCTGGTAGCCTTTGATGTGCTGGCCAGCGACCGCGACGAACTCGAGCGCCTGTTCCGCACCCTCAACAGCCGGATCGCCTTCCTGATGGCCGGCGGCCCGGTGGCTGAGCTGGACGCCAAGCTGCCGCCGCTGGACTCGGGGATTCTTGGCCCGCAGGTAACGCCGGACAACCTGACCATCACCGTGTCGGTGGGCGAATCGCTGTTCGACGAACGTTTTGGCCTGGCGCCCGTCAAGCCCCACCGGCTGATCCGCATGCACGAGTTTTCCAACGATGCACTGCAGCCGGATCTTTGCCACGGCGACCTGAGCCTGCAGTTCTGCGCCAACAGCGCCGACACCAACATTCATGCCCTGCGCGACATCGTCAAGAACCTGCCGGACCTGCTGCTGGTGCGCTGGAAACAGGAAGGCAGCGTACCGCCGCAGGCACCGACCAAGCCCGGGGTCGCGGCGCAAAGTGCGCGTAATTACCTGGGTTTTCGCGACGGCTCGGCCAACCCCGACTCCAACGACCCCGGCAGCATGCGCCAAGTGGTCTGGGTCCAGCTCGGCAGCACGGAGCCGGCCTGGGCCGCCCATGGCAGCTATCAGGTGGTGCGGATCATCCGCAACCTGGTGGAGCGATGGGACCGCACGCCACTGCAGGAACAGCAAAGCATCATCGGCCGGGTCAAGACCACAGGCGCGCCCCTGGACGGTACCCATGAGAACCAAGTGCCGAACTACACCAGGGACCCCCACGGTCAATTGACCCGGCTGGATGCCCATATCCGCCTGGCCAACCCGCGCACCGCCGCGACCCAGGGCAATCTGATCCTGCGCCGGCCGTTCAATTACTCCAATGGCGTGAGCAAGAATGGCCAGCTGGAAATGGGCCTGTTGTTCATCTGCTACCAGGCCGACCTGCTCAAGGGCTTCATCACCGTGCAAAACCGCCTCAACGGCGAACCGTTGGAGGAGTACCTCAAGCCCATTGGCGGTGGGTACTTCTTCAGCTTGCCGGGCGTCACCGACGACCAGGACTTCATCGGTCGCTCACTGCTTGGCGCTGCACCGGCCATGACCAGGGCCTGATTGCACCTCAAACCCCACCCACGGAACCGTCCCATGAACAAATCGCCTCTCGTTTTGCTGGCAGCCCTTGGTTTGCTCCACGCCCCTATCCCGGCTTTCGCTGTCACGGCGCCGCTGGACCTGGTGGGGCCGATCTCCGACTACAAGATTTACGTCACTGAACAGCTGGATGAACTGGCCAGCCACACCCAGGCGTTCACCGCCGCAGTGAAGCGCGGCGACCTGGCCACCGCGCAACGACTCTATGCGCCAACCCGGGTGTACTACGAGTCGATCGAGCCGATCGCCGAACTGTTCAGTGACCTCGACGCGTCCATCGACTCCCGGGTCGACGACCATGAACAAGGGGTCAAGGCGCCTGACTTCACGGGCTTCCACCGCATCGAATATTCACTGTTCGCCGAGCACACCACCGAGGGTCTCGCGACCCTGGCGGACGGCCTCGACAAGGACATCAAGGACCTGCAGGACCGGGTGGCTGGCCTGACCTTCCCGCCGGAAAAAGTGGTGGGTGGCGCGGCGGCCTTGCTCGAAGAAGTGGCGGCGACCAAGGTTTCCGGCGAAGAAGATCGCTACAGCCACACTGACTTGTATGACTTTCAGGGCAACATCGACGGCGCGAAAAAAATCGTCGACCTGTTCCGTGGCCAACTGACCCAGCAGGACCAGGCGTTCGTGGCCAAGGTCGACAAAAACTTCGCCAGCGTCAACAGCATCCTCGCCAAGTACCGGACCGCCGACGGTGGCTTCCAGACCTACGACAAGGTCAAGGACCGCGACCGCAAGGCCCTGATCGGACCGGTCAATACCCTGGCCGAGGACCTCTCGACGCTGCGCGGCAAGCTGGGATTGAACTGAAGTACGACCCGCACGCTTCCTGGTGAGCGTATGCAAAATCTGCGAGCAGCAACAAAACACAGTGCGAGCGAGTTCGCTCGTTATGGGGCCGGCCCCATCGCTAGCAGGCTAGCCCACAAGGGAAATTCGTACACCAGGAAAAGCCAGGCCGCCTCGCCTAATGCCGATCAGTTAAGCGATGCTGTCAATTGTAGGAGCGGGCGCCCGCTTGCGGCTTGCTCGCGAAAAACGTCAACGATAACGCGTGTATTCAGTATAAACGCGGCGCCGTTGAGTTCTTCGCGAGCAAGCTCGCTCCTACAAAAGGGCTTAACTGATCAGCATTAGGCCGCCTCGCCCGCTTTTATCACTCAGGCCGACTGCCAGGACACCGGCCCATGGTTACTACATATATCGTTAGCCTGCTTCCTTTTATCCCAACCGCACGCCATGATGCCGGGTACCGCCCGCCCGCGAACGAGCTCCCATGTCTGCGCAGCAAACACCCCCCGTCAGTTCCATGGCGATCACCCTGCAGATCGTCTCCATCGTGTTCTACACCTTTATTGCCTTTATCTGTATCGGCCTGCCGATTGCGGTGCTGCCGGGTTATGTCCACGAACACCTGGGGTTCAGTGCGGTGGTGGCCGGGTTGACCATTGGCTCGCAGTACCTGGCCACCCTGCTCAGCCGGCCCATGGCCGGGCGCATGTGTGACAGCGTCGGCACCAAGCGTGCAATTGTCTATGGACTGCTGGGGATCCTGCTCAGCGGCGTGCTGACCCTGGCCTCGACCCTGCTGCAGAGTCTGCCGCTGCTGAGCCTGGGCATCCTGATCTGCGGCCGGTTGTTATTGGGTGTTGCCCAGGGCCTGATCGGCGTCGGCACCATCAGTTGGTGCATGGGCCAGGTCGGCGCCGAACACACGGCGCGCTCGATTTCCTGGAACGGAATTGCCTCCTATGGCGCCATCGCCATTGGCGCGCCACTGGGGGTGGTGATGATCGACGCCTGGGGCTTCGCCAGCCTGGGGATTGCCCTGGCCGTGCTGGCAGCGGCCGCCTTGCTGCTGATTCGCAACAAACCCTCGGTGCCGGTGATCCGTGGCGAGCGCCTGCCCTTCTGGTCGGTGTTCGGGCGTATCGCGCCCTTTGGCGCCAGCCTGAGCCTGGCCTCGATCGGCTATGGCACCCTGACCACCTTCATCGCCCTGTTTTATGTCAGCCGTGGCTGGACCGGCGCGGCCTACTGCCTGACGGTATTTGGCCTGTGCTTCATTCTCGCGCGGCTGCTGTTCATCTCCTGCATCAACCGCTTCGGCGGGTACAGCTCGGCCATCGCCTGCATGAGCATCGAGACCCTGGGGCTGGCACTGTTGTGGCTGGCCCCCTCGACGACCGTGGCCCTGATTGGTGCCGGGCTCGCAGGCTTTGGCCTGTCCCTGGTGTATCCAGCCCTCGGCGTGGAAGCCATCAAGCAAGTCCCGAGCAGCAGTCGCGGCGCCGGCTTGAGCGCTTATGCGGTGTTCTTCGATCTGGCACTGGCGATTGCTGGTCCCTTGATGGGAGCCGTGGCGTTGAACCTGGGGTATTCGTGGATTTTCTTTGGCGCAGCGCTGTTGTCGATCAGCGGCTTGGGCCTGACCTTGCTGCTCAAGCGCAGGAGCCTGCGGGGCTAGTCACTGCGTCAGGACCCATGTTCCTCGCTGACAGTCTGCAGCCCGGCACGGCTGGGTTTGCCCAAGGTGCGTGAGAAAAACGCGGCAGCTTCGGTGATCAGGTTGCGGTGAATGTCCTCGCGGTCGACACCATCGGCATCGGTGCACAGGGCCGCCATGGCCAGCCGTTGTTCAGCGCTGCACGGCGCCATGAACACAAAGTGCCCGGCCCCGGCCAGCAGCTTGAAGTCCGGCGCGGTCGGTAGCTTGCGCGCCAGGGCCGCCGCGTTCTTGTCCACTGCCACCAGCTTGTCGCCATCGCCACTGTAGAGCAGCACCGGCACATGCACCCCCGCCAGGGTTTGCCGGCCAAATTTCAAGCTCAGGGGCGCCATCAGCATCAAGGCGTGGACCCGTGGATCGGCGACCGGTTGCAGGTCGTCACGGTCGACGATCAGTTCGCCCTGAGTGTTGCAGGCGTCGCGATCCTCCGGGCGCTCCAGGCAGTAGCGGCGCAAGCGGTCGAGGTCGGGAGTGGCGCCGGACAGAATCAATGCAGTTTCACCACCGGCTGAATAACCGATGACCCCGACCTGCTCGGGATTGACGAATGGCGCCAGCAGCGGATCAGCCAGGGTCGCGGTGATGGCCTCGGAAATCTGGATCGGCCGCCCGTACAGGTTGCTCAAGGTGCCGAGGCGGCTGTGGTCCTTGGAGTTGTCGCCGGGGTGAATCACCGCCACCACCACAAAACCCTTGCGGGCCAGCGCCGTGGCGAGGTCGTGCAGGGCCAGGGGCGTACCGGTGTTGCCGTGGGACAACATCAGCAGCGGGAAACGGCCGATGGCGACCCGGGCATCTTGCGTTGCCTGGATCTGATAGCCCTCCAGCATGCTGGGGTGCTCGATGCCAGTCGACGGATAAAACGCGATGGCGGACATTGGTTGCAGGTCCAGCGGGTCGAGAAAGCTCAGGGAGTGGTAACCGACGCTCCAATGTGGCGTCAATCGAGGTGCGGCGTGCACTGAATTCAGGCTGCCCAGCAGGCAGATCAGTAACAGTGCCCACAGACGCGACATGGCATGCCCTACCTTGTTAACCGATTGGTAGAAATATCGAGCTCAGCGCGAAGCTGGCAAACCTAAATTGCAGAATCCTATTGCAGAACCCCACTGCATAACTCAAGCCACTCTCACTCTGCGCGAGCGGCTTTTTTCAAGCGGACACAAAAAAACTGCGCGCCTTGATCGTTTTACTCTCGATCAAAGCGCGCAGTCCAGTGGTTGACGCAAGCTTTACGCAGCGGCGAACAGTTGCTCGCTGATGTGCGCCTGGGCATCGCTCATGGCTTTGTTGCGAACCTCATCACCGTAGGCCAGGCCATGGGCGGTCAATAACACCAACTCGGATACCTGGTTTCGCGACCTACCCACAGACTTACCAGGACTGATTTTTCACGGAGCAGCCGTCGGTTTCAGGTATGAAATATTTCGTATGGCTTTTCAGAAATGCCCTACCGCGCACCTGAAAACATTGCAATAGGATGTTTGGCTGACTAAAAGGAGTGTCACGTATGGCTAATCACGGTTATATGACCATCACCGGCAAGGCTCAAGGACTGATTTCGGCGGGTTGTTCAACCCAAGATTCTATTGGCAACAAGTGTCAGTCCGGGCATACCGACGAAATTATGGTGCTGTCTTACACCCACAACATGGTTAACATCGGAAATATTAATAAGCCAACACACAGTCCAATCATTATCACTAAAAACGTTGATAAAGCCTCGCCGCTACTCGCTCAAGCACTCTCAACTAGAGAAGAAATAAACTGTACAATTAGTTTTTATCGAGTGTCGCCTTTTGGCATGCAAGAAAAATTCTATTCAGTCTCGATCAATGGCGGGATCATTGCTGATCTGACACTTGAAATGCCTCATTCCATTTTGCAGAGCGATGCCGAAACTCAAGAGCATGTTGCTATTCGTTACCGAGATATCACGTGGACTCACCACGCTGCCGGCACCAGCGGATATAGCACATGGGGAAATAACGAATGAAACCAACAAACGAAAGTTGCATGCCTGGCAGTTGTGATTATTGGATGGTTAGCCAAGCCGCCGCAAAGCTGGGTAGTCAAGCGAGCACATTAGGCGCTAGACATATTAAAGATGGAACGCTGCGCCTGCAATTCAACAGAGAGGTTTCTTATTATGCCAGAGGCATTGTTAATGACGTTTCTCAGGGCAATAAAAGCGCTGAGCAGGGATTAAAAGAGCTAAAGGATGAGCAAAACAGTCTACTCAGTCAGGCAAGAGACGTTGCCTTACGAGGAGCAAGCGTTATCTCCGGAGCGCTTCAGTTTGCTGCGGGTGCTGGGATTTGCTACGCCTCCGTGGGCACACTTTGCCTTTTCGCGGGTGCGCCCATGATGCTCAACGGTGCTAATAACACCTATGAGAGCGGGCGCAACCTTTTCGAGAATCGTTCCGATACCGTAGGCCCACTGAGAACGGGTTATCGCGCCGTTTCTGGAATGCTGGGGAAAGGTAATTGTGAAGCCGATGTGGCCTATGGAATGGTTGACTTGAGTTCGTCAGCCTACGGCATAGGCAGAATGGTATTGAAACCCGATGCTTGGCGTTTGTTTAGGTACGTGAATACGGACTATGTTAGAGGGTATCAACAAGCTGCGCGAGGAGGCTTTATCTTCGATAGATTGATGGACAGTACGACTGTAAAAACCATGTATAGCGCGTGCCACCCGTCTAATGAGTAACTTTATTTTTTACCCCGTCTTCGTGCTGATAGCGGCGCTTCTGTACTGGCCATCCTACTGGGCATACTTCGCGTTTTCAGGTCGGAATTTTTCCCCATTTAAGTTTTGGGGAGTTGGCATCTATAACGTACTGTTCGGCTCTATTCACGTTTTTTTTGTGCAAGACAGCACGCTACCTTTTATGGGTCACGTAGATAACTCCGTAATGGGCTGGCTATCCCTTGCCATGATATTTGTCTATGCGTTTACCCTTCCAGCTAATTGGGAACGAAAACGCTGGTTTTCACGAAAGTAAACTCACACCGAATCAATACCCATCCAGGAGGGTGTTTCAAAGACGCGTCCTGGTTATCCTAACAGGTCATCGTCTGGATTAAGCAGCGGCGACAGCCGAGCCAGATCCTCGTCCTGCACCAGGTAGCCGGGCACCGTGATGGCATTCAGACCGGAGAACTGGTCTGAAATCAGGTTCTAGTCACGGAGATAGTTCTGGCTCACCGAGGACAGCCGGTCACGGCGCAGCGCTTGGTGATCATTGCGAATCAGTGGCTTCAGGCCGGTGTTGCAGGCTCACCCTAGGAGCACGGCACACAGGCTTGTCACTAGATTTCCGGATCATCGGCTTCAATCTCGATGGTCAAGCGCGCCAGCACCGTCGCCCGTTGCAGGTTATTGATCATTGCTCCCACTTTGGCAGGCTGCAGGATGGCATGAAGCTTGGAGTAACGACTGGCCCGACGAATCTCATCGAGCGGTGCACGTGAGGTCACTACCTCAAACCGAGCCGAACGCCAGGCTCGATAGATTGCATCGGGGGCCCCATGCGGTGAGATCAGCGTACTGAACAGTATGTTGGTGTCATCCAAGAGCACGCTGTACAGCTACCTGCACACCAAAAACTGCGCGCCTTGATCGTTTTACTCTCGATCAAAGCGCGCAGTCCAGTGGTTGACGCAAGCTTTACGCAGCGGCGAACAGTTGCTCGCTGATGTGCACCTGAGCATCGCTCATGGCTTTGTTGCGAACCTCATCACCGTAGGCCAGGCCATGGGCACGGACAAACTCGATGTCGGTGATGCCCATGAAACCGAGCATGACTTTCAAATACTCTTCATGGCCAACACCGGTCGGTTGACCGGCATGCAGGCCGCCGGAGGTCGACACCAGCACCACTTTCTTGTTGCCGCACAGGCCTTCAGGGCCGGCCTCGGTGTAGCGGAACGTCTGGCCGGCGACGGCGATGCGGTCGAACCAGGCCTTGAGTTGGGTGGGGATGGTGAAGTTGTACATCGGCGCGGCAATCACCACCGCATCAGCGGCGAGGAATTCGGCCAGGGTCGAAGCACTCAGTTCGGCTTCGTGCTGCTGCGCGGCGTTGCGCAGTTCGGCGGTGGTGCCGGCCGCAACCAGGGTCGCGGCAGAAAAGTGGCTAATGGCATCGCTGGCCAGGTCGCGGTAGGTCACCTGGGTGGCCGGGTCGGCGGCTAACCAGGCCTGGACCACACCCTGGCTCAACTGACGGGAAGCGGAGTTGTCACCGAGGATGCTCGAATCGATATGCAGAAGTTTCATGTGGGATCTCCAAGTGAGGATCGCCACCGGGCGATCAAGTTGAGACAATCCTACAGGTGAATCCAATGGACGATTAGTCGGCAACAATGTGATAGTTCGTCCCACTGATAGGACAATCGAGTGCGCCATGCAAGATCTCAATGACCTCTACTATTTCGCCAAGGTGGTCGAAGCCGGCGGTTTCGCTGCGGCCGGGCGGTTGCTGGGGATTCCCAAGTCGCGGTTGTCACGACGCATCGCCGAGCTGGAAGAACGCCTGGGTGCGCGCCTGCTGCAACGGACGACCCGGCAACTGAAGCTGACCGCAGTGGGTGAACGTTATTTGCGCCACTGCCAGGCCATGCTGCTGGAGGCGGAGATGGCCGACGAAGCGGTGGCCAGCATGACCAGCGAACCGCGGGGACGCTTGCGGGTGTCATGCCCGGTGGGCCTGGCCCATGAGTTCCTGCCGAGCGTGATCAGCACGTTTCTCGAACGCTTCCCCTTGGTACAACTGGAGATGCAACTGCTCAACCGCCGGGTCGACCTGGTCACCGAAGGCATCGACGTGGCCTTGCGGGTCCGCGATTTGGGCGACGAGGACCCCTTCCTGGTGACCCGCCGCCTGCGCCAGGCGCAAACAGTGCTCGTCGCGACCCCGGCGTTCCTGCGCGAGCGCCAGATCGACCACCCCGACGACCTGAAAAATGTGCCGGTACTCGCGGCCCTGGAAGCCGATCGCCTGGTGCATTTGCGCATGCTCGACGCGCAGGGGCACAGTTGCGACTTGAGCCTGGAGGCGCGCCTGGGCATCGATGACTTTGTCGTGCGCAAGGCCTGCACCCTGGCCGGGCTGGGTTTCACCATTTTGCCGATGCTGTATTGCGAACAGGAACTGGCCGACGGCACGCTGGTGCAACTGCTGCCCCAGTGGTCGCTGCCCGGTGGCTGGTTGCAGGCCGTCTATCCCCATCGACGCGGCGTGTTGCCGGCGGTGCGGGCGTGGATAGACCATCTGACTGAATCGTTCAAAGGCTGTGGAGATCGACTGCTATGAAAGCCAAGGTGATGAGCGAACAACAGGTCGCCGACTTCTGCCTGGCCCTGCCCGGGGCCCGGGAAGATTACAAATGGGGGGGCGTGCGGGTGTTTTCGGTGGCGGGAAACAAGATGTTCGCCCTGCAGAATCTGCGGGGCGACTCATTGGCGTTCAAGGTGGACAAGGAGTTGTTCCTCGGCCACGTCGACCGCCCGGGGATAGGGCCGGCGCCTTATCTGGCGCGCGCCCAGTGGATCATCATGCAGCCCCCCTACCCGCTGGGGGCCGCTGAGCTGCAGGGCTTATTGCAACGTTCCCACCAACTGGTGGTGAGCAAGTTGCCCAAGCGGGTGCAGGTCGGCTTGCTCCTTTAAAACAGGCTGAACAAGCCGGCACCGAGGAATAACTGGTCGATCCAGAACACCTGATGCAGCAGCACGATGATCCAGAACACGACCTGGAACGACACCTTGCGGGTCTTGTGGCGGAACACTTGCTGGGCCAGCAACGCGCCCGGCCAACCGCCGGCCAGCTCCACTGCGTGCAGGACGTTTTCCGGGGTGCGCCAGCGCTCGGTACGGGCCTTGCGCTTGTCACTCCAGTACAGCAGGAATGCCAGGACGCTGACCACGCCGTAGGCCGCCAGCGCCAGCGGCGAGCCCCCGCGCAGCCACAACAGGCTGGAACCGATCAGCGGCAAGGCACACAGGCCCAGGAAGATCAGGCCCTTGAGACGCGGATGCTGGATGGCAACACCGTTGCGAGGGGCGTTCACGCCTTGGCCGCCGTCCAGTCGATCCAGCCGAACTGCCAGGTCGCCAGGATCAACAGGCCGAAAGCTATCCGGTACCAGGCAAACGCCGCGTAGCTGTGGCTGGCGATGAACTTGAGCAGGCCTTTGACCGCGATCATCGCAAAAATGAACGCGGTGACAAAACCCACGGCAAATACCGGCAGGTCCGAGGCCTGGAACAGGTCACGGTACTTGTAGCCCGAGTACACCGCGGCACCGACCATGGTCGGCATTGCCAGGAAGAACGAGAACTCGGTGGCCGCCTTGCGCGACAGGCCGAACAGCAGGCCGCCGATAATCGTCGAGCCGGAGCGCGAGGTTCCCGGGATCATCGCCAGGCACTGGGTGAAGCCGATTTTCAGTGCATCTTTCCAGGTAATGTCATCGACCGTCTCGGCGCGCACGCTGTGCTGGCGACGCTCAGCCCACAGCATGACGACCCCGCCCACCACCAGGGCCGTGGCCACGGTGATCGGGTTGAACAGGTAATGGTGGATCAGGTCGGCGAAAATCACCCCCAGTACCACCGCTGGCAGGAAGGCAATCAGCAGGTTAGCGGTAAAGCGTTGCGCATTGCGCTGGGTCGGCAAGCCGATGACCACGTCGAGGATCTTGCGGCGAAACTCCCAGACCACCGCGAGAATCGCCCCGAGCTGGATGATGATGTTGAATGCCATCGCCCGCTCGCCACCAAAATCGAGCAAGTCCGCCACGATAATCTGGTGCCCGGTACTGGAAATCGGCAAGAACTCGGTCAGCCCTTCTACAACCCCAAGAATCAACGCCTGTATGGCCGTCCAAAGATCCATCAATCCCCCATGAAGCGATGCCCCTGGCATGCCACGTTATCTAGTTTTTTTGGTGTTCACTGCGCTCAGCGTAGCTGAATGGCAAGGCGTACAGGATCTACCGGAACCGGTAAAAATCCTGTGAAAAATCAGCACGGATTCAGGTTTTCCCGTGCGCGGCCGAAATCCTATCAGACATGCCCGGCCAGCGCTGCGCCGTCATGGGACTTCAGTCGTATTGGCGTAGTGGCAAAAGTCTGCCCTTATGCTGGCGCTGGTTGATGACAAGAATAAGAACCTGGAGTGACGCACTATGAACAGCTTGCGCAGTATGTCGATCAGCCGGCGGTTGTGGCTCATCCTGGTAGTGGCTGTGCTGATGCTCTTGACCCTGGGTTTGCTGATGCTCAAGCAGATTCATGACGACCTGTATCAAGCCAAGGCAGAAAAGACCCGCCATGTGGTTGAGGCGGCCAGCGGCGTGCTGGATTACTACCGGCAACTGGAAACCGCCGGCACCCTGACCCGCGAAGTCGCGCAACAGCAGGCCCTGAGCGTGGTCCGTGGATTGCGTTATGAGCAGAGCGACTACTTCTGGATCAACGACCTGACCCCGGTGATGGTCATGCACCCCACCAATCCCAAGCTGGATGGCCAGAACCTGTCGGCGATCAAGGACCCGGACGGCTTTGCCCTGTTCAACGAGATGGTTGCCATCGCCAAGGCCAAGGGTGCCGGCATGGTCGACTATCGCTGGCCCAAGCCGGGCGCCAGTACACCGGTGCAGAAAACCTCCTACGTCAAATTGTTCGAACCCTGGGGCTGGGTGATTGGCTCGGGGGTCTATATCGACGACATGCAACTCGAGTTCCGGAGCCAGGTGCGGGAAGCCTCGCTAGTGGGCCTGGGCATTGCGCTACTGATGGCCCTGCTGGTGATGCTGATCGCGCGCAGCATTGTGCGGCCCCTGCAGGAAACCGTGGACGCCATGGCCAACATCGCCAGCGGCGAAAGCGACCTGACCCGCAGCCTCGACACCCACGGCCAGGACGAAGTGACCGAACTGGCCAGGCATTTCAATGCCTTCACCGCCAAATTGCGCGGAGTGATCAGCCAACTGCAGGTATCGGCCAGTGCCTTGGGACAATCCTCCACGGACTTGGGCGATAACGCCGCGCAAGCCCAGTCCCGCAGCCAGCAGCAGTCGCAACAGATGGAGCTGGTGGCAACCGCCATCAATGAAGTGACCTACGGCGTACAGGATGTCGCCAAGAATGCCGAGCACGCCGCCAGCGAAATGCGCGATGCCCAGGCGCAGGCGCACCAGGGCCAGGTCAACATTGACGGCAGCCTGCAGCAGATCGATCAGTTGTCCGCCACCATTGAACAGGCGGTGCAAGTGATTCGCACCCTGGCCAGCGAAAGCACCCAGATCGGTAGCGTACTGGAGGTGATTCGCTCCATCGCCGAACAGACCAACCTGTTGGCCCTCAACGCTGCTATCGAAGCGGCCCGGGCCGGCGAACAGGGCCGCGGTTTTGCCGTGGTGGCCGACGAGGTGCGCCTGCTCGCGCAACGCACGCAGAAATCCACCGCGCAGATCCAGACGATGATCGAACGCCTGCAAAACCATTCGGAGGCTGCCGTGCAGGTGATCGGCGACAGCAGCCGCGCCTCCCAGTTGACCATCGAGCAAGCCGGACTGGCCGGTGCCAGCCTGCATGCCATCGGCCAGGCGCTGCACAACCTCAACGGCCTCAATGCGTCCATCGCCAGCGCCACCCTGCAGCAGGCCCACGTGGTCGAAGACATCAACCAGAACGTGACCCAGGCGGCCGGCCTGTCACACAGCACCGCCCTGGCAGCGCAGCAATCGAGTGCGGCGAGCGTGCACTTGAAGGAACTCAGCGAACAGCTCAATGGACTGCTGAGGCAGTTCCGGGTTTAGTGCGAGCTTCTAGCGATGTTCGTCAACGATGACGCGTATTGACTGAATGCACGCGGGCGCCCGCTCCTACAGGACCGCGCGTAACCCTTGTGGGAGCTGGCTTGCCAGCGATGGTCGTTAACGATTGCGCGCCAAGCCTGGCTCAACGCAACGTACTCGAGGTCTTCGCAAGCAGACGGAGCGCCGCCCGGCTCGCATACAAGGCCCGCTGGCGTTCACGCATGTGTTGGCATGCCCTCGATTTGCGGCGCTGCTGTACAATCGGCGCCCTCTTCGACTTCCCCAAGGAACCGCCATGTCCGGGCTTGAACTGTTTGCCGCCACGCTCGGCGTGATCGCCGTCTGGCTGACGGTCAAACAGAATCCCTGGTGCTGGCCGATCGGCCTGGTCATGGTGCTGCTCTACAGCTGGATTTTTTTCGAGGTCAAACTCTACTCGGACATGTTGCTGCAGGTGGTCTACGCCGGCTTGCAGCTGTATGGCTGGAGGCAGTGGACGCGCGGTGGCGAAACCCGCCACGGCCGGCAAGTGACGCGCCTGGGCAACGCAAGCATGCTGCGCGACCTGTCCTTGGGCGCAGTCGGAAGTCTGTTGCTGGGCGCCGCCATGGCCCATTGGACCGATGCCGCGCAGCCCTGGCTGGATGCCGCATTGACCGGCTTTAGCCTGGTTGCCCAGTGGTGGATGGCACAAAAGCGGGTGCAATGCTGGCCGTTGTGGATCGCCGTGGATGTGATCTTCGTCGGGCTGTTCCTCTATAAGGGCCTGTACCTGACGGCATCGCTCTATGCGGTGTTTACCCTGCTGGCGGTCCAGGGCCTGCGCGAATGGCGGGCCGACCCGGCGCTGCGCACATGAAGGTGGTAGTCCTCACCGGCCCGGAATCCAGTGGTAAGAGCTGGCTGTCGGCCGAACTGCACCAGCATTTCGGCGGGCTGCTGGTGGGTGAATACGTGCGCTACTTCATCGAGCAGAACCCGCGCGATACCTGCCTGGCCGATATCCCGCAGATTGCCCGGGGCCAACTGGCCTGGGAGGACAGCGCCCGGGTGCAACAGCCGGCGTTGTTGATTCTCGATACCCACTTGCTGAGCAACATACTCTGGAGCCAGACCCTGTTTGGCGACTGCCCGCCCTGGATCGAAGAACAACTGCTCGCCCGCCACTACGACCTGCACCTGCTGCTGTCCCCGGAAGCGGTGGAATGGACCGACGACGGCCAACGTTGCCAACCACAATTGGAGCAACGCCTGGCGTTCTTCGATGCCACCCGTGGCTGGTTGCAGCAGCACGGGCGGCAACTGCAGATTATCGAGGGTGACTGGGCCCAGCGGCGGTGTCTGGCGTTCACTGCGGTAGAGCAATTGCTCCAGGTTTAACCCCTCAAAGCGGCCTTCGAGCCGCACTTTTGCCCCGGTTCCGGGGCCCAAGTGTCCATTCCTGAAACACCTACATGCAGCGAAACCGCCGATACAAGCGGGTTCACCGCGTTGTCACGCGCACTGTTACACCACTGATACAGCCCCGCCAGAACCCTTGTTCCAGAGCTTTACCTCGACTGCTGCCACGTGCTGGCGGCGTGCCCTGTCTCATGCTTGATACAGTGCCAGCCGGTGATTACCCGGTTGAATCGCCAAGTCGTTGAATTCATGTGAAAAACAAAAAGCGGCACAGCTTCTGCTCTCTCCCTGACAACGCTGACAGGGCCAGCGCATAAAAGAGAAGGAGCGCCGACATGGAGAATAACGATAAAGGCTTTACCCGCTTGCTGATGTTCGGATGCGCATTGAGCTCCGTGCTCAGTATGCCGGTCCAGGCTGAGGGTAATGGCGTCATCGTGCTTCAACGTGACGTCCAGCCCCGCTCCATCGGCAGACAACCTTTCGACAAAGATCCCTACCCCACGACCGTCAACGCCAACCCGTCCGCACGGGTCGTGCAAGCCACCAACAACGAACTGAGTGACGGCGACTTTGCCGGCATCAACAGTGGCTATCGGGTGATCAATCAAAACGTTGTACCCAACCCCAAAAGCGGCGCCGGGATCAACGTACTGACCAATCCCAATGGTCTGCCCGGTATGTCGGCCGGACACGGCGGCGGCAGTGGCAACGCGATCTCCGGAACCATCACTCGCACCATCAATATCGGCCTGTCGCCTTTGACCAACATGGGGAAATGAGATGAAGCGCACCCTGATCTTCATTGCCCTGCTGGGCAGCACCTGCGCGATGGCCGACTCCGCTGTCAACGTCGTGAACAACTCGACCCTGAGCAACTCCGGGGCCAACTACAAAGGCAACATGATGATGAACCAGGCTGCCGGCGACCAGCAACAACAGGTCAACAGCCGCGCCATTGCGATCGGTACCGAGGCTTCGGCCAGCGGCAACCTGCGCCAGTCCATCACCACGCCTGCCGATCGCTCGATGAACGCAACCAGTGCCATCACGGGCAACGCGTTCAGTAATGGCAACGGCGCACTGGGTGTCAACCAGTCGGCCGGCGCCAACAACCAGATGATCAATGCCATGCGGATCAGCGTCAGCGCCGTACCGCAAAGCATCGACGACAGCGTCCTGTCCCAACAGAACGTGGCGCTGTTACCAGACTCAGGAGCAACTGGCACTTCGCAAGGCAGCCGCCAGGTCGTTACCAGCGACCAGGCCTTCACCGGCAGCCGAGGAGTGATACAGGTGAACCAGAGTGCAGGGGTGGGGAACCGAATGGCTAACACCCTGAGCATCCGGGTCGCTGACTGACCCAAACCGCAGTGCGATTAGAAAGTACCAACACTTAACCAACTAATAAGCACGGAGAAACACCATGAAACCTACAACAGCTCTGAAACCACTGGTTTTCGCTCTGGCAGCGGTCATGGCAATTGCGGCTCAGGCCGATGGCGGCAAACGTCATCATCCGACTAAACCACAAGGTCCAACCCTGGATCAGATCCTGTCCATCACCGCCGGTGCTGGCGCCGCGATCCTCGACGAACAGGACAGCAGCGACAACAGCGTGCTCAACCAAGGCACCCACAACAACGCCAAGGCTGATAACTCGCTCAATGGTTCCAACGGCAACATGGGCGCCAACGTTGCAGCCGGTGCTGGCAACCAGCAAGACAACGCTGCGGCGATCGCCACCGCCGATGAAAAATTCATCTTCGGCAGCGCCGTTGCGCTCTCCAGCGCCACTCAAACCAACACCGATAACTATGTGAAAAACCGCTCCACCCAAAACAACGCTACGCTTAACAACTCAGCCAACAACGGCTCCGGCAACATTGGTGTCAACGTGGCTGCTGGCGACTTCAACCAACAGAAAAACAACCTCGCCATTGCTGTTTCGGCAGGTCGCGTAGCCACGGCAGCCGCTGCGGCCAACCAGACTTCTACTGGTCTTGAAGTGGAAAACAAAGCGGATCGCGTAACCAAAGTGGTTGACCTCAAAGGCAGCTTCAAAGCCCACGGCAGCTACAAAGGCACCGGCTACGGCACCATTGACGGTGGCAAAAAAGGTCACGACGACGACGACAGATATGGCGGTGGCAACAACAAAGATCAGAAATTCACCTTCAAAGAACAAGGAAGTATCGAACTGGCTGGCTACTGGACTCAGCAAGTGCTGACCAAAGATGGCTGGAAAAACCCAGTGGTCAACAATGCTTCGATGACCGGCTCCATGAATGGCTTCTCGGGTAACGGCGGTGCCAACGTTGCAGCAGGCGTGGGCAACCAACAAAGCAACTCGCTGTCCATCGCTGCAGGCTGCAAAGCTTGCCCTGGCGGCAACAGCTTCTAACTGCGAAGACCAAGGAAGCCCCGGCAACGGGGCTTTTCTTCAGACCCTACAAGGCGTATCGACCATGCGTGTTGCTGCCCTCTCACTGATGCTTTGTCTGACTGGCCTGACTCAGGCTGCACAGATGCCAGTGGCCGCCCTTCCCGGCGGCGTCATGGTGTACAAAGAAGTGCAAAGCTTGCGCGAGCGCAAATTCGCTGACCTGGTCCAACAGAAAACCGATTTCAGTTGTGGCGCCGCCGCGCTGGCAACGGTGTTACGCCAGGCCTACTGGCTGGATGTCGATGAAGAGCACGTCATCAAAGGCATGTTGGTCAACGCTGACCAGGACCTGGTACGTACCCAGGGTTTTTCCATGCTGGACATGAAGCGCTACATAGAAAGTATCGGCATGCGTGCCCGGGGCTACCGGATCCCTCCGGAAAAACTGGAAGCGGTAACGATTCCCGTAGTGGTTCTGATGGATATTCGTGGTTACAAGCACTTCGTGGTGCTACAGCGGGCACAAAAAGACTGGGTGTACATCGGTGATCCGGTCCTGGGCCACAAACGTTATTCCCACGAAGACTTTGTCAAAGGTTGGAACGGTATTGTGTTTGCCATCATCGGCCCCGGTTACGACAAGGCCAACGCCTTGCTCGATCCACCGGCACCGCTGACTGCCAAGAACAAGCTGGACAATTTCAACCCTGTCAAAGATGCCGAGTTGATGGAGTTTGGATTTATTCAGAGCGATTTCTTCTAGGCGCTCAATAAATATAAAGGAGCAGTTGGACGCTCCAGGAGCCGAAGATGAAAACTTCACATTGGGTGGTCGCCGCATGCTTGGCTGCGAGCTTTCCGTCGCTCACCTACGCAGGTTTTACCCCGATAGAGATCAAAGACTCGGAACTGGCTCAGTTGCGCGGTCGTTACGTCATGCCCGGGCGGATCATCAGCTTTGGTGTGGTCATGAGCAGTACCTGGCGCAATGCCAGTGGCGACATCATCGGTGCCTCCACTTCCATGCAGATTCAGTCCTCAACGGTCAAACCGCAGTTTTACGTGTCTACCGTGAATGAGGCCGGCAACGGCGGCCCCACTACGCCACACCAAGGCAGCGGCAACGTGATAGGCGGCAACGCCTTGAGCACGACCCAGGGCATCACCCAGACCGTGCGTGCCGCGGGCGATGGTAACAGTGCCTACAACGATGTCGGTATCAACGTTAAAGAAGCTTCCAGCGCTCCGGCGCCGATCACTCCGCCCGCGGGCAGTCAGATATTGACCGCTGGCAACACCATCAATGCCAGCAACGGCGCCGGCTCGATCGCCGTGACAGCCACCAGTGGCGGCATTCAGATGGCCATCTCCGCCAACAATAATCAGGGTAATGCCCTGCAGCAAGTCGCCCAGGGTGGACTGCTGCAAAACACCCGCCTGCTGGGCAACAGCAACGTGGTGAATAACCTGACTCAACTCAACGTGGTACTCAATAACAATGGCCCAAGCGCCGGCGCGTTGGATTGCAACCTGAGCCAACTCACAGGACTACGCAACATGGGATATTGAACTACGCTGACTTTCGACCATTGGGCTCAAAGGGACGGCTTATTTCATGTATCGATCGGTGTCATTACGCGCGGTTGTATGTCTGAGTACTCTATTCCCCGCTGCACTGCTGCAAGCAGCGACTGACCCGGACGTAGAGTCCCTGAAACAAGAACTTCTGGAGTTGAAACAACGCTACGAAGTCCAGCAAAAAGCCCTGGCGGTGCTCGAGCAGCGAGTCCGCCAGGTTGAAGATCAACCGGCCGAACCGCCGCCAAAACGGCTGGCCAAATCGCCCGCCGACATGCGCGGCAATAATCAGGTCGCCGGTACAGGCGCCGGGGCAGCATCAGGTGGGGCCGCTGGGGGCGGAGGCGCCAAGGGCAGTTCCTACGGCCAGTCGCTGGCCGACGACACCCAACCGGCACAGAGTGTGTCGAACCTCTATGACGAAGCCAGTGGCTTCTTCGGTGGCGGCAAGTTCAGCGTCGAGACCGGCCTGACCTACGCCCGCTACGATTCCCGGCAACTGGTCCTCAACGGTTTCCTGGCCCTGGACTCGATCTTCCTCGGCAACATCAACCTGGACCGGATCAAGTCTGACACCTGGACCATGGACGTCACCGGACGCTACAACCTCAACAACCGCTGGCAGTTCGACCTCAACGTCCCCCTGGTCTACCGCGAGTCGACCTATCAGTCCGGCGGTGCATCTGGCGGTTCGGCAAGCGTCACCACGGAGGAGACGGTGACCCAGGACCCAACCATCGGCGACGTCAACTTCGGTGTCGCCTACAAGTTCATGGACGAGTCGGTCACCGCCCCGGATGCGGTACTGACCCTGCGCGTCAAGGCGCCGACCGGCAAGGAGCCGTTCGGCATCAAGTTGCGCCAGGTCAGCGACAATACCAACCTTTTCGTACCGGATGACCTGCCAACCGGTAACGGTGTCTGGTCGGTTACCCCAGGGATTTCCCTGGTCAAAACCTTCGACCCGGCCGTGCTGTTCGGCTCCCTGTCCTATACCCACAACCTGGAGGAGTCGTTTGACGACATCAGCGCTGACGTCAACCAGAAGACGCCGGGCAAAGTGCGCCTGGGCGACAGTTTCCAGATCGGCGCGGGCGTCGCGTTCGCCTTGAACGAGAAAATGAGTATGTCGTTCTCGGTCTCCGACCTGGTGCAAAAAAAGAGCAAGCTCAAGCCTGATGGCGGCGACTGGCAATCGGTGACGTCCAGCGATGCCAACGCCGGCTACTTCAACGTCGGCATGACCGTGGCGGCCAGTGACAACCTGACCATCGTCCCCAACCTGTCGATCGGCCTGACCGACGATGCGCCGGACTTCACCTTCAGCCTGAAATTCCCTTACTACTTCTGACCCGTGTCACACAGCAAAAGGCCCGCTGCGAGGTGATCGCAGCGGGCCTTTCACTTTCACCGCGCCCTAGCGGATCTGGTGCTTGTGCAGCAAGCGGTAGAACGTTGGCCGGGAAACCCCCAGCACCCGGGCGGCGACACTGAGGTTGTCGCTGTGCCGGTTCAGAACATCACACAAGGCCTGGCGTTCGGCCCGGGTCTTGTAGTCTTCCAGGGTGCCCATGGGCGTGGCGATCGCCTGATGGCTGATCAAGCCGAGGTCACGGGCCTCGATCTGCCGGCCTTCGGCCAACACCAGGCCGCGGCGCACCCGGTTCGCCAGTTCACGGACATTGCCCGGCCAATCGTGTTTGCCCATGGCCACCAGGGCATCCTCGCTGAAACTGCGGGGCCGGCGTCCGGTTTCCTGGCTATAGAAGTGGGAGAAATGGTTGGCCAGCATCGACAAGTCGCCATGTCGCTCGCGCAAAGGCGCGGTAATCACTTGCAGAACATTGAGCCGGTAATACAGGTCTTCGCGAAAGCGCTTGGCCTCGATGGCCGACTCGAGGTCAACGTGCGTGGCGGCCAGTACCCGCACATCCACCGCAATTGGCTGGCTGCCGCCTACCCGCTCGATATGTTTTTCCTGCAGGAAGCGCAACAGGTTGGCTTGCAATTCCAGCGGCAGGTCGCCGATTTCGTCGAGAAACAGCGTGCCGCCATGCGCGGCCTCGATGCGGCCGATCTTGCGCTGGTGGGCGCCGGTGAAGGCACCCTTCTCATGGCCAAACAATTCGGACTGGATCAGGTGTTCGGGGATCGCCCCGCAGTTGATCGCCACAAAGGGCTTGCTGTGGCGTTGCGACTGGCGGTGCAGGGTCCTGGCCACCAGTTCCTTGCCGGTGCCGCTTTCGCCACGGATCAACACCGGGGACTCGGTCGGCGCCAGCTTGCTGAGCAGTTTGCGCAGTTCGCGGATCGGTTTGCTGACGCCCAGCAGTTCGTGCGCCGGCTGGTCGACATGGATCGTACCCTGGCCGCGCAAGCGCGCCATGCCAAAGGCCCGGCCCAGGGTGACCTGGACCCTGGAGACGTCGAACGGCAAGGTATGAAAGTCGAAGAACCATTCGCAGACAAAGTCGCCGACGTTCTGCAGGCGCAACACTTCCTGATTCAATACGGCAATCCATTCGGTGCCGCTGCGGCTGATGAGGTCCTTGACCGCTTCGGGCCGCTCCAGGTGAAAAGGTTGCAGGCGCAGCAGGCCGACGTCGCAACTGCGGTCGCCGGCATTTTCCAGGCTGCAGCTGTCGACATCCCAGCCGATGGCGCGCAGACCGGGCAACAATTGGTGGCAATCGTCACAGGGATCCACCACCAACAGACGGCGTAGTGCAGGGACTTCGAGCATGACTGTTCCTTGGCGCCAAATAATGGAAAAGTTATTAGAAACAGTCGTTTGGCAGACCTGGGTGTAACATTAGCAAGAACTTGACAGGGTCTTGTATCGTTTAACTATAAGGTTAATGGCGTTTTAGTTATAAGAAGCAAGTTACTTAGCAAGCTATCGACTCCCAAGCTTTCATTCAGCTTTCAAAGTGTCCGCTAATCCCAAGTCTATGAAAGAAAGTTTAAATTTCTTTAGAAGATGTGTGACCTACCCGGTGGTTGCGCGCATCAGTACAAGTAACCAGCCGAACGGTAAGCCCAACCGACGGCGGATCACTTGATTGGGCACTACGAGAGAAGACCCCATGAACGCCCCGCTCCGTCTCAACGAAGCTCTTTTGATTGCCGACCACGCATTTACTCCTTTCCAATGCGTGGCCTGGGCCCCACAAGATGGCACTGGCGAACTGACGCTGACCGTGATCGACCGTACCAGCACCCCGATTGAACGCAAGCAAGTGCCGTCCAGCATCTACACCGACCCGGTACAGCTCGAGAGCCTGCTCAAGCAGGCGCGTGCCGAACTGAGCGAAGAAGGTTACCAGTTGCAATCCTGGACTATGCCGCAATAAAACAGCGCGCGGGTCACTGATCCAGGTGGCCCGCCTGTTTATCGAGATAACTTCCTGGCATCCTCTGCCGCAATCTCGGTGAGCCTTGGTTAGTTAGCCAGGAAAACTCCGGTTAATTGACGACAAGCGGTCGCTTTTCATGGCTAATCCGAACTTCAGCTCGCAAAGACACTGTTCTGGCACACAACGCCGCACCGCCTGTAATTTCTGACAGTTGTGCATTATTTGAATCAGCGCTTGAATGTTTTCTTCATTAAGTCCTCCTCCTCGATACCGGATCAGGTCGACTCGCAAGGAGAAGCGGCATGTCCATCCACGCCATTCACAGCGCCCTGGCTTACTGTGCCCCCACAGATACGGCAGGACAACTTGACAGCAGTTTTGCCTGCGCCGGCAAAGCCTGGGTCGATTTCCCCGGCAGCCAGTGGAGCCTGGCCAATGACGTTACGGTCGACCGCCAGGGCCGATTGCTGGTCGCGGCCAAAGTCGGCCTGGATCACGGCTGCCATTTCGGCCTGGCCCGCCTGCACACGGACGGTTCGCCGGACCTGAGCTTTGGCACTCAGGGCTGCGTGCTCGGACAATTCGCGCCAGGCCTGGAGTCCTCTGGCGGCAAGGTGCTGGCCTTGGCCGACGGGCGCATCCTGGTATCGGGTCTGATATATGAAAGCCCATACCGCACCCTCCCTGCCCTCGCCTTGTTCGACTCTCAGGGTCGCCCGGACTTCTCGTTCGGTGATGGCGGCGTACAGGTGGTCCGCCTGCCGGGCAACCTATCCCAGGGCCTGCGTGACGCCTGGCTGCCTCCCGGCGTACCCGGCGCCGAAGCCTGCGACGCTCAGGTTCAGGCCGATGGGCGGATCCTGCTATTGGCCAATCACCATTTCGAATTTGCCGATCATGTCGGCATCCTGATTCGCCTGGAGCCGGACGGCAGCCTCGACACGTCGTTCAATGGCCGGGGGTTTGTCATGGTCCGCCATTTACTCCTCAACACCTGGCTGTCCAGCATCCTGGTGCAGCGCGATGGCGCAATTGTGGTCGGCGGCTCGATCGACCTGCCCCAGGAAGGTTTGCTGGCACGCTTCGACAAGGATGGCCGTCTGGATAGCAGTTTTGCCGAACACGGCTTCCTGAGTTTCCGCGCCCAGGAGCGCAGTGCCCAGGTCAGTCGGGTGGTGCAACACGTGGATGGGCACCTGCAGTGTTTTGGCAGCAGTCGCGACCCAATGCATTGCCTGTCCCTGAACGTACGTTGCGATGGTCGTCCAGACATGACTAACAACGCAGGCCATGCCCACCTCACACAGATCGCCAAGGTTCCCAGCCAATGGACGGCTGCAACTACCTGCCCGGATGGTCGGGTGCTCAGCGTGGGTGCCACTATCGGCGGGGTCGAGGCAGACTTCCTGATCGCCCGGCACCTGGCCGACGGCCGCCCGGACCTGGATTTCGGCGAGGGTAACGGCTGGGTTCGCACCCGCCTGGGGCATAGCCTGGACACCGCGACCTCACTGGTGGTGCAGGCGGACGAAGGCATCGTGGTCGGCGGCTACTCGCTGGACGGTCACTATCGGGCCGTGCTGGTTCGCTATCGGGCTTAACCCCGGTCGTTCATGAACAACAATAAAACTCAAGAACTTGATCTTGTCCGAGTGTTACGGCAAGTTGCGCGCTTCTTAATCAAAGGAGCAGCCGATGTCCGGTTCAATGGCCCAGGCGTTTGCGCATAATTTCCTCGGGCATTCGCCGCGCTGGTACAAGGCGAGCATTCTCGCTTTCCTGATACTCAACCCCTTGCTGCTGTGGACCGCGGGCCCGGTGGTGGCTGGCTGGTTGCTGGTGGCCGAGTTCATCTTCTGCCTGGCCATGGCCCTCAAGTGCTACCCCTTGATGCCGGGTGGCTTGCTGATGGTCGAGGCGCTGCTGCTGGGCATGACCACGCCCCAGGCGCTGTATGACGAGTTGCTACACAACTTCCCGGTGATCCTGCTGCTGATGTTCATGGTGGCCGGGATTTATTTCATGAAGGACCTGCTGCTGTTCCTGTTTTCCCGGTTGTTGCTGGGGGTTCGCTCCAAGGCCGTACTGGCGTTGCTGTTCTGCTTTCTCTCAGCCTTTCTTTCGGCGTTTCTCGACGCCTTGACTGTGACGGCAGTAATTATCAGCGCGGCGGTGGGGTTTTACTCGGTCTATCACCGCGTCGCCTCGGGCAACGATCCGCGCCAGGACAGCGCGTTCAATGACGACCACGACTTGCCGGTGTTGCACCACGAAGACCTCGAACAGTTCCGCGCCTTCCTGCGCAGCCTGTTGATGCACGGCGCGGTGGGGACCGCCCTGGGTGGCGTGTGCACCCTGGTGGGTGAGCCGCAGAACCTGCTGATCGGCCATGAGATGGGCTGGCATTTTGCAGAATTCTTCCTCAAGGTCGCGCCGGTCTCGCTGCCGGTACTGGCCGCCGGCCTGGTGACCTGTGTGCTGCTGGAGAAACTGCGCTGGTTCGGGTATGGCACGCTGCTCCCAGACTCCGTACGTACGGTGCTGGCCGACTACGCGGCGCAGGATAACGCCGAACGCACCAACCGCCAGCGCGCAGCCTTGTTGGTGCAAGGCGCAGCGGCGGTGATCCTGATCATCTGCCTGGCGCTGCACGTGGCTGAAGTGGGCCTGATCGGGCTGATGGTGATTGTGTTGATCACTTCGCTGACCGGGATTACCGATGAGCATCGCCTCGGGAACGCCTTCAAGGACGCCATGCCCTTTACCGCGCTGCTGGTAGCTTTTTTTGCCGTGGTGGCAGTCATTCACGATCAACAACTGTTCACCCCGTTGATCCAGTGGGTGCTGGTCCTGCCAGTCGAGCAGCAACCGGGCATGCTGTTCATTGCCAATGGCCTGTTATCGGCGATCAGTGACAATGTGTTCGTAGCGACTATCTACATCACCGAGGTCAAGCAGGCGTTCCTCTCCGGCCACATGAGCCGGGAGCACTTCGAGACCCTGGCGATTGCCATCAACACCGGTACTAACCTGCCCAGCGTTGCCACTCCCAACGGTCAGGCGGCATTCCTGTTCCTGCTGACCTCGGCGATCGCGCCGCTGATTCGCCTGTCGTACGGGCGCATGGTGTGGATGGCGTTGCCCTATACCGTGGTGATGGGCGTATTGGGTTGGTATGCGGTGAGCTACTGGTTGTAGTGGTGTGCGAGCGAGCGCGCGCTCCAGGCTGAACGCGTAACCTTGTGGGAGCGAGCTTGCTCGCGATGGTCTGGGGCGCGCCGCGTTTATTCTGGATTTACGCGTCGTTCTTGAGTTCTTCGCGAGCAAGCTCGCTCCTACAAGGGGTAGCGTTCACATTGTGGCGCCCGCTTGCGGCGCCCGCTTGCTCGCGATGGTCTGGGGCGCGCCGCGGCCGCCAACGATAACGCGTCGGCCTGGCGTCGGGGTCAGCCCAGGCTGTGCCACTTGCGGCCGTCGCGGGCCAGCAGTTCGTCGGCGGCGCTGGGGCCGTCGGTGCCGGCGGCATAGGCCTGGACGCTGGCGTCTTCCTGCCAGGCATCGAGGAAGGGTTGCACCGCACGCCAGCCGTTTTCGATGTTGTCGGCGCGCTGGAACAGGGTCTGATCGCCGGTCAGGCAATCGTAGATCAAGGTTTCGTAGCCCGTGGAGGGCTGCATTTCGAAGAAATCCTTGTAGGCAAACCCGAGTTCGATGTTGGCCATGTCCAGCGCCGGGCCCGGACGTTTGGCCAGCAGGTCGAACCACATACCTTCATTGGGCTGGATCTGAATTCTGAGGTAAGTCGGTTGTAGCTCATCGACTTCCGTATCGCGAAACTGCGCGTAGGGCGCAGGCTTGAAGCAGATGGCAATTTCCGTGTCGCGCACGCTCATGCGCTTGCCGGTGCGCAGGTAGAACGGCACGCCGACCCAGCGCCAGTTGTCGATCATCACTTTGAGCGCCACGAAGGTTTCCGTGGTGCTGTCAGGCGCCACTTTGGGCTCCTCGCGATAACCGGCCACCGGCTGGCCGCCGCTGTCTCCCGCGCTGTACTGGCCACGTACCGAGTTGGCACGCGCCTCAGCCGTTGACCAGGGGCGGATCGCCCCCACCACCTTGGCCTTTTCACCGCGGACCGCATCGGCGCCAAACGCCGCCGGCGGTTCCATGGCAACCATGGCCAACAGCTGGAACAGGTGGTTGGGCACCATGTCGCGCAGGGCGCCAGTGTGCTCGTAAAAACTGCCACGGGTCTCGACGCCGACGGTTTCCGCGGCGGTGATCTGGACGTGGTCGATGTAATGGTTGTTCCAGAACGCTTCGAACAGGCTGTTGGAAAACCGGCTGACCAGAATGTTCTGCACGGTTTCCTTGCCCAGGTAGTGGTCGATCCGGTAGATCTGCTTTTCCGTCATCACCTTGAGCAGACACGCGTTCAAGGCTTCGGCGGTATGCAGGTCGGAACCAAAGGGCTTTTCAATCACCACCCGGCGAAAAGCCTCGGGGCCGTCCTCCAGCAGCCCGGCCGAGCCGAGCTGGCGCACCACTTCGCTGAAGAAACGCGGTGCGGTGGCCAGGTAGAACACCGCATTGCCTGTGCCGCTATCGGCGATTTTCGCCGCCAGCGCCTGGTAGGTGCTAGCGTCGAGAAAGTCACCCTGGACGTAGCTGATGCCCTTGGCCAGCTTGGCCCAGAGCGCCGGGTCCAGGGAGTCATGGCCGTTACCGACCTTGTTCGCCGCCTCGTTGCGGATGAAGTCTTCGAGTTTTTTCGCGAAGTCGAGATCGCTGATGGCGTTGTGATCCACCCCGATGATCCGCAAGTTGTCCCCCAACAAACCATCGCGACTGAGGTTGTACAGCGCCGGCATCAGCAAGCGCTTGACCAGGTCGCCATGGGCACCGAACAGAAACAGTGTGGTAGCCGGTGCTGGTTGTGCCTTGGACTTCTTGCGGATCGAGGTCATTTTTTCGGAGTCTCGACGTGGCCACCAAAACCGAAGCGCTGGGCCGAAAGGATCTTGTCACCGTAGACACCTTGCTGGCGCGAGCGATAACGGGAGAACAGCGAGCTGGACAACACCGGCACCGGTACTGCCTGTTCCATGGCCGCCTCGATGGTCCAGCGCCCTTCACCGCTGTCAGCCACGGAGCCGGAGTAACCCTCAAGCTTCGGATCGCTGGCCAGCGCATCGGCGGTCAGGTCCAGCAACCAGGACGAAACCACGCTGCCACGACGCCAGACCTCTGCGATATCGGCGACGTTCAGGTTAAAACGCTGGTCTTCCGGCAGCATTTCCGAGGATTTGGTCTTGAGGATGTCGAAGCCTTCGGCAAACGCCTGCATCATCCCGTATTCGATACCGTTGTGAATCATCTTCACGAAGTGCCCGGAACCGGCAGGGCCGGCGTGGATATAGCCGCGCTCGGCACGGTCATCTTCCGACACCCGGTCCTTGGTCCGCGGGATATCGCCCATGCCCGGGGCCAGCGCCTCGAACAACGGGTCCAAACGCTTCACTTCGTCGCAGTCGCCGCCGATCATCATGCAATAACCACGCTCGAGGCCCCACACGCCGCCGGAAGTGCCGACGTCGATGTACTTCAGGCCTTTTTGCGCCAAGGTCTTGGCACGACGGATATCGTCTTTATAGAAGGTGTTGCCGCCGTCGATGATCACGTCACCGGCTTCCAGCAGCTCGCTCAGGGTTTCGATGGTGTCTTCGGTCGGTGCGCCAGCGGGCAACATGACCCATACCGCGCGCGGCTTGGCCAGGCCAGCCACCAGTGCTGGCAGGTCGGCAACGCCGGTCGCGCCTTCTTGAGCCAGGGTATCAACGAACGCGGTGTTGCGGTCGTAGACCACAGTGCTATGCCCGTTGAGCATCAGGCGCCGTGCAATGTTGCCGCCCATGCGGCCCAGTCCAATGATCCCTAATTGCATGTGCTGATGCTCCTTACTGCGAAAAAATAGTGTGCCAAAAGTCGATAGCGCCACGAACCAAGTCAAGCTTAGTCCAGAGCGTTGCTACATAGTTTCCGGGCATTTTGCCTGAACTATAGGGATAACGTCCCAAACAATGGCGAAGACACAGGGACAACGTAAAATAAAAAAGTTCCCTTCAACGGCAAAAGAAATCAAAATCGCCGTCGAAAGTGGCTGCGCACACGCTTCTGCGTGCCGGACCACCGTTGTCAGACGCCATTTGCGAGGTGAGCAATGGGCACAGTAGTAACCGCACTCCCAGTACAAACCCTGTACGTCACCGTTCGTCGTGATGAACTGCGCCAACTCAAGGCCGAACGCGAGCAGTTGCTCAACGAAGTCGCGCACCTGCGTCAGCAGCTACAGGCGCAGCGCGGTGAAGGGTTGACTGCGCGCATGCCGATACGCTCACTGGATTGATCACCCCCGCCTGAAAGGTTGCGCCTGCTTCCCCGGCAAGCGCAACGCACTGATCAGGACACCAGGGCATGCTATGCCGTCGGTGGAACGGCATCGAAAAAGTACTTTTTCGCGAACGCCGCCTTCATTCCCCCCGGGTACACCACTTTTCCCGCGTTGAGTTCGGGGTGTTGCACCTGATCCTTGACCGTGACGAACCGCAGGCGCGCCAGTTTCAGGTGGGCTTCGGTCAGGGTCAGGACCGATTTGGCCGTACAGTGAAAGTGTGCGTACCACAGTACCTTTCTACCAATGCGGCTGGCGCTGTCGACGATGTCGTATTCCAGCAAATAGCTTGTTTGATTGGCAGTAGACTTGTCGGTCCAGGACGGATTCTCGACGCGGACCTCCCGCTCCCCTAGCAGGTACTCGAAGCTTCCGGCATTCGGTGGCAGCTGTTTGGTAATCTCGACGCGCAGCTTTTTCCCTTCGCGGATCAATTGTTCTCGAGCGCTGTTGAGATCCTGATATATCTTGACTGCCCTCCCCCGATCCGCACCTGTAACACCTTGCATTCCATGTTGGATTTGCGTAGCCAGCTCCGAGAGTTTTTGAGCCTGAGACAAAAACCGGTCTTCCACACTGGCAGGCTCGCGGTACCGGGAGACATCTTTTTTATAGTTTGCGATCAGCGGGGTTATCCCTTCGACCAGTTTCCTGCCTTTGTCCAGCAGCGATTGGAGCGCCAGGGCCGGCTTCGGTGGAGCTGCCACAGGTACTTCAGGCTCCTCCTCCCGCTGCCGGTAAAGATCTTGCCCTTCATCCTTGTAGAAAATGATCTGCTTGTCCGTTGCCGCGTCCTGGACCACCACCGTTTCGCCGGTTTCATCTGAACTTTGCTCGCGGACATCGCCCACTCGAAAACCATCCGCCGTCTGGATCAGGCGCTCGTTGGGGCGCTTGATTCTCCTTCTGGCCTTTTTCACCCGTTCTTCGGCAGGTTGCGCACCCTCTTGCCCTGCGGTCTCTTCCTGCACGTCTTCACTGATCGATTCGCTGAGCTCTGCTTCCGCGATAGCGCGCACCCGCCTCAGCGCCTCAAGGAACTTCTCGAGAAACTGCTGCGGTACGTAGCTTTGTCGATCGCCAACCTTGCGCAGGTTGGCCGCCATCAGTTCCGCATCGTTGTAAACATTGACCGCGTCCTGCAGCAGCTCGACACGCTGCCTGGGCTCAAACCCCTGCGTCGCGCTCAAGCGCAACACGTTGTCCGTCACCGCGCCCAGTTTCGCCTTGCCCAACCCTTCCAGTCCCGCGACTTCCGCCAGGCTGGGCTCAACAAGCCCAGGGTCACCCGCCAATGCCCCGCGCAAACACAACAACTCGTGCACGATCAGCCAGTCGGTGGTTTTCACCCGCTTGTCCAGTATGTCCTTGAGATGTTGTGTCTGCGCCGACAGATAGCCGGTTCTTTGCAGATAGCCTTTTCGGACACTGCTATCCAACACCTCCAACTCTGTCATCAGGCTCTCGAGCCGGGAGCTGATCCTGATGCGCTCCGCAAACCCATTGATGATGCGTTTCCTGGCTTCCAGCAACACACTGTACGGCACATCGGTGACCGCGGTGCGCAGCTCAAAGGCCAGTGGAAAAAGGGTGCGCAATGAAAGCCCCGACTCCTCCCATACCGCCGACACCCGAATCAGGTTTTCGTCGACAACGCCATAGCTGGCGACGAGCGCCTGCAGATTCTCCACAATGGCGTCACGCTGGTAGTCCTTGTCTTTTGCAAGCAGGATCGCGATCTCCTCATACACCTTGATCAGGTCCAGATGACCGTCAATGAAGGTCCTGGCTTTCTTCTTGTAATCGAGGTCGGCGGCGTGCAATTTCTTTCTCAGCGCCACATGCTCTTCCTGCCGCCGGCTGCGCTCTGCACCGATAGCGGCGTCAATGGCCTTGGTCTTGTCGACGATCTCATTGGCGATCGCCGTCGCTCTCTCCAGCGCCCCCTGCCCAACCTCCTGGGCCTGGGTGACACTGGCGTGCAGGCCCGGCAGGCGATCCTTGAGTCTTTTGACTTTCAGCGCATAGTCGGCACGTCGCGCCCGCAGCTGCGAATCAGCGAAGACATCCGAAAGGTAGCGACTCATGCCCGGCCCCCCCCCGCGCACACGAAACTCCGGCGCCACCTCCCAGAGATCCTGGCCATTGTTCTTCAGTTCCAGTCCTTTTATCGGCCTCCCAAGATGATCGAGGATGACCACATTACCGCCCTCGGCGGGCTCTACATTGGCCCATCCGTACCCACGCAGGCGAGCTGGCACTTTTGCATACCAGCGCCCCCCGACCACTACGATGCCTTGGGGCGCTGGCGTTGTGACCACCTGCCCGCGTCCGGCCTGCTCGGTGCTCAGGAAACGCTCCAGCAATCGACGCGAGTCACCCGATACCGGTGTAGAGAAATCCAGCACGCTGTCACTGATGGCGCTGGCCGCACCCGGCCCGATGGGTGGTTTGATCACTGCGCTGACTACAAGAGCACCCGGCCGGGAGACGATCGCATGGTGCTCGAAGGGTTTTACCGCTGTACCGGCGCCCGGTGAAAGACGCTGGATCAGCAAGGCCACTGCCAGATTGATGAGCAGGTTGTAGGTGAAGTCCTTGGCCGGCTCGCTGTCGCCGCTCGCCAGTGGCTCAAGGGCCTCCAGAACTGCGGTTTCCACCACTAACAACCAGCCAACGGCAGCTGCAGGTCCGCTGACAAAGGGTAATACCGTGTTAAGCACGCTATTGAAGATGATCAAGCCCATCTCTTTCAGCGTATTCCAGCGGTACTCGGCATTGGACAGCGTCTGTTCGTCAGCCAACTGGGCCAGGACGTTGGCGTTGGCTTCATACAAATGAGCCAGCACCTTGTCGTCGAGCTGCTGCAGATCGAATCGGGCGGGAGCCGATGGCCATAGCTGCGTTTCGAATATGATTCCCACCGGGTGGGGTTCCAGAAAACCGCCATTGTCATAGATTTTCCGTGCATCGGGCGCCAACCAGTCGAGGATGCTTTGCTGCAACGATGGATTGGACTTGCTTTGCGCGACCGACACCAGCGCAGGTCGAGGGTCGTTGCTGACGATCTCAGCCATCAAGGCATCGAGCGAAGCAAACTCGATCAATGGTTCGGGGTACAGCGGCCGATACAGCACATGGGGCCCGGCCGTCACATCAGCGGGGCCAAACACAAACATATCGGCAACCACATGCGTGTGGTTCGATACGTCGGTCTTGAAGGCCAGGGTCCTGGCCAGCATCACTTGCCCGCTCACACGCCGAGCTTGCGGATCCGGCTCCATGTTGGCCGCCACACAGCGATACCCGGCATCAGTGAACCCTGAACGCTTCCTGATCCTGTTCTCCAGTGCCAGCATCGGTAATTGAATGCGCAATTGGTCGCTGAACAGCTTTTCGCGCTCGGCTCGCTGTACCGGATCATCGAGCAGTAGCCTTTTGACTTCATCGGGGTAGTTATTGCCGATATCGGCATCGCGAATCAGTTCCCTGACGGTGTCGAGGGTCATCCAGGCCGGTGCCGCCGAACCGTCCTTGCGCTTGAACTCAGAGACCAGGAATGGCACGCCGGCAAGGTTGTTCAACGCTCGATGAGTCAGGCTGAGGGTTTCACTGGTAAACCGTCCGGTTCCTGGCCCTACGATCACCAACAAACCGTCTTCATTGCGATACTGAGTGATGTCGATCTGGTCTGGATCCACCGCCTCGCCGTACGCGGCCATCCCGTCCTGCAGGACTTCCCGGGCGAATTGCTCAGCCGTACGAATCCCGTGGCTGTACTCCTGCCCCTTGCTCGCCAACTGGAGGGCGGCCAGGCGAAACATGTAGCGACTGTACTCCTGGGTCTCGGCGGGCGTGGCCAGTTCTATCCAGTCAGGCAACTGGCTGCCGACTTCGCTGTACAGTACTTGCTCATACGCACCGGGGTTCTGCTTGAGCAAATGGGGAGCCAGATCCGTCAGACTCGCATAGCGCTCCTCCAGCACTTTCAGGTCCTGGCCTTCGAATACCCCGAAGAAGCTCAAGCTTTCAAGTTGATTATTGAGTAGCGCCTGGGCCTGAGTCACAAAGACATCGCCGAACGACTCATAGGGTTGCAACTCAAGCACACTGAGTTCCTGCCTGCGTCCCCATTTGTCGCCCTCTGAATCAGCGAAGGCCTGCCATGTGTCGTAAGTCTCGATAACGCCGCTGGTGCTGAACCCCATCACAATGTCCCGCGTCGATACCGTGCGCACGGCTACCAGATCAAACGCCAGGTGAGCTTTGTGAGTACGTCCGGTCCGGGCGTGATAGTCGATGAGGAAAACCCGCGTGCAGTCTGGCCCGTAACGAGCCACTCGGTCCTCCTTGATGGGGCAACGAATGACTTGCAGGACGGTATCGACCTGCCCGGCATCCAGAAACGCACCGCTGCCCGAAGGCCCCATGCTGACCAGCAATGCGCTTCTGAGGACATCGCCGAGCCATTGCCAGCGGCTGGTGCCGTCAACCGCCGGCTCATTCCAGTAATCCGTCAGCGCCTGCTGCAATGCAGCAACCATGACCTTGGGCAGTCGTCGCAAGAGGTCTTCGACTTCGCGCATTTCGACGGCGAGCCGCCTGTTTTGCCCGTCGCTCAGAAAGTGATCATGGGTGAACGTCAATTCGGCCCTTGCAGTAATGGCGTGAATCATCACCTCGAACAGCGGTGTTGTGGTGTAACCGTCGATCCACGGACCCTCGAGCGCGACAAAGTGACTGCTGTCGCCCTCCCCCTCAAGTGCAGCCCGGTTTGCGCTGACCCAGTTGGGTGAGTTGAGCGAGGTCGTCAACACGTCGATATTCAGCCCGGGGTACCGATTATTCAGTGCCGCGCCGAACTGTTTCAGGGCCGCCGTGACCACTATCGGTCGCCCCTTGAACTCTTCATATACCGCCTGCGCCAAGGTGTCGGAAACGTCCTCGGGTGTTGCGCGACTGTCTGTCATTTCAGCATCCTGTTGTCATGGAATGAGCAGCAGGCACCCTGGCCTGCCTCAACCGGATGTAATGCGGTTTCACTGAAGAACGTGCGGTAACTAAGTATCCTCACCCATAGCTTCACAAAACTTTCACATGAACTTACAGATACTTGTAAACACTGTTGACGCTCGATTTTCGAGCGTTTTTTTTGTCACTGGCGCTCAACACTTTCAGTGGTTGAAGTCATTAATCAGCTGGAGCGCTGAATGGCGATGTTTAAACGCAGCAGTACGCCTGCAAAAGGGTTTGATTGGGCAGGCTTGGGCTGGCTGTTCCTGTTCTTCTGGTATTTTTCCGGCATCACCCAACTATTGATCCTGTTGACCGGAACCTCCGGGTTCACCGGTTTCCGCCAGGCCTTCGTGATGTCCGCCATCTGGCTCGCGCCGATGCTGCTGTTCCCGGCCCGTACGCGCCTGCTCGCGGCGGTGATTGGCGTGGTGCTCTGGGCCTGTTCGATGGCTAGCCTGGGTTACTTCTTCATCTACCAGCAGGAGTTCTCGCAGAGCGTCATCTTCATCATGTTCGAGTCGAACGTCTCGGAAGCCGGCGAGTACATGACGCAGTACTTTGCCTGGTGGATGGTGGCCGCATTCCTCGCGCACACCGCCGTGGCCCTGTTCCTCTGGAGCCGCCTGCGCCCGGTTTACCTGCCGCGCGGCAAGGCCTTGCTGGCAGCCACGGCAATCCTGGTCGCGGTCATTGGCTACCCGCTGGTCAAGCAGACCGCGCGCA
The DNA here is from genome assembly GCF_009834545.1 of Pseudomonas sp. S04. Taxonomy (NCBI): domain Bacteria; kingdom Pseudomonadati; phylum Pseudomonadota; class Gammaproteobacteria; order Pseudomonadales; family Pseudomonadaceae; genus Pseudomonas; species Pseudomonas sp. S04. Next base: position 3,359,845 of record NZ_CP019427.1, read on the forward strand.
CCGGCAGCCTGGCCGCCGGCTACGAAAAATTCGAAACCCGCATCGAACCGGCAGTGCCATGGCAGATGCTGGTTGCCTATCGCCGCTACGGCGAAACCCTGGCCAGCATGCAAGGCATGCTCGACAACGCCAGCCAGGTCCCGCCGCTGCACAATTTCAAGGACTCGATGGCCGGCCAGCCCGCGACCCTGGTCCTGGTGATCGGTGAATCGACCAACCGCCAGCGCATGAGCCTGTACGGCTATCCACGGCAAACCACGCCGGAGCTGGACAAGCTCAAGGACCAACTGGCGGTGTTCGACAACGTCATCACCCCGCGCCCCTACACCATTGAAGCGCTGCAACAGGTACTGACCTTCGCCGACGAAGAGAACCCGGACCTGTACCTCAAGACCCCATCGTTGGTCAGCGTGATGAAGCAGGCCGGCTACAAGACCTACTGGATCACCAACCAGCAGACCATGACCAAGCGCAACACCATGCTCACCACGTTCTCCGAGCAGGCGGATGAGCAGGTCTACCTGAACAACAATCGCAACCAGAACGCCCGCCAGTACGATGGTGACGTGCTGGAGCCCTTCACCAAGGCCCTGGCCGACAGTGCGCCGCGTAAATTCATCGTGGTGCATCTGCTGGGCACCCACATGAGCTACCAGTACCGCTATCCTGCGACCTACGACACCTTCAAGGACCGTCAGGGCGTGCCGCCTGGGGTCAGCGACGACCAGTTGCCAACCTACAACAGTTACGACAACGCGGTGCGTTACAACGACTTCGTGGTCTCGAGCCTGATCAAGGACTACGCCAAGACCGATCCAAACGGCTTCTTGTTGTACCTCTCCGACCACGGCGAAGACGTGTTCGACTCGGCGGGTCACAACACCCTGGGCCGTAACGAGTCCAAACCCACTGCCCCCATGTACACCATTCCGTTCATGGCCTGGGCTTCGCCGAAATGGCGGGCAAACCACGCCTGGGATTTTGCCGGCGACTTGCAGCGGCCCTACAGCAGTTCGCACCTGATCCACACCTGGGCGGACCTGGCCGGCTTGAGCTTCGACGAACTGGACCACAGCAAGAGCCTGGTCAGCGACAGCTTCAAGGCGCGCCCGCTGTTGATTGGCAACCCCTACGAACGTGAGCAGAAAGCGCTGATCGACTTCAGCCTGATGAAGCCCAAGGCGCCTACCGCGGCCGTCGTTACCCAATAAGTGAACCCTGCGGGGGCCGGTTCCGGCCCCCCGTTTTTGCTGGCCATGAGCCTTCGCGAAAGCCCCTCGAATAAAATAGATTAATAATTATTCGCATTTAAGCTAAATTTTTTGATTCACCTTCGTCTTTGAGCAAACGGAAATTTTCCATCGAAGACAAGGAGTCGGCTGCGATGTTCGCGCCTATTACCCGTTCCATGACCTTGACCCTGGGCCTGTGCAGTCTCGCCCTGTGCCCTTCCGCCCATGCGGACACCAAGCCGGATAAACAGCAGGAGCCTGCCGCCAAGGCGCTCGAGCTGGATACCACCAACGTCAATGCAGTGGGTCTGGGTACCACCACTGAAAACACCGACTCCTACACCACCGGTGCAATGAGTACGGCGACACGGCTCAATCTTTCCATCAAGGAAACCCCGCAGTCGGTCTCGGTGGTCACTCGCCAGCAGATGGACGACTTCAAGCTCACCACCCTGTCCGAGGCCATGAGCCAGACCACCGGCGTGGTGGTCCAGCACAACGACTCCGACCGGGTCAGCTATTCCTCGCGCGGCTACTCGATCAACAACTTCCAGATCGATGGCATGCTCAACACCTTCGGGCGCATGAAGTCCGACTCGGACACCATCATCTACGACCGCATCGAAGTGGTCCGCGGCGCCACCGGCCTGACCACCGGTGCGGGCGACCCTTCGGCCACCATCAACATGGTGCGCAAGCGTCCGACCGCTCAATGGGAAGCCAAGACCGGCGTCAGCGGCGGCAGCTATGACGATTACTACAGCTACGTCGATGTTGGTGGCCCGCTGGCGTTCGACGGCCGCCTGCGTGGCCGCAGCGTGCTGGCCTACCGTGACAGCAAATCGTTCCGTGACCATTACCAACTGCAACGGGAAGTCGGCTACGGGATCCTCGAAGCGGACCTCACCGATGACACCGTGCTGGCGGTGGGTTACGACTATCAGGACAAACAGGTCCAGGGCACGTCCTGGGGCACGGTGCCGTACTGGAAATCCAACGGCGACAAGGCCAACCTGTCGCGTTCGACCAACATGGCGACCAAATGGAGCTCCTGGCCCCTGAAGGACAAGACCGCCTTCGCCAACCTTGACCAGAACCTGGGCAATGGCTGGCACATGAAGGGCGCCTATACCTACCGTGAGAGTGACACCGACGGCAAGGTCTACTACGGCGGTGGCGGTTACCCCAACGACGACCGCAGCGGCATGGTCGCCTACCGCAGCCACATGAAGGGCGAGCAGAAGATGGAAGTCTATGACTTCAACTTCGCCGGCCCCTATCAGTTGCTCGGACGCGAACACGAGCTGATGATCGGCTACGGCGAAGCCGAGCGCAGCGCGTCCAACCCGTACCTGGTGTCTGCGCCGACGCCAGCGGGCTACGACAACATTGCCGACTGGAAGTACATGGGCAACATCGCCAAGTTCCGCGACACCGACACCGGTATCGAAGGCTCGAACGACAGCACCAAGCAAAAAGCCGGTTACCTGGCCACCCGCCTGAGCCTGGCCGAGCAGTGGCATGCGGTCCTGGGCAGCCGTTATGGCAGCTGGAAAACCGACAGCAACTCCTACAGCTTCAACGACCAGAACCAGCGCACCGGCAACGACCACAGCAGCCAGACCCAAAACGACGTCTTCACCCCGTACGCCGGCTTGCTGTACGACATTACCCCTGAGTACACGGCGTATGTCAGCTACACCGACATCTTCAAGCCGCAGACCGAGCGTGATTCCAGCCGTAAGTACCTGGACCCGATTGTCGGCCAGAACTACGAACTGGGGCTCAAGGGTAGCTTGCTCGATGAGCGCCTGAACGTCGCCACGGCGGTGTTCTGGAGCAAACAGGACAACGTCGCTGAATTGGATGACTCGGTGCGACCGGACCCAACCACCGGTGAAGACTTCTACAAGTCCGGCGGCAAGGGCAACAAGGTCAACGGTTTCGAGGCTGAAGTATCGGGCGAGGTGATGCAGGACTGGAACATGACGGCCGGCTACACCTACACCCATTCGAAAAACGGTGAAGGTGAGCGCAACAACACCAACCAGCCATTGAACATGCTGCGCATCTCGACGGCGTATCGCCTGCCGGGTGAATGGAATGCGCTGACGGTGGGGGGTGCAGTGAACTGGCAGAGCGATATCTACGAATTCGCCAGCCGCCCCGTTGGACGTGACGCCGATGGTGACATCGTGACCAAGGAAACCCGGATCAACCAGAACAGCTATTCGGTGGTCAAGCTGATGTCGCGCTACGAGTTCGACAAGCACCTCACCGCATCGTTGAACGTCGACAACCTGTTCGACGAGAAGTACTACGACAACGTCGGCTTCTACAACGGCGTGTTCTGGGGTGACCCGCGCACCGTCACCTTGAGCCTGGACTACAAGCTCTAACCCTCACGTACTGCAGGAGCGCCGTCCGGCGCTCCTGCACGTTACAGCGGCTTGGTCCAGAACAGCATCCGCCCGTGGTCCGGATCGAACATGCCGGGGGCGAAGCCAAATTTGTCATACGCCGCCTGTGCAACGGCGTTGCCTTCCAGTACTTCCAGGGTGATCTTGCAGCAGCCACGCTGACGGGCAATCTCCTCGACCTTGAGCAACATCTTCTGACTCAGCCCCAGACCGCGAAACTTGCCGACCACCGCAACGTCATGGACGTTGACCAGCGGGCGACAGGCAAAGGTCGAAAACCCTTCGAAACAATTCACCAAGCCGGCCGGCTCACCATTGACGAAAGCCAGGACGCTGAACGCATGGGGACGCTTGGCCAATTCACCGGGTAATTGCTGCAATACGTCGGCGGGCAACGGTGCGCCACTGCCCATCGGGTCTTGCGCATAGTGGTCCAGCACTACGCCTATGGCTTCGGCGTGAGTTGGGTTGCTGTAGCTGGCCTGGAGTACCAGGATGTCTGCGGATTCCATTTCCTTCCTCGATCGAACAATAAGCGGGCATCCCTGCGGCTAGCGCCCGGGGCAATCGACATTACCCTGTGACGCGCGCCCGGACAACAGTGGCATCAGCCCTGGGCCTGGGCAAACCGCCGCAACTGCATCTCCTTCAAACGGCTCAAGGTGCGGCGAAAGGCAAACTCCAGGTAGCCCTCGGTATACAACTGATCCATCGGCACCTGCGCCTCCAGATACAACGGGACCTTGCGGTCGTAGCACTCATCGACCAAGGCAATGAAACGCCGCACGCTGTCATCGTGGACGGACAGTTGCGGCAACTCGCGATCACCGGCAGCGACACGGGCACTGCCATCTTCGGTACCGCGGGCAATCCGCCCAGGGCGTTGCCGGGCACTGAGATTAGGCACTTCGCTGATCAAAATAGCGCTGAAGCGATCACACAGCGCCATGAAATCCATGGCGGCCAACGGTTGCTCGCAGAGGTCGGCATAACGGCACCAGAGCACCGTGTCACTGGCCTGGACCACCGCCACCGTACGGTAACCGATAGTCACCGGCGCGCTGGACACCGGCTGGCCCGCGGTCAGCTCGGCAAAGACCTGACTCAGCCCCCCGGGCTCACCTGCTTCGCAGACCCAATAGCGCTGCAGATTCACCCCCGGATGCAAGCGGTGATCCTCACCGCCGTCCACCGCCACCACCTGCATATGCGCCTGGATCGCGGCAATCGCCGGCACAAAACGGTCACGGTTGAAGCCATCCGCATACAACTGCTCGGGCGGCTGGTTGGACGTGCAAACCAACACCACGCCTTCATCGAACATCACCTGGAACAACCGGCCGAGGATCAGCGCGTCACCAATATCATTGACGAACAGCTCGTCAAAACACAGCACCCGCACCTCCCGGCTCAACTCCCGGGCCAACGCCCGCAGCGGGTCGGCGGTGCCGGTCAGTTGAAACGAACGCTGATGCACCCAGGCCATGAAATGATGAAAATGCTGCCGGCGCGCCGTAACCCGCAGGGTCTGGTAGAACTGATCCATCAACCAGGTCTTGCCCCGCCCCACCGGCCCCCACAGATAAACCCCAGTGATCGGCGCCTGGCCTTGATGCAGGGCCTGGTGACACTCCTGCAACGCCAACACTGCGCGTTCCTGCGCAGCGTCGACAACAAAGCCCTGCTGACGGATGGCCGATTGATAAGCGCTGAGGGGTGAGTCGAAGGTCATGGCTGCCTGGGGTCAGTGCGCAAAAACCGGAGTATCGCATGCCCTCAGGGATAATCCGCCAGATGCCAGGTAGAGACCGGCCGTAAGGGCTGAACCCTAATCAGCCATCACCGCACCAACGGATATACCCACAAACTTCAACGCTTTAGTGCCTTGGCACTTCTGGCCGCCCCCCCTTTCTGGCATCCTGCGCCTCCATTTTCTGACCTGGCCTTAATGGCACTCTCCCCGTGACCTCATCTGACCACGCAAAAACTGCCCTGCGTTCCGACCTGATCTACGGCCTTTACGACCGCCCACACTTCACTGCGACCGTGTTTGCCGCGCTGCAGCACGTACTGGCAAGTTTCGTCGGGATCATCACCCCGACCCTGATCATGGGCAGCGCCCTGGGGCTGCAGAGCGAAATCCCCTACCTGATCAGCATGGCGCTGTTCGTTTCCGGCCTCGGCACTTTTGTCCAGGCACGCCGATTCGGCCCGGTCGGTTCCGGCCTGCTGTGCCTGCAAGGCACCAGCTTCTCGTTTATCAGCGTGATCCTCAGCGCCGGCTTCATGGTCAAGGCGCGGGGTGGCGGCACCGATGAAATCCTCTCGACGATTTTCGGCGTGTGTTTTTTTGCCGCGTTCATCGAGGTGGTGCTGAGCCAGTTCATCGGCAAGCTGCGCATGCTGATCACCCCGGTCGTCACCGGCACCATCATCACCCTGATGGGCCTGTCGCTGATCAAGGTCGCCATGACCGACATCGCCGGCGGCTTTGGCGCGACTGACCTGGGTGGCGCCCACCATTTACTGCTGGCCGCCCTGGTGCTGGGCACTATCGTGGTACTGAACCGGGTCGACGTGCCATTCCTGCGCCTGGGGGCCATCGTCATCGGCCTGACCCTGGGTTACCTGGTGGCCTGGTTGATGGGCGACGTCGACTTCGCCAACATGACCGCCGTGCCCCTGATGAGCGTGCCGGTGCCGTTCAAGTACGGGTTTAATTTCGACTGGGTGGCGTTCATTCCGATCGCGGTGATTTTTCTGGTCTCGCCCCTGGAGGCCGCGGGCGACCTGACAGCCAACTCGATGATCTCGCAACAACCGGTCAAGGGCCCGCTGTACATCCGCCGGATCAAGTCCGGGCTATTGGCCGACGGTCTCAACTCGGCGATGGCCGCGGTATTCAACAGCATGCCGATGGTGACCTTCGCCCAGAACAACGGGGTGATCCAGCTGACCGGCGTCGCCAGCCGCTATGTGGCGTTTTTCATCGCCGGTCTGCTGGTATTGCTGGGGCTGTTCCCGATGATTGGCGCAGTGTTGCAACTGATGCCCAAGCCGGTACTGGGCGGCGCTGAACTGGTGATGTTCGGCACGGTGGCCGTGGCCGGAATCAAGATCCTCGCCGAGGCCGGGCTGCACCGGCGCAACATGCTGATCGTGGCGATCTCCCTGGGCATGGGCCTGGGTGTCGCGGCAGTGCCGGAAGTGCTGCGTGAGTTGCCCAAGGCGTTGCACAACATCTTCGAGTCACCGATCACCGTCGGTGCGTTGTGCGCTATCGTGCTGAATATCTTTTTGCCCGAGGAGTTCATCGAGCTGGAAGAAGACGACTTCGACCCCGAGGCCTCGATTCTCCAGGTCATGGAAAACCCCGATGTCAGCCACCCGGGTGAACCGCTCAAGCCCGCGGCGGTCGCATCCTTGAAGCGCTAACCCGCTGGTGGGTCGAGCCGCTGGCGGTTCGACCCTTGTTGATGAGAACCCCTCTATGCGCCGATTCATCGTTGCCGGCCTTGCCCTGTTGCTGCTCAGCCTGAGTGGCTGCGCGCTGTTTCCCGATCGCGACCCGTTGAACGTCAACGTGGTCGGCCTCGAGCCGCTGCCAAGCCAGGGCCTGGAGGTGCGATTTGCGGTCAAGATCCGCCTGCAGAACCCCAACGACAATCCGATCGACTACAACGGCGTGGCCCTCAACCTTGAGGTCAACGGCCAACCACTGGCTAGCGGCGTCAGTGACCAGCAAGGCTCGATCCCCCGCTTCAGCGAGGCGCTGATCAGTGTGCCGGTGAGCATTTCGGCGTTCTCGGTGATGCGCCAGACCCTGGGGCTGAGCCAGACCCAGTCCCTGGACAACCTGCCCTACGTGCTGCGCGGAAAATTGGCGGGCGGCCTGTTCGGCACCCAGCGTTTTGTCGACAGCGGCCAATTGAGCCTGGCCGGCCCAACTGCCGGTGCCCGCTGACGTCGCGCGCCGATCACACCAAGGAGGTGGATTGCTACATGGCCCCATACCCCACGCTGTATACCAAGCGTTTGATTCTCAAGCCGCTGGAACTCGCCGATGCCCCGGCCATCCAGCAGCAGTTCGCCCACTGGGACGTGGTGCGCTACCTCAATGCCCTGGTGCCCTGGCCGTATCCAGCGGACGGTGCCTTGGTCTACCTGCGTGACATCGCCCTGCCGGCGATTGCCCGAGGCGATGAATGGCATTGGTCGATTCGCTTGAAGTCGGCCCCCGAGCAACTGATCGGCAACATCAGCCTGATGGACGAACAGGATAATAACCGTGGTTTCTGGCTGGGCACTGCGTGGCAGGGCCAGGGGCTGATGGCCGAAGCGTCGGCCGAGGTCACTCGCTACTGGTTCCAGGACCTTGGGCGCGAGCTGATGCGAGTGCCCAAGGCTTCGCCCAACCTGGCGTCACGCCGACTCTCGGAACGCAGCGGCATGCGCCTGATCCGGGTCGATGAAGGCAACTTCGTCGGCGGTCGCTACGCCACAGAAACCTGGGAAATCACCCGCGAGCAGTGGCAGCGCCTGTAGGAGCGAGTGCCCGCTTGCGGCTCGCTCGCGATGGACCCGAGAACACCGCGCTGCCAACCCGCAGCGTTTACTTGGCCGCCATCAGGCGATTGACTTCGCTGCGCACCATGTTGGCGTACTCCGGCGGCGACATGGCGTCCAGCTCCGCGCGGACCCATTCGGCCCATTTGCCTTTGCGCTTGGAGCGCTCACCGAACAGACGGGCCGCTTCACCCTTGGATTTGCCCAGGTTGCTCTGCCAGAGGTCGAACAGACGGGACTTTTCATCTTCAAGCGCGGCGCGCTCGGCAAGGGGCTTGTCGGCCAGATTGAAGCTCATGGGAGTTACCTGCTGCATAAAATAGGCGACATCTTACACTGTAGGTGGAAATCTCCGGCGACGGATTTACCCGGACCAAGGGCCATCGCAGAAAAAATCTGCAACTTTTACCTGCCGCCTACACTCCATTGTTCACTGTCCCTTTACCCTGCAAGGAGTTACCCGATGGCCCGAAAAACTGCCGCCCAGGCTCACGAAGAGCAAATCAAGGATCAGGCGTTCAGTGAGCTGCAAGCGCTGATCGAAGAGTCGGAAAAGCTCCTGAAAAGCAGCGCCGCCCTGGTCGGCGAGGAAGCCGAGACCCTGCGCGGGCAAATTGCCCTGAAACTGCAGCAGGCTCGCGACTCGGTCACCAGCGTGCGTGAACGCACCCAACCGGTGGTCGAGGCCACTGAAACCTACATCGGCGGGCATCCTTGGCAAACTGTGGCGATCTCCGCCGGGTTTGGCCTGGTGGTGGGGTTGTTGTTGGGGCGCCGTTGAGTCCCGCAAGACTTCGTTGATGGAGGTGTAGGAGCAAGGCTCGGCTTTGCGGTGATGCATCGCGAGCAAGCTTTGCTCCTACACGTATAGGGACCCTGTGGTTGATAGCCAGCCGGTTCCGGCAAATCAGCAGGTCAGTCCTCTGCCAGGCTGTGCAACTGCGCCAGGATTTCATCGTCCAGCACTATGCCGGCCGACTCAGCTTTACGCCGCTCGCGATGGCGACGGTCACCCGGCAGTCGGTGCAAACCGACTGCATGCATCTGCCGCACCAACTCCTGGCTTCTCTCGGCAAAGTTCTGCCCCGCTGCCTTGCTCGGGTCGATGACGATCAGCAACTGCCCGGTCCATGGGGTTTTGGCGCCAGGGTGGTTGGACCAGTCGAACTCGAACGAAAAATTGCCCCCCGTCAACGCCGCCGCCAGCAACTCGACCATCATCGACAGCGCCGAACCTTTATGACCGCCAAACGGTAACAACGCACCGCCCTCGAGTATCGCCTTCGGGTCGGTAGTCGGCTGGCCCAGGCTGTCCACCCCCATGCCAGGAGGCAAGCGCTCGCCCTTGCGTGCAGCGATTTGCACATCGCCGTGGGCGATGGCGCTGGTGGCCAGGTCGAAGACGATCGGCTCGGCATCCGCCCGTGGCGCGGCAAACGCAATCGGGTTGGTGCCAAACAGTGGGCGGTCGGCGCCATGGGGCACCACGCAGGTCATGCTATTGACCACGCTGAGCGCAACCAGCCCCTCATAGGCAAAGGGCTCGACGTCCGGCCAGAGCGCCGCAAAGTGATGGGAATTGCGGATCGCCATGACCGCGATCCCAGCGCTGCGGGCTTTCTCCACCAGTAATTCGCGGCCAGCAGCCAAAGCCGGCTGGGCGAAGCCGTTTTGCGCATCGACCCGCACGAACCCCGAGGCGACATCTTCCACCACGGGTACCGCCTGGCCATTGACCCAGCCGCTTTTAAGCGTCGAGACATATCCCGGAATGCGGAACACCCCATGGCTGTGGGCGCCATCACGCTCGGCCCCGGCACAGTTGTTGGCCAGCACCGCGGCGACTTCGGGACTGGTGCCATGGCGCAGAAAAATCCCTTGCAGAAGATTCACCAGTGCTGGGTACGACACCGCATGTGAGCCAGCTTGATCGTGTGACACAGACATCTGAAGCTCCAGATTTTTTATTGGAGGGGGCAACAGCGCGGGGGATCCTGAGGCGCTGATTAAACACCCCTTGACGCGCCCGCTGTCAACCGTCGAAAGGCGATCCGCAGCCCACTAACTATCTACCGCCCTGCGCCGTCTCGGCCAACTTAGCCTTGGACTTTCCCCCAGCGACTGAAAATCGTCGCGTCACACCGAGACCAACACCATGACTGACCAGCTCCTACCGCTGTTTTTCCCTGAAGCCCTGCAAGACATCAAAGTCCTCAGCCCAAGGTTACGGGCCCTGGATTTCACCCTCGCGGACCTGGCCTGGTTGCGCAGTGTAGAACTCGCCAGCCACACGATACGTGCGGCGCAGCCCGACCCCATGACCGTCGAGTCCATCGCGCTCAAGGTCAAGGACCGCGAGCCACAGCCCCTGGCCGGCAGCTTCATGCTGCACCCGACCCCGGTTGACCATAAGGCTGTGCTGTACACGCCCTACGGCGGGTTGCAGAAGTTCGACAACCCTCGTGCCGTGATTCAGGCACTACAAGAGTCGCTCAAGGCCCCCGGCAAGCGGCTGGAACTGTTGCGCTTCCTGCCCATCGCCTGGCGTGAAGCATGGCCCAAAGACAACAGCGTCAGCCTGAGCCATGCGGTCATCGACGACCTGGTGTTCGAGCACCAGTCGCGACAATTCGCGGCCAGCCAGGGCAACAACCTCAGCCTGATGCGCGAACAACTTGAACAATTGCCCACCTTGAGCCACTTGCTTGAACAATTGCTCGACCGTGAACTGGGTAGCGCGCTCCCCGGCCTGGATCAGCGCCAAAGCCGTGTCGATTTCTTCGCGCTTGGCACTGAAGGTCAACGAAGCAAGGTCGACAGCAAACCCTTGACCCAGGCTCTGCTTGATTTTTTCCTGCAGCGCGCATGGCCTGCGGGCCTTAGCCGGCAGTTTGCCAATCCGCGCCTGGCGCCAACTGCCGATGACCCTGCCCCCTGGGAAAAAGCAGTCAAGACCATCGCCCAAGGGCTGGCGCCCATGTTGGCCGAGCGATTACGCAGCTATTGGGCAGCGGACGCCGCGGTCGTCGGTACGCGCCAGGTTTTTTTTGCCCAGGCCATGCGTGACAAGGCGCGCCTCGACCTGCTGCGCAAGCGCCAGGATGCAATCCTTGACCCCGAACAGCATCAGGCCCTGGTGGCACTGCTCGAACGTGCGGACACCCCCGCCAACTACGACGCCGAACAGTTACAGGCAGAAACCGTGCGCCTGTGGGAGCACCCTGAGCACTTTGTGGAACCGGCCAGCACACTGATGCTGAGCAACCGCAGCAATGCGTACCTGTATAGCCAGCCCCTGGGCCTGCAAGTGCTGGGGAACTACGCCGAGCTGAAACAGACCGTGCAACGCATGGTCACCAGCAGCGGGCATGAAGATCAGGTCTACAGCCTGTTGAGCCTGCCGGAGCGCAACCTGCTGCTGCGCCTGGAGCAGCCCCAAGTGTCTGGCGAACCGCTGTTCGGCAGCCTGTTCCAGCGCCTGGTAGCGGACATCATCAGCAAGCAACAGCAGAGCATCAGCCACGCATTGGATGTATTTCGCAACAGCGAAGGGGCGATCGACCTGCCGGCATTGTTCGATCAGTCACTGGATGTGCGCGTCATGCTCGACAGCGCGTTGCTGGAGTCGGCTGATCAGCAGCGCTGGAGTCTGCGGCCGTTGATCAGCGGTGAGCATCACCCCTCCATCGTGGTGACGGACAGGGCCAAGCTGCACCTCAAGTCCCTGCGCAGCGTACTCGACTCCCTGACTGCAAAATTCGCCACGTTCCCCGCGGACAACCTGGCACTCCAGCAAACCTTCCTCGAAGGTCTCAAGCCCGACCTCGGCCACGCCCTGGCGGTCGGTATTCGCGGCGAAGCCGCTCTGCGCCAACTGCTCAGTACGTTCAGTGCGTACGACAAGGCCATCGTCGACACTGCGCTCAATCCCGATGCCGCAACCAGACGACAACGCCACGCATTACGCGGCTTCCGGCCCGATGCCTGGTCGTTGACCCTGCACTGCACGGGCGAGCCTGACCTGATGCCGCTGGCCAATTGTTTGCTGCTGACCGAACGGGGTGGCATGGACCCATCACACTCGGGACGGGCCATCCTCTGGACGCCGGCACAAGGGCTGGAGGCCTTCGCTTCCATTACCCACGCCCAGCTCGAACTGGGCCAGCGCTTGCTCGATGAAGGTGCGCGCCAGGGGCTGCTTGAAAACCTGACGCGTGACCTCTATCGCCCTCATCGTCACTACACCCTGGGACCATTGCGCCTGATTGAAGGCCATGTACTGCAGGAGCGTCAGCAATCGGCGATCAACCACTTCATCGCCGCACGCCGGCATACCCGCGCACTCGGACTGTCGGATGCCAGCGTACGCGCGGATTTCGTACGGCATAAATTGTCGCCCACGCCGCTCAATCTCGAACATGCCATGCAGATTGCCCAGGCAATCATCACCCGTGGCTCATTACCCGCTTGGCTCGGCGCTGCCTCTCTCGGACAACTGCAGCAGCATGCCGAATTGCTGGAGCAGTTTCGTCTCAGCCTTGACCCCGGAAGCGATTACCTGGATGACCTGCAACCCTTTTCAGCCTACGTCTGCGAGCGCCTCAAGCAACTGCTTGGCGCGCGATTCCCTGGAGTCGAGCTTGACCCCGATCAGTTGCAGGTGACGCCTACACTGGCCTTGACCGGCCCGGTACAGACCCTGAGTGAATTCGCACTCAACCCCACCCATGTGCTGCATGACGCCGGTTTCGCGATCACTTCGAGCAGTGCCCTGGCGCTCCCCGCGCAGGTAACTGCCAGTGAAATCAGAAAGCTGTTGCTACAACTGGACATCAAGACCGCCTACCGTGAACGACTGAACCAACACTTGAGCGGCAACACCAACGCGGTCCTCAAGCGCCAGCAATGTTTCGTCCGGCAGTTACCCTGGCAATTGCTGCTGCACGCCCACGCCCTGAACCTGCAGGGCACACTCTCCGAGCAAGGCTTGGCCCTGGTCGAGCAAGTGCTGGACATGCCGGATGCATTGGCGCGCGCCAGCGTCAGCGAGGCCAAGGCGATCGTCCGGCCCCTTGAACTGATCGCTACCGAAGGTGCCTCTGCCGTCAAGGCGTTGGGGTTGTACCTGATCGGCGAACCCGAGAGCGGCCCGCAGATTCTCTATGCGCCCTATGACAAACACCTGGGCTTGAGCGAGTTTGAAAACGCTGCGAGCGTGGTGGCTGCGATCAACCACCCGGGGCCGCTGCAGGATTTGCTGCTGCGCCGCTTACCCGACCCGCACAAGGCGACCTACCAGAACCTGCTGGCTAGCGGCCCCGACAGCGATATCCAGCTCGCCTGCCAGCCGATCCAGGGCAACCTGCTGCATCGCTTGTTCAGCGACAACAGCGTTCTGCTGTCACACCTGCTGGGCAGTCAGGGCGAACGTGGCGCGCTGGCCGATTGGGACGCGCTCAAGGCTCTGTTCGCCAAGGGTTTGAAATACGGCGGTAGTTTTTTGCCGGGCAAACTGGCGATTCCCCTAGCGCTCTGGCAAAGCTACACATCCTTCAAGGAGTCGGCCGAGGCCTTGCAGGATCATCACTGGAGGAGCGTGCTGCCGAGTTTTATCAACGGTGTTGCGCAACTGGTGAGGCTCGGCAAGTTGTTGCATGTCCCCGAAGGGGTGCGCCGCGAGACCCAGGCCATCGACCTCTGCGCGCCCGTGCGGACCCGGCTGCAGCCGTTCGAAGCCACGCAGATGACCCTCTCCGGCAAGCGCGCTGCCGATGGCAGCTACCCCTTGGCTGTCGGGAAGCACTATGCCCCGGTGGAGGGCAAGGTCTACCAAATCAGCAAGCAAGCCATCGCTCCGCGCATCATCGAGGCCACGCACCAGGGACCCTATGTCCTGAACCAGGGTAGCCAATGGCTGCTGGACCCTGATGTGCATAGCATTCACTACGGCAAGGCGCTGTCGAAACTGCACAGCAAACTGGTAACCCGGCACCAGGTACGCAGTCTCATCAATATCCAAGCCCGGGGCATGGAATCGATCCGCCAACTGTTCCCGGAAAAAGCCAGGCAGATCGTGCAAGCACTCGACCTTGCTCGGTTCTACGCCTTCAACAGCCTGCACAACCTGGCCCAGCTCAAGAGCACCCAGCGCGGGGCACGCCTGGAGGTCTTCTTCAAGGAAATGTTTGACGTCGACAGCGTCGATGAAAACCTGCTGCGCAAAATCAAAGAGGCAATTGTGCCCCTGTGCAAAGCCCTGGTGGATCCGAGCCTGGACCAACTCGACCACAATCGATTTGTGGTTGGCTCCAACCTGAATCCCTCGGAGGGTGTGATCGCTTTTGTGGTCAGTGAGGACGCGCAGCGCGCGGTGCATTTCACCGAGCACTTCTTCAACCAGCAACTGGACATGTATGAGGGGGCCTTGACCGAAGCGTTCGATATCACCGCCCACGCCCAGGCCGTCACCCTGATCCACGAGTTTTCGCACTTGTTTTCCAATACCTATGACTTGGCCACATTGGAAGCCCGCAGACCCTTCAGCGACCTGGTCTCGACCCTCACCCACGCTCACCGCCTGCTCAAGGCCGCACATGAGGAGTTCCAGCGTAACGCGCTGTCCCTGCGCACGCCGGCGGAGGAACTGTTCGCCTACTGGAACCACGCAGAAAGTGAATGGGAAAGTTTTGACGACGCCCCGGAAGCTAGCCTATTGCGCGCGGCGGTCAGGTCCGCCACCGGCACCAATAATATGCGTGAGGCGCGTATTGCCTTCCTCAACCCGGACTCAGCCGATCGACGCATCGACACCATCCTGCGCAATGCCGATTCGGTGGCACGCCTGGTATCTGAAATGGGCCGGCGCCTGGACCCGGTCCCGTAAATTGACGAAAAAGCCGCTCATTGATGCTCAATCGCCATGACGGCTGTTCTCGCCGGCTGGTGGTGAAGGTTAGAATGCGCGAAACCAGGAAGCATCAATGAGCCAAACCCCACTCACTCCAGCAGACGACGACGCCGTCACTGACGCCGCAGCGCATTGGTGCATGCGCTTGCATGCCCAGGACTGCAGCGCAGCCGAGCGCCAGGCATTTGTGCAATGGCGCGACGCCCATCCCCTGCATGCGTTGGAGTATGAAGCGATGCTGGAGATCTGGGAGGTCAGTGACCATCTGCCCCGCCCGGGACACTTGGCCGTCGCTCCCAGCCCTGTGGTCCGCCCGGGCTGGCAGCGGCTGGCAATGGCGGCGGCGGTCTGTGCCCTGGCCTTGCCGCTGGCCGCATTCAGTGGCTGGCAGCTGGGTTGGTTGCCGGACTCCTACGAGCGCTTCGAGGCCCAAGGTGCACTGCGCCAGGTGACGTTGAGCGACGGCAGCCAGGTTGAACTGAACCTGGGCACGGTGCTGACCTACAGCAATTACAAGGACCAGCGCCGGGTCACCCTGAAACAGGGCGAAGCCTTCTTTCGAGTCAGCCATGACGCCAGCCACCCGTTCGTGGTCAAGGCGGCTGACGGCCAGATTCGCGTCACTGGCACCCAGTTCAACGTCTGGAAATACCAGGACCAGGTCCGGGTGACCTTGCTCGAAGGCTCGGTCCTGGTGACCAGCAACGATGCCCAGCGCGGCGATGGCTTTCGCCTGGGTCCTGGCATGCAGGCGCGCTACAAGGGCGGCGACTACCAACCGCAGATCAATCAGACCTACGCCAACGACACGTCCCTCAGTTGGCGCGATGGCCGCCTGGTGCTCGACAACCTGACGCTCAACGAAGCCCTGCCGCTGATCAATCGTTACCTGCAGGAGCCGGTGCTGCTGGCCGACACTGACACCGGGATGATCCGCATCGGCGGGGTCTACAACATCAGCCAGCTACACAGCCTGGTGCCTTCGCTGCCCAAGGTGTTGCCGGTGTACCTGACGCACAACGCCGACGGCCGGACCGTGCTCAACTCCCGGCCGAAGTAACCCCGGGGCCGGCCCCACAATGGCAAAAACGTTTTTTGCCTTGCCATCGATACGAATCGGCGGAAAATAATTGACAGGCCATTGGCCCGAAATATCGGCGTCTCACCCTTCGCTGACGTACTTTCGACAAAATTTCTACATTCAGAGCTTCATGATTTGCCCCGCTCATTCGTCTTAATGACAGAGAGCACAAATCACATTTTCCTGATCAGGCTCTGAAAAGGAGTTTTCTGCATGTACAACTCGCAATTGCCAACGGATGGTAAACCCGCGCCGAAAGGTGTTTCCCTGGGTCAGGATGTCACTGTGTTCGGCAAACCGGTCGAGCGCCACGGTAACGACCGGATCCGCCAACTGCTCAAGAGCTTTGGCCTGCGCACCAGCCTGATACGCTTGAAAGTGATCGATGCACTGCTCAGCGCCGCGGAAAACGACCACCCGCTGGGCGTGCGTGGGGTGCACAGCCACTTGCTGGAACTGGACATCCCGCTGTCTTTTCTCAGCGTGCGTGAAGTCTTGAAGCGCCTGTGCAGCGAAGGCGTGATCGTGCTCAACCCGGATAAAAGCTACAGCCTGCATCCACAGGCTGCTGCCGTGCTCCAGCGCCTCGACTGACGCTGGCCCACCTCGCTCAGGGCTTGACCTTGCGCCGCATCACGCCGTTGATCACCACCACCGACACGGCCACGCCAATGGCGATGTACTGGAACAGCGTTTCGCTGATGATCCCGGCATTCTGCAGATATGACAGCCCAAGCATGATCGCCAGGACCACCAGGGAAATCAGAATAGAGTATTTCAAACGTTGCGACTGGGTCATTGCGGGTTCCTGAACCTGTGAATGTGTGAGTCCTGCAGCGGGCCGGCCCCATCCCTGTTCGGGGGCGCCAGCAGCGCGCGGGCCACATGGTACACCCAAGATGTTTCGCCGGGCGCGCCACGCAGCTGACAAATCGGTAATCCGCGCCTCAGTTTACTGACAGCGCGGGCCGTTTAAGGTCCTGCCAAACCTGAAGCTTCAGGATTGACGGGACTTTTTTATGCCTTCAACACCCTCGCGACGCTCTTTGCTCAAAAGCCTGGCCGCCGGTACTGTCCTGGCGGGCACCGGCCTGTGGCGCCCCACCAGTTGGGCCGTGACCGCAGACACAGCCTCCTCGACCCTGACCGGTAGCCGCTTCGACCTGTGGATCGGCGAATCGCCAGTCAACTTCAGTGGCAGCCCACGCACCGCCATGACCATCAACGGCGGTATTCCCGGCCCCTTACTGCGCTGGCGTGAGGGCGACACGGTGACCTTGCGCGTGCACAACCGACTCAAGCAGGACACCTCGATCCACTGGCACGGGATTATCCTGCCGGCCAACATGGACGGCGTGCCCGGCCTGAGCTTCCACGGCATCGCCCCCGATGGCCTGTACGAATACCAATTCACCCTGAAGCAGAACGGCACCTACTGGTACCACAGCCATTCCGGCCTGCAGGAACAGGCCGGCGTCTATGGCCCGCTGGTGATCGACGCCCGCGACCCCGAACCCTTCGCCTACGACCGGGACTACGTGGTGATGCTCAGCGACTGGAGCGACCAGGCCCCGGAACACCTGATGCGTACCCTGAAAAAGCAGTCCGACTACTACAACCGGCACCAGCGCACGGTCGGCGACTTCATAACCGACGTCAGCCGCGACGGCTGGGCGGCGACAGTGGCGGACCGCACCATGTGGGCCCAAATGAACATGAGCCCCACCGACCTTGCAGACGTCAGCGGCGAAACCTACCACTACTTGCTGAACGGCCAGACGCCACAAACCAACTGGACCGCCCTGTTTCAGCCGGGGGAAAAGCTGCGCCTGCGACTGATCAACGGCTCGGCCATGAGTTACTTCGACTTTCGCATTCCCGGCCTGCAGATGACCGTGGTCGCGGCCGATGGCCAGTACGTGCAGCCGGTCACCGTCGACGAGTTGCGCATCGCCGTTGCCGAGACCTACGACGTCATCGTCCAGCCCACCGGCGCCCGCGCCTACACCCTGTTCGCCCAGTCGATGGACCGCAGTGGTTATGCCCGCGGCACGCTCGCCACCAGCCAGGGGCTCAGCGCCGAGGTCCCGCAGCCTGACCCGCGGCCGTTAATCAGCATGGCCGACATGGGCATGGACCACGGCAGCATGGCGGGCATGGACCATAGCCAGATGGCCGGCATGGATCACAGCAACATGCCCGGCATGGCCGCCCCGCTGCAAAGCCATCCGGCTTCGGAAACCGCCAATCCGCTGGTGGACATGCAGACCATGCGCCCCAGCGCCAAGCTCGCCGACCCGGGCATCGGCCTGCGCGACAATGGCCGCCGAGTGTTGACCTACGCCGACCTCAAGAGCACCTTCGCCGACCCCGACGGGCGAGAGCCCTCGCGCACGCTCGAGTTGCACCTGACCGGGCACATGGAGCGCTTCGCCTGGTCATTCGACGGCATCAAGTTCAGCGACGCCCAACCCCTGCGCCTGACCTACGGCGAGCGCCTGCGCATCACCCTGGTCAACGACACGATGATGACCCACCCGATTCACCTGCACGGCCTGTGGAGTGATCTTGAGGACGAGCACGGGCGCTTCCAGGTGCGCAAGCACACCATCGACATGCCGCCCGGCACCCGCCGCAGTTATCGGGTAACCGCCGATGCCCTGGGCCGCTGGGCCTATCACTGCCACCTGCTGCTGCACATGGAGATGGGCATGTTCCGCGAAGTGCGCGTCGATGAACCGGGGAGCCCGACATGAACATTCGCCTGCTGCTGGCCGCACTGTGCGGCGTTTACCTGAGCCCGACCCAGTCGGCCGAAAGCATCGACCACGCGGCCATGGGCCACGGCGCGATGCCTGCCATGGACCACAGCCAGATGCCCACGCTGCAGAGCCGCACGCCGATTCCCGTGCCCAGCGACGCGGACCGCCGGGCAGCCTTCCCGGCGGTCAATGGGCATAGGGTTCACGACAAGGCGCTCAATGGCTTCTGGCTGATCGACCAACTGGAGTACCAGGATGCCGACGACGGCAGCGCCCTGGCCTGGGACATGAGTGGTTGGGTGGGCGGCGATATCGACCGGCTGTGGCTGCGCACCGAAGGTGAACGCAACAATGGCCACACCGAAAAAGCCGAAGTGCAGGCGTTGTGGGGACATGCCATCGGACCCTGGTGGGACCTGGTCGCCGGCCTGCGCCAGGACTTCCAGCCAGGCTCGCCGCAGACCTGGGCCGCGTTCGGGGTGCAAGGCCTGGCCCTGTATAACTTTGAAACACAAGCCACGCTCTTCGTCGGCGAAAAGGGGCAAAATGCCCTCCGCCTGGAAGGCGAGTACGACATTCTGCTGAGCAACCGGCTGATCCTGCAGCCCAGCGCCGAGCTCAACCTGTACAGCCGCAACGACCCCGAACGGCGGATCGGCGCGGGGTTGGCCAACACCGAAGCCGGTGTGCGCCTGCGATATGAAATCGTCCCCGAATTTGCCCCGTACATTGGCGTGACCTGGAGCAGCACCTACGGCAACACCGCCGACTACACTGGCGAGGATGACGAACAGCGCAACCAAACGCGCTTCGTCGCCGGCGTGCGGCTCTGGTTCTGAGCCCATCAACGCAACGATCGACAAAGAGATTCCCCATGCACACCACAGCACTTCGCCTGGCCGCCCTGGGCGCCCTGTTCATCAGCACCCAGGCCCTGGCGGCCGAACTGATCCCGATCGACGTCCATCGCGACGCCAACTGCGGTTGCTGCAAAGCCTGGATCAGCCACCTGCAGGACAACGGCTTCAAAGTCACCGACCACGTCGAACCCAACATGAGCGAAGTCAAGCAACGCCTGGGGGTGGCGCCGCGCCTGGCGTCCTGCCATACCGCGCTGATCAACGGCAAGTTTGTCGAAGGCCACGTCCCGGCCGAACAGGTGCTGGCCCTGGCCAAGCGTGACGACTTGCTGGGCATGGCCGTACCGGGCATGGTCACCGGTTCGCCTGGCATGGAAATGGGCGATACCGTCGACCCGTACCAGGTAATCGGCGTGTCCAGGGATGGCAGTCAAACGGTGATCGCCGACTACCCGGCCAAGTAGTGCTGCTGGCGTACCTCGGGCTGTTTGCGGCGGCATTCGGTGCCGCCACACTACTGCCCTTGCAGTCCGAGGCAGTGCTGGTGGGATTGCTGCTCAATGGCCAGTACTGGTTGTGGCTGCTACTGGCCGTCGCGACCCTGGGCAATGTCCTCGGGTCGCTGGTCAACTGGTGGCTGGGCCGCGGCATTGAGCGCTTCAAGGATCGCCGCTGGTTCCCCGTCAGCCCAACCAACCTGGAAAGGGCCCGCCGGCATTATCAGCGTTACGGCCACTGGTCGTTGCTGCTCAGCTGGTTGCCGGTGATCGGCGATCCATTGACCCTGGTGGCCGGCGTAATGCGCGAGCCGCTTGGGCGTTTCCTGCTGATCGTCACCCTGGCCAAAGGCGCCCGGTACGGCGTGCTAGCCCTGGCCACGCTCGGCTGGCAGGGCTGACCTTTTCCCCGGACACAACAAACCCTGTGGGAGCCGGCTTGCCGGCGATGGTCTTCAACGATGATGGGTATTTCCCAGGCCAACCCCCTCCAAGTCGCGCACTTATTTGGTGCGGCCACCTGCAACCCTCCGCTCCACAGGCACCCATCCCCTGCCTCTTTTTAACCGACCACCACTGAAAACCTGCCCTTCGTCGGTGCAATTGTCACAATTTTCCAGTTGTCTTCTCCTGATCCAAACCGATTGTCGAACAATCCGAAAACCCGCCTACCCCGCTCTAGGTTCTGGCCTAGACTGGATTTCGCGGGGCCAGACCGTCGGGTCATATAACGGAGAAAAACTCGAAACTTTCCGCTATAGCGACGGGTCAGGTGATTAGAGGGGTCACGGCCGCTGGTGCAATCCTTGCAATGTTCA
Organism: Pseudomonas sp. S04; assembly: GCF_009834545.1. Lineage (NCBI taxonomy): Bacteria > Pseudomonadati > Pseudomonadota > Gammaproteobacteria > Pseudomonadales > Pseudomonadaceae > Pseudomonas > Pseudomonas sp. S04. Next base: position 3,380,988 of record NZ_CP019427.1, read on the forward strand.
CAACAGCCTTGGGAGCTTCAACGCATCGGGCCGCGCTTGCGCCACGACGCGTGGCGCATTTGCGCCTGGCCACAGGAAACGGCCGCTTGATGCACGGGTGAGATGCCTAAAGCAGATCAATAAAACGGGAGAAACACATGAACAGTGCCTCTTTAGAAATCCAGGGAGATCGTACTCAGCAGGCCATCGGCGAGGCGACATCGATGGCGATCCTGGCCCCCGGTGCAAAGACGGTACTGCCCACTCCACGTCAGAATCCGAACAAAAAGAAAGTCCTGTTCGTGACGTCGGAAATCGCTGACCTGGTGAAGACCGGCGGCTTGGGTGACGTCTCTGCCGCACTGCCTCGGGCCATGGCCCACCTGCACGACGTCCGGGTGCTGATCCCGGGTTACCCGCAAGTCATGCACAGCGATAACCCGATCCACATCATTGGCGAACTCGGCGGCCACGCGGCCCTGCCACCGTGCAAGATCGGACGCATGGACATGCCCGACGGGCTGGTGATCTACGTCTTGATCTGCCCCGAACTGTACGAGCGCGAAGGTTCGCCCTACGGTGCCAACAATGGCCGTGACTGGCCCGACAACCATATCCGATTTGCCCGCCTGGGCCTGGCTGCCGCCGACATCGCCGCCAACCTGGCGCAAATCCACTGGTGCCCGGACCTGGTGCACGCCCATGACTGGCCCGCCGGCCTGGCCCCGGCCTACATGCACTGGCGTGGGCAGCGCACCCCGACCCTGTTTACCATCCACAACCTGGCCTACCAGGGCGTGGTCAGCCTGGCTTCGTGCCCGGAGCTGGGAATTCCCGAACACGCCCTGCAGCAAGAAGGCATGGAGTTCTACGGCAAACTGTCCTTTCTCAAGGCCGGTATGGCCTATTCCAGCCACATCACCACGGTCAGCGCGACCTACGCCCAGGAAATCACCACCCCGGCGTTTGGCTGCGGCCTCGATGGTTTTCTGGCCAGCAAGACCCAACAGGGCCTGCTCAGTGGCATCCCCAACGGCATCGATGAAAGCTGGGACGCGGCCACCGACCCGCACCTGTCCTGCCCCTTCACCATCGGTGACTGGGACGGCAAGGCCGCCAATGCCGCCCAGGTCCGCGAGTTGTTCGGCCTGCAGGACAGCGAGGGCCCGCTGTTTGCCGTGGTCTCGCGCCTGGTCTACCAGAAAGGCCTGGACCTGACCGAAGGGGTGGCCGAGTACATCGTCAAATCCGGCGGGCAGATCGCAATCATCGGCCGTGGTGAACCGGAGGAAGAACAAGCCATGCGCAACCTGGCCCTGCGCTTCCCAGGGCAGATCGGCGTGCGCATCGGCTTCAATGAAACCGATGCTCGGCGCATGTTCGCCGGCAGTGACTTCCTGCTGATGCCCTCGCGCTACGAGCCCTGCGGCCTGAGCCAGATGTACGCCCAGCGTTTTGGCTCCTTGCCGGTCGCGCGTAATACCGGGGGCCTGGCCGACACCATCGAAAATGGCGTCACCGGTTTTCTGTTCGACGAGTCCACCGTGCCCAGCTACGAAGAGGCGCTGAGCCGGGCCTTCAAGGTCTTTGCCTTCCCTGCCCTGCTCAATGCCATGCGCTGCCGGGCCATGGCCGCACCCTTCAATTGGTGCAAGGCCGTCGAACCCTACGCTGAACTCTACGAACAACTGGTGGCCAAGGCGCTGGGGAAATCGGTCAAGTTATAAGAGGGAACTGTGCATGCCGTTACGGACTATGGAAACCTGGCCCCACGGCGCTGTCATGCTGGATGCGCAACACACCCGGTTTGCGCTGTGGGCACCCGATGCATTTTATGTGAGTGTCGAGTTGGACGAGGGGCCGTCGCTGCCCATGCTGCCCCAGGCCAATGGCTGGTTTGTCCTCAAGACCCCCTGCCCGGCCGGAACCCGCTACCGCTTTAACATCGATGGTGAACACGACGTTCCCGACCCCGCCTCCCGCGCCCAGGAGACGGGGCCGGAGTCGGCCAGCATCGTGGTCGACCCGCTCGCCTACCGCTGGCAACACTCGTCCTGGCAGGGCCGGCCCTGGCACGAGGCGGTGATCTACGAGCTACACGTCGGCCTGCTCGGCGGGTTCGCCGCAGTCCAGCAGCAGTTGCCGCGCCTGGTGGACCTGGGCATCACGGCAATCGAGTTGATGCCTCTGGCGCAGTTTCCCGGCGAGCGCAACTGGGGTTATGACGGCGTGCTGCCCTACGCCCCGCAATCGTCCTATGGCTCGCCCGAAGCGCTCAAGCAACTGATCGACTGCGCCCACGGCCTGGGCCTGGCGGTGATCATAGACGTGGTCTACAACCATTTCGGGCCAGACGGCAATTACCTGCACCATTACGCCAAGAGCTTCTTTCGCGAAGACCGGCACACGCCGTGGGGCGCCGCCATTGATTTCCGGCGCCGCGAAGTGCGTGATTTCTTTATCGACAACGCCTTGATGTGGTTACTCGAGTACCGCTTCGATGGCCTACGCCTGGACGCCGTGCACGCCATCGACGACCCGGACTTTCTCCAGGATCTGGCAAACCGGGTCCATCAGCAGATCGATCCGGCACGGCATGTGTGGCTCACCGTGGAAAACGAGCACAACCAGGCCAGCTTGCTGGAGCAGCGGTTCGACGCCCAGTGGAACGACGACGGGCACAATGCCCTGCATGTCCTGCTGACCGGGGAAACCGATGCCTACTACGCCGACTTCGCCCACAACCCCACCGAGCAACTGGCCCGCTGCCTGAGCCAGGGGTTTGTCTACCAGGGCCACACCAACCGCCATGGCCAGACCCGTGGAGAGCCTAGCGGTCACCTGCCCCCCAGCGCGTTTGTGCTGTTCCTGCAGAATCATGACCAGATCGGCAATCGCGCCTTTGGCGAACGCCTGCACCAGTTGTGCCCGCCCCAAGCCCTGCACGCTGCCACGGTGCTGTTGTTATTGTCGCCGATGATTCCCCTGCTGTTCATGGGCGACGAAGTGGCCGCCGATCAACCCTTCCTGTTTTTTACCAGCCATCACGGCGACCTCGCGCAACTGGTGCGCGAAGGCCGGCGCAATGAGTTCGCCTGCTTCAAAGCCTTTGCCGACCCCCACAGTCGCGAGCGCATACCCGACCCCAATGCCCCACAGACCTTCGAAGACTCGCGGCCCAACCTCACCCCCGGGAACTACGGCATACGCCACAGCACCCAGGCCCTGTACCGGCAGTTGCTGCTGATTCGCCACCGCGAAATCATCCCACGCCTGCCCGGCGCCCACGCCCTGGGTGTTTCGGTGCTCGGCGAAGGGGCGATCAGCGCGCGTTGGCAACTGGGGGACGGCAGCATGCTGCACATTGAGTTGAACCTCAGCGCCAACGCTGTTGCCCATATACCGCAAGCCCAGGCCCAACTGCTGTTCGAGTACCCGCCACAGGCGTGCACCCGATTACAGCAAGGTACCCTGGCTCCCTATTGCGCGCTGGTCAGCCTGACGGCAGCGGCATCCATGCTACCCCCCGCAGGAGAGCGCCAATGAGCGATGCGCAACTGGAAATTCTCGCCAGCCGGGCCGGCCTGGCCGTGGATTGGATCGACGCCAATGGGCGTGCGCAAAAAGTTGCCCCGGCAGTCCTGCGCGCGGTCCTCAACGGCCTCGGCCACCCGGCCGGCAGCGCCCAGGAAATCGACGCCAGCCTGTTGCAGGTACAGCAGAGCCAGGCGCGCAGCCAGTTGCCACCGCTGTTGACCGTGGATGTCGGTGCCGGGCTTGACCTGGCCCGCTACTTCGAACCGCACACGCCCTGCGAGATTCATCTGGAAGACGGCGCCATCCTCAATCTGAAACTCGACGACGAGGCGCGATTGCCGGGGCTGATCCCGGTGGGTTACCAGGAAGTCAGCATTGCCGGTCGCTACTTCACCCTGGCCGTGGCGCCCCTGCACTGCCACAGCGTCGCCTCGGCCGTGGACAGCGACACCCCGCGGGCCTGGGGCCTGAGCGTGCAGCTGTACGCCTTGCGCCGCCCGGGCGACGGCGGTTTTGGTGACACCCTGGCCCTTGAAGAGCTGGCCCGGGTTGCCGGTGAACGCGGCGCCGAAGCGCTAGCGATCAGCCCGATGCACGCAATGTTCAGCTGCGACACCCAGCGTTTCAGTCCCTATTCACCGTCCAGCCGGCTGTTCCTCAATAGCCTGTACGCCGCTCCCGGCGAGATCCTTGGCGAACGCGCCCTGCGCATGGCCATCGACGCCACGGAGTTGGCCGACGAACTCGCCCAGCTGGAAAACCAGCCCTTGGTGGACTGGCCCGCTGCCGCCCAGGCCAAACAGAAACTCTACCAGGCCCTGTATGAAGGGTTTACCCGAGGCGATCACCCGTTGCACGCCGACTTCAGCAGCTTTCGCCACAGCGGTGGCGAAGCCCTGGAAAACCACTGCCGTTTCGAAGCCCTGCAAGAAGCCTGCGCTGCCCGTGGCGAAAGCCTGGACTGGCGCCACTGGCCCGAGCCCTGGCGCAATCCGCGCAGCCCGGAGCTGGCCGCGTTTGCCGAGCAGCATGCCGCACGCATCGGTTTCTACGCGTTTTGCCAATGGCTGATCGCCCGCTGCCTGCAGCGTGCGCAAAACGTCGCTCGCAGTAGCGGCATGGGCATCGGCCTGATTGCTGACCTGGCGGTCGGAGCGGACGGCGGGGGCAGCCAGGCCTGGAGTCGCCAGGACGAACTGCTGGCTTCGCTCACCGTCGGCGCGCCCCCAGACATTCTCAACCGCGCCGGCCAGGGCTGGGGCATCTCCGCGTTTTCACCCGAAGGCCTGGTGCGCAACGGTTTTCGCGCCTTCATCGAAATGCTCCGGGCCAACTTTGCCCACGCCGGCGGTTTGCGCATCGACCACGTGATGGGCCTGCAACGGCTGTGGGTCATCCCCCTCGGCGCGCCGCCCTGTGACGGCGCCTACTTGTATTACCCGGTAGACGACCTGCTGCGCCTGCTGACGCTGGAGTCGCACCGGCACCAGGCGATCGTCCTCGGCGAAGACCTCGGCACCGTGCCCGATGGCCTGCGCGACAAACTCATCGCCCGCTCGATTCTGGGCATGCGCGTATTGCTGTTCGAACAGGATCACAGCACACGCTTTCGGCCGATTCTCGACTGGCCCGATAACGCGCTGGCCACCACCAGCACCCACGACCTGCCCACGCTCAACGGCTGGTGGCACGGCCGTGATATCGAATGGAACGCTCGCCTGGGGCTTGTGACCAGCGACGACGAAAGCCATTGGCGCGCCCACCGCCAGCGCGAGCGTGACAGCCTGCGCAGCGCCCTGAGCCAGGACCCGCAGAACTTTCGCGAAGAGCAGCACGAGACCGACCAGGTGCTCGATGCCAGCGTGCGTTTTCTCGGGCATACCCGGGCGCCACTGGTGTTGCTGCCGCTGGAAGATGCCCTGGGCCTGGACGAACAGGCCAATCTGCCGGGCACCGTCGACACCCACCCAAACTGGCGCCGGCGCTTGCCTGGCGAGAGCAGACAACTGCTGGACGATGCCGACGCCGCGCGACGCCTGGAAATGCTCGCCTGCGCACGCCTGCAAGCCAGCGAGCGTGATCGATGAGCAGTCTGCGGGCCACCGTCAGGCTGCAGTTTCATCAAGGTTTCACCCTGGATGATGCGGTGCCGCTGGTGCCCTATTTCGCTCGCCTTGGCATCAGTCACCTGTATGCCTCGCCGCTGCTCAGTGCCCGCAACGGTTCGATGCACGGCTATGATGTGGTCGACCCCACCCAGGTCAACCCGCAACTGGGTGGTGAGGCGGCGCTGCGGCGCCTGGTCAAGGCCCTGCGCGCCCACGGCATGGGCCTGATTCTCGACGTCGTGTCCAATCACATGGCCGTCGGTGGCGCCGATAATCCCTGGTGGCTGGATCTGCTGGAGTGGGGGCGACTCAGCCCCTATGGCGAATTCTTCGATATCCAGTGGCACTCGCCCGACCCGCTGCTCGAAGGCCAGCTGCTCCTGCCATTCCTGGGCTGCGACTATGGCAGCGCCTTGCAGGACGGCAGCCTGGCGCTGCGTTTTGACTCGGCGCGGGGGCGGTTTTATGCCGAGCACTACGAGCACCATTTCCCGATTTGTCCCAGTGACTATGCAGCATTGCTGATGCCGGACGAGCATCTGGACGCCGAACAGCGCGCCGCCCTGAAAACCCTCGCCGAGGGTTTTACCCGCCTGCATGACCAGACCGCCGCCCATACGCTCGCCGGCCCCTTGCAACAGGACTTGGCGCAGTTGGCCAGGGAGCCCGCGCTGGCCCGTTGCATCGAACACAACCTGGCCCTGCATGACGCTCGCCAGCCCGAGGGTTTCACCCGCCTGCACAACCTGCTGGAGCGCCAGAGTTATCGCCTGGCCAGTTGGCGCACGGCGGCGGACGACATCAATTGGCGGCGCTTCTTCGACGTCAATGAACTGGGCGGCCTGCGGGTCGAACGCCCGGCCGTGTTCGAAGCCACCCACGGCAAGATCTTCGAGTTGCTTGCCGCAGGCCTGGTGGACGGCTTGCGCATCGACCACATCGACGGACTCGCCGACCCGCGGGGCTACTGCCGCAAACTGCGGCGCAGGGTCGACGCCCTGGTCCCGTCTCGGCACATCCCGATCTACGTGGAAAAAATCCTCGGTCCCGGGGAAACCCTGCGTCGCGACTGGCGGGTCGATGGCACCACCGGCTATGAATTCATGAACCAACTGTCGTTGCTGCAGCACGACCCGCAAGGTGCGTTGGCCCTGGGCGAGCTGTGGGTACGCCATAGCGAACGTCCGTCGGCCTTCATCGAAGAAGCGCGCCTGTCCCGCCAGCAGATTCTCAACGGCTCGCTGGCCGGCGATTTTGAGAGTGTCGCCCAGGCCCTGTTGCAAGTGGCCCGCGATGATGTGATGAGCCGCGACCTGACCCTCGGCGCGATCCGCAGGGCACTGCAGGAACTGATCGTGCATTTCCCGGTTTACCGCACCTACATCAGCCCGCGCGGACGCTCCGTCGAGGACCAGGTTTTTTTCCAGCAAGCCATGGACGGTGCCCGCCAGACCCTGGGCGAAGCCGACTGGCCGGTGCTCGACAGCATCGCCCTGTGGCTGGGCGGCCAGCCTTGGCGCGAGCGTCCGGTGGGGCGCCAACGCAAGATCCTCAAGCACGCCTGTGTGCGGTTCCAGCAACTGACGTCACCGGCGGCGGCCAAGGCCGTAGAAGACACCGCGCTGTATCGTTCGGGCGTGCTTTTGTCACGCAACGATGTCGGTTTTGATACAGAGCGCTTCAGTGCGCCCTTGGACGATTTCCATGCCGCCTGCATCCAGCGTCTTGCGACCTTCCCGGACAATCTGCTGGCCAGCGCCACCCACGACCACAAGCGCGGTGAAGACAGCCGAGCGCGGTTGGCCGTGCTCAGCGAGCGCAGCACCTGGTATGCGCAACAAGTCGACACCTGGCGCACCGAGGCCACGAGTCTACGGGACGACAGCGAGGCGCCGGCAGCCGGTGACGAACTGATCCTCTACCAGGCGCTGCTCGGCAGTTGGCCACTGGGCTTGCGTTGCGACGACCTGCCGGCCCTGACTCATTACTGTGAACGCCTGTGGCAGTGGCAACAAAAAGCCCTGCGCGAAGCCAAGCTGCACAGCAGTTGGAGTGCCGCCAACGACGCTTACGAGCAGAGCGCCCGCACGTTTACCGAGCGCCTGCTGCTCGCCCCTGAGGGCCTGGCGTTGCGCAGCCGTATCGCCGACGCCGTAGCGGTCATTGCCTGCGGCGGTGCCCTCAACGGATTGGCGCAAACCTTGCTGCGCATGACAGTGCCGGGGGTTCCAGACCTGTACCAGGGCAATGAGTTCTGGGATTTCAGCCTGGTGGACCCGGACAACCGGCGGCCGGTGAATTTCCAGGTACGGATCCAGGCACTGGAGCGCCAGCAGAGTCCGGCCCAATTGCTCGACACCTGGCAGGACGGGCGCATCAAGCAGGCCTTGATCACCCGCACCCTGGCAGTGCGCGCCGCGCATGCCGAACTGTTCCGCGCCGGGCGCTACCTGCCCTTGACGGTGCAAGGCAGCCAAGCGCAGCGCGTGCTGGCGTTTGCCCGCGAGCACCAGGGCCAGTGGGCGATCGTGCTGGTGCCGGTGCGGGTTGTCGCGCTGCTGGAAAGCAGTGCCACCCCGCTGGTGCCTGCCCTGCAGTGGGGCGATACCCGAGTCACCCTACCGTTCACCCCTCGCGAGGGAAAACTGAAGGGACTTTTTTCCACAGTGGAAGTCACACACCACACAGAGCTGCTGATCAGCGCCGCGCTGGGGGACTTCCCGGTCAATCTGTTTATCCAGACTTGAGTTCAACTCAGGAGCATTGCGATGAGTACCGATGACAAACGCGTTCGTGAATTTGCCTATCAGATCTGGGAGTCCGAGGGTAAACCCGAAGGACAGGAAGCCCGCCATTGGGAGATGGCCCGCAAGCTGGCGGAAGCCGAAGCCCTGGCCCCGGCCAAGCCGGTAAAGGCGACAAAAGCCAAGGCCGCACCCGCGACGAAGGCCAAGGCTGGTGCCGCCCAGGTCGTTACCCCACCAGGGGAAAAAAGCGCCGCCACGAAAAAGCCCCGCGCCCCACGCAAACCGGCCAGTTGACCCACAACCGCCCCGCGGCCCGTGCCAACTGCCGACCTGTGCAAACGACCCGTAGCAGCTGCTACGACGTCCACGTCGACAACCTCAGGCCGATGCCGGTAATGCGCTACAGGAGTTTTTATGACCACGCCCGATAACACCGCAACACAAGCCCAAGGCGCGCAAGCCTCGCGGATCCGTGAAGGCCTGCCCTTCCCGCTGGGTGCGACCTGGGATGGTCTGGGGGTCAACTTCGCGATCTTCTCGGCAAACGCGACCAAGGTCGAGCTGTGCATTTTCGACGATGCCGGGGAAGTCGAACTGGAACGCATCGAACTGCCCGAGTACACCGACGAGATCTTTCACGGTTACCTGCCCGATGCCCATCCGGGGCTGATCTATGGCTATCGCGTGTATGGCCCGTACGACCCGCAGAACGGTCATCGCTTCAACCATCACAAACTGTTGATCGACCCCTACGCCAAGCAACTGGTCGGCGAGCTGAAATGGTCCGAAGCGCTGTTTGGCTACACCATCGGCCACCCGGACGCCGACCTCAGTTTCGACGAACGCGACAGTGCACCATTCGTGCCCAAGTGCAAGGTGATCGACCCGGCGCACACCTGGGGCCACGACCACCGGGTCAGTGTGCCCTGGGACAAAACGATCATTTATGAGACTCACGTGCGCGGCATCAGCATGCGCCACCCAGCGGTTCCGGAGGCGGTGCGCGGCACCTTCGCCGGACTGATGGTCGATGACCTGCTGGACCATATCCGCAAGCTCGGGGTGTCGTCGGTGGAGCTGCTGCCGATCCATGCCTTCGTCAACGACCAGCACCTGCTGCATAAAGGCATGACCAACTACTGGGGCTATAACAGCATTGCCTTTTTTGCTCCCGACCCACGCTACCTGGCCAGCGGCAAGATCGCCAAGTTCAAGGAGATGGTCGCGCACCTGCACGAAGCCAATCTGGAGGTGATTCTCGACGTGGTCTACAACCACACCGCAGAAGGTAACGAACAGGGACCGACCCTCTCCATGCGCGGCATCGACAACGCCTCCTACTACCGCCTGATGCCGGACGACAAACGTTTCTACATCAACGATTCAGGGACCGGCAACACCCTCGACCTGAGCCACCCTTGCGTGCTGCAGATGGTCACCGACTCCCTGCGCTACTGGGCCACGGAGATGCACGTCGACGGTTTCCGCTTCGACCTGGCAACCATCCTCGGCCGTTACCACGATGGTTTCGACGAGCGCCACAGCTTCCTCGTGGCCTGCCGCCAGGACCCGGTGCTGCGCCAGGTCAAGCTGATCGCCGAACCCTGGGACTGCGGCCCCGGGGGTTATCAAGTCGGTGGCTTCCCACCAGGCTGGGTGGAATGGAACGATCGTTTTCGCGACACCGTCCGTGCGTTCTGGAAAGGTGACGACGGCCAATTGGCCGACTTCGCCGGACGCATGACCGCCTCCGGCGAAATGTTCAACCAGCGCGGGCGCCGGCCGTACGCCTCGGTGAACTTCATCACCGCCCACGACGGTTTCACCCTTAACGACCTGGTGTCCTACAACGACAAACACAACGAGGCCAACGACGAAGACAACCAGGACGGCAGCAACAACAACCTGTCATGGAACCATGGCGTCGAAGGCCCGAGCGACGATCCCGAGATCAACGAACTGCGCCAACGGCAGATGCGCAATTTCTTCGCCACCCTGTTGTTGGCCCAGGGCACACCGATGCTGGTGGCCGGCGACGAATTCGCCCGGACCCAGCACGGCAACAACAACGCCTACTGCCAGGACAGCGAGATCGGCTGGATCAACTGGGACCTGAGTGAAGACGGCAAGGCCTTGCTCAAGTTCGTCAAGCGCCTGATCAAACTGCGCCTGGCCTACCCAATCCTGCGCCGCGGGCGATTCCTGGTGGGCAGCTACAACGAAGATATCGGGGTCAAGGACGTCACCTGGCTAGCCCCGGATGGCAGCGAGATGAGCACCGAACAGTGGGAAGACGGACATGGCCGCTGCCTGGGCATGTTGCTCGACGGTCGCGCCCAGGAAACCGGAATCCGCCGCAAGGGCGCCGATGCGACCTTGCTGCTGGTGGTCAACGCGCACCATGACATCGTCAATTTCTGCCTGCCGGCGGTGCCGGACGGTGGCTTCTGGACCTGCATGATCGACACCAACCAACCCTCGATCCGCGGCCAGGAGCGCTTCGAATTCGAGCACCAGTATTCAGTCACCGGCCGCTCGCTGCTGTTGTTCGAATTGCAGCATCAAGATGAGGACTGAGCGGGTCCAGGACACTCAGCCTGTCGGTCAGGCGTCTGGAGACGACCGACAGCTCACCCGTACAAGGACGTATCAATATGAAAAGTACCTCGATCCTCGACGGCCACCTGCCCGCGCAAATCTGGAACGGCGCCCGCCAACTGGACAACCTGCCGGTCATCAACACTCAGTCGATCATCCCGGCCGGCGCCCGAGCCGTGGTGATCGCACCCCACCCAGGTGATGAAGTGGTGACCTGCGGCGGCCTGCTGCAATTGTTCGCCCGCCTGGGGCATCCCCTGCAACTGATCTCCGTCACCGACGGCAGCGCCAGCTACCCGGGTTCGCAACTGTGGCCGGAGAAACGCCTGAGCGTGTTTCGCCCCCAGGAAAGTGTCGATGCCCTGCGCAGGCTTGGGCTGCCCATGCACAGCCTGAAGTGGATTCGTGGCGGTTTCGCCGACACGGCACTGGCCGAGCGCGAGACGCAGTTGGCACATTTCATTGCCCGCTACCTGCGCCCTGAGGATGTGCTGTTCAGCACCTGGCGCGAAGACGGCGACGTCGACCATGACACCGTCGGGCGCGCCAGTGCCAAGGCCGCCCAGATGGTCGGTGCCCGCCTGTGCGAACTGCCTTTCTGGGCCTGGCATTGGCCGGTGCGCGACCAAGGGCAGATCCCCTGGCACCGCGCACACAAGGTGCGTCTGGACAGCTGGACGATCGCGCGCAAGCGCCATGCCATCCACGCCTATGCCAGCCAACTGGATGGCGACCCGCAAATGGGCATCGCACCGCTGTTGCCCAAGGTGGTCCTGGAGCGTTTGCGCCAACCCTATGAGATTGTTTTTGTGTAAGGCCGCCCCGCGCAGATGTCGACGATCGGCGGCGAAACACTGAACTGCCGGCCGCAACATCAGTCGCATGGATAACCCGTCGCGACTTTCCAGGAGTGCATGTGAACCCCGACCCAGAACGTCAACCCGGCTCCGTCCCCCCGCAGGACGCACCCCAGGCCGTACATCGGCTCAGGGTGCTGACCGTCAACACCCACAAAGGTTTTACCGCTCTCAACCGGCGTTTCATCCTGCCCGAGTTGCGCGAGGCCGTGCGCAGTACATCGGCCGACCTGGTGTTTCTCCAGGAGGTATTGGGCGAGCATGATCGCCACGCCTCGCGCCACAGTAACTGGCCGTCGATGTCACAGTACGAGTTCCTCGCCGACAGCATGTGGAGCGACTTCGCCTACGGGCGCAATGCGGTGTACCCCGACGGCCACCACGGCAACGCGCTGCTGTCCAAGTACCCAATTCGCCACCACCGCAATCTGGACGTATCGATCACCGGCCCCGAACGCCGGGGTTTGCTGCACTGCGTGCTGGATGTACCGGGCCATGCCGAGGTCCACGCTATCTGCGTGCACCTGAGCCTGCTGGAAAGCCATCGTCAACTGCAACTGGCGCTGCTCTGCCAGTTGATCGAGTCGCTGCCCGAAGACGCTCCGGTGATCATCGCCGGCGACTTCAATGACTGGCAGTTGCAGGGCAACCTGACCCTCGCTCGGCGCGATGACTTGCATGAGGCCTTCGAACGCCATCACGGCCGCCCGGCCAAAACCTATCCGGCACGTTTCCCGCTGTTGCGCCTGGACCGCGTATACCTGCGCAACGCCAGCAGCCACGCCCCAAGAATCCTCGGCAACAAACCCTGGAGCCATCTTTCCGACCACTTGCCGCTAGCGGTTGAGGTGCATCTGTGATCCGGCGAAAAGCGTAACGCAGAGCCGTCCCCGGATGATTTTCCAGTGAAACAACAGCTTAGAGACTCGTCAATTTTCAGTCAGTTGCGACGCCTAAATTAGCCATACCGCTCATCGTTCAATTTCTTGACGCAGGGCTCTGGGTCTTCTTAGCTAATCCTTACTACCCCCGGAAGTAACTCCTGGGGCAGGCCGCAAGCTCCCGTTCCAGCGGGCCGCCAAGGCTTGCCCCAACGAAATCGGTCGCCCCTCATTCGGGGTAGGAGAGACGCCAAGACCAGATATGGCATGCGTATGCAGCAAGGTAGACCTCCATGAACACCTCCCTTATCCAGCACGAGATAACCGTTACCCTGTACACCCTGTCGACTTCGCTGCTGCTGTGTACGTCCATGGAGGTTGTGGCATCGTCTGCCGAAGAGGAGGCGATCCCCTGGTTTCGCCAGGACGTACCGACCTTCGCCTTCCCTGCCCCGTCCATCCCTGAGTCCGGCCAGTTCATGCGCCAGCCCGGGCTCGACAACCATCTGTTGAGCATCGAACAGGCCGCCCCTTCGGCATGGCAACAGGTCTACGGCCACGCCGCCACCCAGGCCGAGCAGGATGTCCTCAACTCACAGTTCTCCACGATAGGTACGGCGCTAGCCAAGGGGCCGGCACTGGTGACCGTGCACGGCAATGGCGGCAGCACCCAACGGGTGGGCCTGCTGGGAGGGAGCAACCAGATCCAGGGGAACAGCAATGGCATGCTGGTCGGTCCGGCCCTGGGCAACCTCGGCACCGACAGCCTGAACGTCCAGGGCGACAGTCTCGGTGCGTACTGGAGCTTGACCGGTGCCAACGGCTGGCACGTCGACTTGAGTGCCAGTGGCGGCCGGGTCAGCGGTTTCAGCCGTAACGCCCAGGGCGAACGCCAAGCCACCGAAGGCAGCGCGGTGACCCTGTCGGTGGAAGGGGGCTTTCCCATCGGCATCAGCAAGAACTGGGTGATCGAACCCCAGGCGCAGTTGATCAACCAGCGCATCTCCCTGGACACGCCCTACGCCAACGGCAACGCCCAAGCCAATGAACTGAACAGCTGGAGTGGCCGTGTCGGGGCGCGCTTGAAAGGGAGCTACGACATCAATGGCCTGCCGGTCGAACCCTATGTACGCACTAACCTGTGGCACCGGATCAACACCAGCGACACGGTGACCCTGGACCAGGTCGACAAGATCAGCAGCAGCCGCTACTCCTCCACCGTCGAACTGGGCCTGGGCCTCGTCGCCAGGGTCAGCCCCAGCGTCAGCCTCTACGTCAGTGCCGACTACAGCAGCGACGTCGACGACAACGACCTCAACGGCCTGATCGGCAGCCTTGGCGTGCGGATGCGCTGGTGAGTTGCCCGCGATAGCGGTGGGTCCGCCGCCATCCAGGTTGGATGTGCCGGCCCCATCGCGGCATAGGTATCTACACAACTGTGGTGCGACGTTGCACCTGTGGGCCTCTGGGGTGTTGGATTAGACCGAGTACATATCCATTCTTGCGGTAACGGCCTCCTATGGTTCCGCCTGACGGCGGCTCACTTTTGAACAGCGCAAAAGTAAGCAAAACGCTCTTACCCCACCACTCGGTGCCTCGCTTAGGCTCGGCATGCCCGTACTCCGACATTGATTTGGGGGGGCGCCGCAATGGGCCCTCCCTGGCCCAGTGCGGCTAAACCGGCGTCCTGCCGGTTTACCCCCCAAATCAATATCGAAGTACGGCCAGCGTGGTTAACGGGGCGCCCAGGATCAAAAACAAAGCGAGGCGGCCTAAAAGCCGACCTGATCGTTGGAGCATGCGCGGTATAGCTTCTACTTCCCAAGACGCTGACGAAGTCAGCCATCTTTTGATCTGGCTCTGGCTTTTGATCCTGGGCGCCCCGTTAACCACGCTGGCCGAACGCAGGCTTGAAGCCGTGGGTAACCCGGCAGGACGCCGGGTTAGCCGCCCCGCGCCATGGATGGCGCGTGGCGGCGGCCCACGGATTCAAGCCGGAGTGAGGGAACACCGAGCCTAAGCGAGGTGCCGAGTGGTGGGGCAAGAGCCTTTTGCTTACTTTTGGGCTCCTCCAAAAGTGAGCCGCTGTAAAAGCGGAACCATAGGAGGCCGTTACCGCAAGAATGGATATGTACTCGGTCTAATCCAACCCCCCAGAGGCCGCCACGGTAGCAAGCCCCCTCGCCACAGACCGCTACAAAGTTGTGTAGATACCTATGCCCATCGCGGGCAAGCCCGCTCCCACATGGGAAATCCAGCCCCCCGTACAAACAGGCCGGCCGCCAGGCACCAGCGATGTATCAGGCCGGCTCTACCCAAGCGGACGCAACATCAGTACCGCCAACGGCGGCAGATTCAGCACCAGTGACAGCGGCTGGCCATGGCTGCCCTCTTCCTCGGTCTGCGCGCCACCGTCGTTACCATAATTGGACCCCGCATAAATACCCGCGTCGCTGTTGATCAACTCGCTCCAGCGTCCGGCGAACGGTACGCCCACCCGGTAGGCCGGACGCGGCACAGGGGTGAAGTTGGCCACCACCAGCACCGGTCGGCCGTCCTTGCTCCAGCGCAGCCAGGCGTAAACACTGTTGATCGCATCATCGCCAATCAACCACTGGAAACCTTGCGGCACATCGTCCTGGTCGTGCAGTGCCGGCTCTTCGCGGTACAGCTGGTTGAGGTCGCTGACCAGCTTTTGCACGCCCCGGTGTTCCGGGTACTGCAGCAAGTACCAATCGAGTTGCTGGTCATGGTTCCACTCGCGCCACTGGCCGAACTCACACCCCATGAACAGCAGCTTCTTGCCCGGGTGCGCCCACATGAAACTCAGGTAGGCCCGCAGGTTGGCAAATTTCTGCCAGCGATCACCGGGCATCTTGTCGATCAGCGAATGTTTGCCGTGCACCACTTCGTCGTGGGAAATCGGCAGGATAAAACGTTCGGACCAGGCGTACACCAGGCCAAAGCTCAGCTCATTGTGATGGTGGGCGCGGTACACCGGATCCTGCTGGATGTAGTGCAGGGAATCGTGCATCCAGCCCATGTTCCACTTGTAGTCGAAGCCCAGCCCGCCTTGTTGGGTGCTCTGGCTGACGCCCGGCCAGGCGGTAGACTCCTCGGCGATCACCAGGGCGCCCGGCGCCTCGAGGTCGACCACGTCATTGAGATGGCGGACAAAATCGATGGCTTCCAGATTCTCCCGCCCGCCATGGCGGTTGGGCACCCATTCACCGGCCTTGCGCGAATAGTCGCGATAGAGCATCGAGGCCACGGCATCCACCCGCAGCCCGTCGATATGGAAATGCTTGAGCCAGTGCAACGCCGAAGCCAGCATGAAACCGTGGACTTCGGTGCGCCCCAGGTTGTAGATCAGGGTGTCCCAGTCCTGGTGAAAACCTTCCAGCGGGTTGCCGTACTCGTACAGCGCGGTGCCATCGAATTGCGCCAGGCCATGGGTGTCGGTGGGAAAATGCGCCGGCACCCAATCGAGGATCACTCCAATCCCGGCCAGATGGCAGGCATTGACGAACGCAGCAAAGTCACTGGGCGAACCGTAGCGCGCACTGGGAGCAAACTGTGAGAGCGGCTGGTAACCCCAGGAACCGCCGAACGGATGCTCCATGATCGGCATCAGTTCGATATGGGTAAAACCCAGGTTCTGCACGTAGGGAATCAAGCGCTCGCCCAGTTCGGCCCAGCTGTATTGACGCGCCACTTCCCCGACATCGTCGACCTCGCACTGCCAGGAGCCGGCATGCAACTCATAGATCGACAACGGCGCACTCGGCCGGTGACGCTCGCCGCGGGACTGCATCCACGCCTGGTCCTGCCAGTCGATGCTCAAGGGGCCCGCGACTTTCGACGCGGTGTCCGGCGGCAACTGAGTGGCCAGGGCCATGGGATCGGCCTTGAGCGGCAGGATCCCGTGGGCTCCCAGAATCTCGTACTTGTACGCTTCACCCGCCTGCAGGCGCGGGATGAACAACTCCCAGACCCCGGAGGGATGACGCAGGCGCATCGGGTGGCGGCGGCCGTCCCAGATATTGAAATCACCCACCACCGAGACCCGGCGGGCATTCGGCGCCCACACGGCAAAGCGCACCCCGTCCACGCCGTCGACATTGTGCAACTGGGCGCCCAGGCAGGCACTGAGGTCACGGTGGTTGCCCTCGGCGAACAGATACAGGTCCATCTCACCCAGCAACTGCCCGAAGCTGTAGGGATCTTCGGCAGTCTGCTCGCCACCGGCCCACTGGGTGCGCAGCACGTACGCCTGGGCCTGGGGAAAATGGCCGACGAACAACCCTGGTACCTCGCTGGCCGTCAGGCTGCCCAGGACGGCGCCGCTGTCGCGGGCCAGCACCTGGACGCTCAAGGCGTCCGGCAGATAGGCCCGAATGAACTGGCCACCGGCGGCGTCGCCGTGGGGCCCGAGAATCGCAAACGGATCCGGATGTTCGGCACGCACCAGCGCCTCGATGTCGCGCGCTGCCGGCAGCAGCGCCTCTTTGAGTCCCCGTTCCTTCATCACTGCTCTCCACCTATCTCGGAAAAGGGTTCAAGTCCACTTAACAACCCATAGAGCCCGTGCAACGGCACGGGTAGCCAGGCGGGACGATTTTCGGCTTCATACAGCACTTCATACGCGGCCTTCTCCAGGCTGAACAAGGCCAGCGCAGCGTCTTGCGCTCCAGGAATCTGCCAGGCATGAGCAAGACTAGCTGTCGCCAGCCGATATGCCTGGACAAAGGCCGCTTGCGCCTCACGCAAATAACGTTCGGTGACCCGCGCGCGCGCAACATCCGCTTGCCCGGTACTGTCGACGCCCTGTCCGTTGCGCGCCATGGCCGCCGCGTAATCGAACGAACGCAGGACCCCGCTGACATCCTTGTACGGACTGTGCTTGCCCCGGCGTTCATGCAATGCCCGCGCCGGTTCGCCCTCGAAGTCGATCAGGTAGGCATCGCCCTTGATCACCAGCACCTGGCCCAGGTGCAAGTCGCCGTGGACCCGCATGCGCAGACCGCCGGTGGCCTGTTCGGCCAACCCTTGCACATGCTTGAGAATGACCTTGCGGTGTTCCAGCAAACGGGCTACCCGCTGTTGATCGCCAGCCCCCAGTTGCCCCTGGTGCTGCTTGAGCAACAGCAAGGCGCGCTCCAGTTGCGCGGCGATCGACTTGTACAGCACCTGCTGGTCCTTGGCCGTGGTCACTTCGCTGCCGAACGCCGGATCCTTGCCGGGTGCTGCCAGCAACAGGTGCATTTCCCCCAGGCGCTGGCCGAGCATAGCGGCGAAATCCTGCAGTTCGCCGAGGGCGTTGTAGTGCTGGTCCTGTTCCGACATAGCATCGGCCAGCTCGTCACGAATCGCCCGTTCAAGATTGTTCTGGGTCCACTCCCAGGCATCGCCCTGGTTGCTCAGGTAGCCCTGGGCAATCATCAGCAAGTGGTCTTCACCCTGTGCGTCGCGCCGCACCACCGAGCCGAGCAGTGGCGAAATATGTTCGAAGCCCGCCGCTGTCAGGTACGCGCCCATCTCCAACTCAGGGTGCACGCCACCGGCCACTTTGCGGATCAGCTTGAGCACCAGGCTGGTGCCGATCACCACTGAACTGTTGGACTGTTCGGCGGACAGGTAGCGCACTTCGGACTCGGGCCCAAGCCCCAACTGCGCCAGTTGGGCAGTGGGTTCGAATCGAATCTCGCCGTCGCTGGATGTAAGCACCGTCTGCGCCTGGATCGCCTGCAACACCGCCCGCACGAAACTGTCGAGGCTGAACGCATCGGTGACCAGACCGACCTGCGGCCCACGCCGGACCCGCGACAAGGCCAGTTGCTGGGGCAACGCCGCGCCCATCTGGTCCTCGCCCAGAAAACCGAAGGGCAATTGATAGCGGCTGGTCTGACCCTGGCTGCTGACCTCGATTTCGCTCAGCAGCACCGGATGCTGGGCATCGCCAAAACGCACCCCATAGGCGATGTGCACCGATTCGATGCTGGCGTCCTTGCCGGCGAACCAGCGGCGGTTGAGCAGCCAGCTGGGCAACACGTTTTGCTCCAAAAGGGTGCGCGACGGTGCTTCAAGCAACTCTTCCATGCGCTTTTTCAGGACCAGGGTGGTGAAGTCCGGCAAGCTCTGCGCCGGCTCCACGTGCCAGCTCGGCATCTGGTTCTCCGCCGCCAGCACGAACCAGTAGAAACCATAGGGCGCCAGGGTCAGCAGAAAGCTCAGTTGGCCGATGGGCGGGAAGGCATTGCCCCCCAGCATCTCCACCGGGACCATGCCGACGTAGGCCGAAAGATCCAGCTCGGCGGCTTGCGCACTGCGCGAGACGTTGGCCACGCAGAGGATGGTTTCGTGGCGGCCATCGGCGCCGGTGAACTCACGGGTATAGGCGAGGATTCGGCGATTGCTCGGTGACAGCATTTTCAGTGTGCCGCGGCCGAACGCCTTGGATTGCTTGCGCACAGCCAGCATGCGCCGGGTCCAGTTGAGCAACGAGTGGGGATCGCCCGCCTGGGTTTCGACGTTGACCGACAGGTAACCGTACTGCGGGTCCATGATCGGTGGCAGCACCAGGCTGGCGGGGTCGGCGCGGGAGAAGCCGCCGTTGCGATCGATCGACCACTGCATGGGCGTGCGCACACCGTCCCGGTCGCCCAGGTAGATGTTGTCACCCATGCCGATTTCGTCGCCGTAATACAGGGTCGGTGTGCCAGGCATCGACAACAGCAGGCTGTTGAGCAGCTCGATCCGGCGCCGGTCACGTTCCATCAAGGGCGCCAGGCGTCGACGGATGCCCAGGTTGATCCGCGCCCGACGGTCGGCGGCGTAGTAGTTCCACAGGTAATCGCGCTCCCTGTCGGTGACCATCTCCAGTGTCAGCTCATCGTGGTTACGCAGGAAAATCGCCCATTGGCAGTTGGCCGGGATCTCCGGGGTCTGGCGCAGGATATCGGTGATCGGGAAGCGGTCTTCCTGGGCCAGGGCCATGTACATGCGGGGCATCAGCGGAAAGTGGAACGCCATGTGGCACTCGTCGCCGTTGTCGCCGTGGGTATCGCCGCTCTTTTTATTACCAAAATACAGCTGAGTGTCCTCCGGCCACTGGTTGGCTTCGGCCAGCAGCATGCGGTCCGGGTAATTGGCGTCGATCTCGGCCCGGATCTGCTTGAGCACGTCATGGGTCTCGGGCAGGTTTTCGTTGTTGGTGCCGTCGCGCTCGATCAGGTAAGGAATGGCGTCCAGGCGCAAGCCATCAATGCCCATGTCCAACCAATAGCGCATCACCGACAGCACCGCCTTCAGGACCTGCGGGTTGTCGAAATTGAGGTCCGGCTGGTGGGAATAGAACCGGTGCCAGAAATACTGACCGGCGACCGGGTCCCAGGTCCAGTTGGACTTCTCGGTATCGAGGAAGATGATCCGCGTGCCGTCGTATTTCTGGTCGTCGTCGGACCACACGTAGAAGTCTCGCGCCGCCGATCCGGGCTTGGCCTTGCGTGCCCGCTGGAACCAGGGGTGCTGGTCGGAGGTGTGGTTGATCACCAGCTCGGTGATTACCCGCAACCCGCGCTTGTGGGCCTCGGCAATGAAGCGCTTGGCATCGGCCATGGTCCCGTAATCGCTGTGCACGCCACGGTACTCGGCAATGTCGTAGCCATCGTCACGCCGTGGCGAGGGATAGAACGGCAACAGCCAGATGGTGTTGACGCCCAGGTCGGCGATGTAGTCGAGCTTGGCGATCAGCCCGGGAAAATCGCCGATCCCGTCGTTGTTGGAGTCGAAGTAGGATTTGACGTGAACTTGGTAAATCACCGCATCCTTGTACCAGAGCGGGTCATCGCTGAAGGTGGCTGACCTGGGTTTCTTCGCCATTACAATCTCCTGTTCAATGGGGGGTGGCAGGTACCGGTCGCGCGGGTTTTGTCACCGCGCCCTACAGCGATATCCGCCAGATGCCGAACGGTTGATGCCAGGGCTCGATGCGCATCCATTGAGTCTTGCCGTACCACGTCCAGCGATGGCCATTCATCAAGTCTTCGCCCTGGGTCACCGCGTCGTCCGCCAGGCCCAGTTCCCACAGCGGCAGTTCGAAATGCGCCTCCTGGGCGTTGAACGGATCCAGGCTGACGGCCACCAGAATGAAGTTGCTGCCATCGGCGCTGCGTTTGCCGAAGTACAGGATGTTGTCGTTCCAGGCGTTGTACAGCTGCAAGCCGAGATGACTGTGCAAGGCCGGGTTCTGCCGGCGGATGCGATTGAGCTGGGCGATCTCGGCGATGATGTTGCCGGGGGCATTGAAGTCGCGGACGCGGATCTGGTACTTCTCCGAATCCAGGTACTCCTCCTTGCCCGGCACCGGTGCCGACTCGCACAGCTCGAACCCTGAGTACATGCCCCACAGTCCCGACCCCATGGTCGCCAGCGCCGCGCGAATGAGAAACCCGGCGCGCCCCGACTGGTGCAGGAAGCCCGGGTTGATGTCCGGGGTATTGACGAAAAAGTTCGGCCGGTAGCATTCGCGCCAGGGCGACTGGTTCAGTTCGCTGAAGTAACTCGCCAGCTCCTGCTTGGTATTGCGCCAGGTGAAGTAGGTGTAGCTCTGGGAGTAGCCGACCTTGCCCAGGCGCGCCATCATCGCCGGCGTGGTAAAGGCTTCGGCGAGGAAGATCACCTCGGGGTACAGCGCCCGCACATCGGCGATCAGCCATTGCCAGAACGGCAGCGGCTTGGTGTGCGGGTTGTCGACGCGAAAGATCTTCACCCCCTCCTCGACCCAACCGACCACGATATCGCGCAGCTCCAGCCACAGGCTGGGAATCGCCTCGCTGCTATAGAAGTCGACGTTGACGATGTCCTGGTACTTCTTCGGCGGGTTTTCCGCGTATTTGATGGTGCCGTCCGGCCGCCAGTTGAACCACCCCGGGTGTTGCTGCAGCCAAGGGTGGTCCTGGGAACACTGGATGGCGAAGTCGAGGGCTATTTCCAAACCGTGGTCTGCGGCAGCCGCCACCAGCCGACGGAAGTCTTCGCGGCTGCCCAGTTGCGAATGAATCGCCTCATGGCCACCCTCCTCGCTACCGATCGCATAGGGGCTGCCTGGATCGTCCGGGCCGGCCGTCAGGGAGTTGTTCGGCCCCTTGCGGTAACTGCGCCCGATCGGGTGGATCGGCGGGAAGTACAGCACATCGAAGCCCATGTCCTGAATCATCGGCAGGCGCGCATGCACGTCATTGAAGGTGCCATGGCGCGTGGGGTCGTCGGTGATTGACCGCGGAAACAGCTCATACCAACTGGCGAACTGCGCCAGCTCACGCTCGACGTCGACCGGGTACTGCGAGCTCAAGCTCAGGTAGGCACGCTGATCGGCCTGGCTCATCAGTTCGGCGCTATGGGGGTGCAGGAACAACGCGACCTGCTCGGTTTCGAGCAAACCGGACAATTGCTGGTGCAACGCCGTCAGTTGCTCCTTGAGTGGCCCTTCGGCGCGCTCGGCGGCTTGCTGGACGTGCAGTCGGCCTTCTTGCAGTTCCAGGCTGACGGGGACGCTCGCCAGGTGCTTCTTGTCCAGTTCGTAGCAAAAACTGGCGAAGTGGTCGATCCAGGCTTCGATGCAAAACACATGACGGCCCTGGACCGGCACACGGAAGCGGCCCTGCCACCCATTGTTGCCCAGGTCGCTCATCACCTCGCTCTGCCACACCGCATCGCCCTCGCCACGCCAACGCAGGCGCACCGCGAGCTTGTCGTGACCGTCGGCAAACACTTTGCTGGTCACCTCGACGTCCTGGCCGACCACGGCCTTGACGGCAAATTGCCCGCCTTCGAGGATCGGCATGCAGTCTTCAATCACGATACGCGGCAGCAACAGCGCCTGGGACAGTGGCATGTGCGGGTTGTAGCTCAACTCATCAGGTTTCTCAGCCGTCATCGAGCATCTCTCCTTTACGCCCCAAGGACGCTCTTGTGTCTGGGTGTCGTCGGCAAGGGAGTCCCGCGCCGAATGAGCTCACTTAGGTTCCGAGCGACAGGCACCGGCAAAAGTTCATAGGGAATTGGCTGGACGCCAATCCGCGGCGCAACGATCAACCTACTTAAGCACGACTCAGGCCAGATGCCAGTGGTGGTTTGGACAAGGCCTCATCCATTCCCGTCCGCACCACTTGATATCGGCAATCGGGCTTTACCGCCAACGATCACCTTGATGCTGGGACTGGCGCTGCAGTAAAGGAAAATACGCTTACAAACCGCCAGTAGCCTGAGTATGGAATAGCCACCATGACAACCCCGTGAAACACATACCGTTCGTCGATTTTTTTGGCAAGTTAGCTCAAATAAAAATACGCGACCTACGTACGTTAAAGAAACGCACTACAAACGTCCTAAGAAGTTTCAGTGCCTTCAAAAAAATTATTCGAATCGGCCATCCATTAACAACCAATCAAATCAGCGCTTACCGCAGGGAAAGACATTTTCCGCTCTTGTTTACATCAAAAACAAAAAAAACAGAAACCAACATCAAACCCGCAAGAAAATTCTAAAAACCGCGAAAGAAACCGCCTACAACAAAAAAACCGAAAACTTGCAACACGCGACTCACAAGACTAAAAGTTTAGAGCCACTTGATAGAACGTGAATTTCAGCCGGCCAGGAGCAAAAAATTGAAACACCGACACAGGGACAGTCATGAGACTAAGCATAGAAAACTACAAACTGCTCAACTTCAAAAACGACAACATCACCACTTCACCTGAGCCTGCATCCCGAGCAACACCTCAAACTCTATTAGAAACAATCAAAAAACTGCACCACCGAACAAACATTTCAAAGGATGATCTGTCGAACTTACTAAATGAATATAACCTTGATTACGAAGACGCCTGCCGATCGCTCGAAACCTCAGTGGATCTAGAGTCCGACAAATCCCTACTTTCTTGAGCAGGTCATAGCGGCCCATGATTTGGAGACCGTAAACCTCATGATTCCTTTTCCTTAATAGAGAAATCCCATGCTTAGAAAAATAGTGTTTCGCACCATAAGGATCAGTACAATCTTCATAAAAGAACAACTAAAAGAACCCACCGCTTTTTTCTGGACAATACTCTCGCCAACGGCACTATTTTATCTATTAAATTACTCCAAAGGAATGACTCCGCCCTACCAAGCGAACTACATGGAAGCAACATCCTGGTTTTATGCTTATATCTCTTCAAGCGTCGCTTTTTTTGGTTTCTCTTTTTACATCATTGGACGCAGAGAAAGCGGATTTACACGATCTTTTATCTACACACTTGAAGCAAGAACCATTTTCTTACTGGGTCAATTCCTGGCCTACTCATTAATATCGGTATTTTACTGCCTGGCATTTTATGTACTTACTCGCCCGGCATTCAGCGCATACTCCATCAGTGAAGCAACGTTCATCGCCGGTCGCTTTTACCTTTGCTTTCTCCTTTTCAGCATACCCGGCCTCTTACTTACACTCCCTCCCCTGACGTTTCAAAACGCTAACACCACCTTCTCAATCATCTCATTCTCAATGCCCACTCTCGGTATTTACAGCGCTAACATCACGCCATCAACCTCGTATTCTCTATACAGCATCAACCCGCTAGCAATGGCTCACAACATCGTGATGAACGGAGTACAGAGCAACCTGACATATTTAATAATCATACTGACGTTATTCCCCACCACCTTTCTACTCACCCTACGCTTCTTAAGAATCAATCCGATATGGAGCCGATACTAATGAAATCACTTTCCGTCAACAATATTTGCTTCAGTCATCCTAACAAGCCGATCTTCGTCAATGCTTCAATGTCTATCGAAGCCGGTTCAATCGTAGGCTTACTAGGCCCAAACGGCAGCGGCAAAACCACATTTTTCGACATGATATGCGGATTACTAAACGACAAAAATCTGCAGGTAAACAGCACATTCAAATATCCACTTTACCTCACTCAATCATTAACAACCCCACACACACTGCGCATGTTTGATATTTTCAAACTGACTACATTACTCTGCTCTTCAGAAGCCATTAGCCAAAAGTGCGCGATTGAGAAACTGCGGATATGGAGCCCTGAAATCATTGATCGATATAAGGCCTTGTGGAATAAAAAATCCACTCTCTGCAGTTACGGTGAAAAGCGTTGGTTCTTCACATTGACCTTGCTGACGTTAAGTGCGGACCTGGTCATACTGGACGAACCCAGCGCCGGGGTTGACCCGGAGTTTCGTCACTATATCTGGAAGTGTTTAAAGGGGGCAGCTCGGGAGGGGGTAGCCATTTTAGTCTCTTCTCATAACATTGAAGAAATCTCCGCTAACTGCGATCGCTTTTATATGATTAGTGAATGTACTTTCAAGCCATTTCAATCCGGAGCTGAATTTATCCGCCACTACGACACCGACAGCCTTGACGAGGCATTCATCCGGGCAGCAACGCCCCCTCCCCGCTAACCATTGCGCTCGATATCTGGGCAATTGCCTGGAATCAAATCCACACGCGGGAGGTCAACCCACGTAAGCAGGACCCACGCCACGTACCACTGGAGGTTAGACCGATGACCAATCCTTTCCCTGGAGAAACCCCGGATCCGAACATCGATCATCCGGTGATCCCCGACACCGATCCGCAACCCGTTCCCGAGCAGGACCCGCCAGGCACCAACCCGCCACCGCGCGAAGAGCCACCGACGCCGATGCCGCCGGTCATTGTCGGCCCGGCATAGGAATCCATCCCTAGGGCTGTTTGTCCTTTTCAAACAGGTTGACGATCCACGGCATGACGCTGAACACCGCCAGTGCCAGCAGCGTACTGAGCACCGCCGTCGACTCGCGGCCCATGCCGGCGGCGACGCCAATGGCGGCGGTCATCCACAGGCCGGCGGCGGTGGTCAGGCCTTTGACGTGGCTTTCGTCACCGTCCTTGCCCTTGAGAATGGTCCCGGCCCCGAGAAAGCCGATGCCGGCGATCACCCCCTGCACCACTCGGCTCATGGCATCGGCCTGGGCCCCGGACATCTGTGGCACCAGCACAAACAGCGCGGCGCCCATGGCGACCAGCATGTGGGTGCGCACCCCGGCGGCCTTGCCTTTCTGCTCACGCTCAAAGCCGAGGATCGCCCCCAGCAACGCGGCGATCAGCAAGCGCACGGTAATGCGCGTCAACTGCGATGCGTCGCCGATGTCGGCGAACTCCGCTTGCAGGGTGATCCAGACTTCATGCCACCAGGCGTCCATGAGGCAGTCCTGAAAAGAAGGTTGATAAGGCATGGACCGCGCCGACCGCTAATCGGTTGCAGCGAACGATGGACGGCCCCTGGACCCTAACGTGAAAGCCCCGTAAACAGTGGAGAGCCCCATGACCGTGCGCATCGAAAACCAGACCTGCTTTTTCACCACCGAAAGCGGCGAAGAGATCCGCCTGGCCGCTGACGTGACCATCCTCACCGACGGTGACAAGTCGATGTCGGCAGTGGACCTCGACGGACAGCGCGTGTACATCACCGAAGCAGAAGCCGACGCATTGACCGTAGCAGGTGCGGTCGATGGCCGGCGGCACCTGAAGGTCACTGACAGTGATTCGGTGATTTGACTGATCTCCATCAAGCCCCCCCGCCAGACGCCTGGGATAGGCATGCGCGCCACGCCCGGCGGGGTGCATCAAGTTGTCGCAGGGGCGGTGCAGAAGCTCATCTGATCCGCTTTTTAATCCAATACCTGAGTCTGTTATGCAAACAGTTGCCCGCGCATAGTTCATTGGCCTGATGGAGGCTGATGAGCGAAAGACCATGAGCGATAAAATCCCCGTCCGATTAGTAGAAACATTCGAGCCTTCGCGTTCAAAGATGAAGGCCAAATCCAGCGACAACCAGATCCACACCCGTAGCTTCAGCGGTTTGTTCCGTACCCTGCGCATCAGCGGTGCGGGTTTTCTGTTCCTGGCGTTTTTTGGCACCGTGTGGCTGAACTGGGGTGGCCGCCAGGCCGTGCTCTGGGACCTGGCGCAGAGCAAGTTCCACATCTTCGGTGCAACCTTCTGGCCGCAGGATTTCATCCTGCTCTCGGCGCTGTTGATCATCTGCGCCTTCGGCCTGTTCGCAATCACCGTGTTTGCCGGGCGCGTCTGGTGTGGCTACACCTGCCCGCAGAGCTCGTTCACCTGGTTGTTCATGTGGTGTGAAAAAGTCACCGAGGGTGAGCGCAACCAGCGGATCAAGCTGCAAGCCGCGCCCTGGACCCTGGAAAAACTGCTGCGCCGCTCGGCCAAACACACGATGTGGCTGGCGATCAGCGTGCTCACCGGCCTGACCTTTGTCGGTTACTTCACGCCGATCCGGCCGCTGGCCGAAGAACTGCTGACCTGGCAAATGGGCGGCGTCAGCCTGTTCTGGGTACTGTTTTTCACCGCAGCCACCTACATCAACGCCGGCTGGCTGCGCGAAGCGGTGTGCATGCACATGTGCCCCTACGCACGGTTCCAGAGCGTGATGTTCGACAAGGACACCCTGACCATCTCCTACGACACCGCCCGTGGCGAACACCGCGGTCCGCGCAAGCGCGAGGTCAAGCCGGCCGAGGTGGGCCTGGGCGACTGCATCGACTGCCAGTTGTGCGTGCAGGTCTGCCCCACCGGGATCGACATCCGCGACGGCTTGCAGATGGAGTGCATTGGCTGCGCCGCCTGCATCGACGCCTGTGATTCGATCATGGACAAGATGGGCTACGCCCGGGGCCTGATCAGCTATACGTCCGAGCACCAGTTGCAAGGTGGCAAGACCCACTTGCTGCGCCCGCGCCTGATCGGCTACACCGCGGTGCTACTGGTGATGATCGGCGCCCTGGTGCTGGCGTTGATGGAGCGGCCGATGGTGTCCCTGGACGTGAGCAAGGACCGCGGCCTGTTCCGCGAAAACAGCCAGGGCCAGATCGAGAACATCTACAGCCTCAAGATCATCAACAAGACCCAACAGCGCCAGGACTATCGCCTGTCACTGGTCGATGGCGAGGGTTTCCAGTTGCAGGGCAAGACCGAGCTGAGCCTGGCACCCGGGGAGATTCTCGATGTGCCGGTGTCGGTCGCCATGACCACCGACAAGCCCGCCAGCAGCTCGCAGACCCTGAGCTTCAAGGTCAGCGACAGCGACGAGCCGCAGATCAACAGCGTGGCGAAAAGCCGCTTTGTTGCACCGATGAACCGCTGAGCCTTTACACTGCGGTGCTGTCATTGCCAGCAGGCTCGCTCCTCCATACCAGTGGCAGCGAGCCTGCTGGCGAAACAGTCACCTCGATTTTTCTGAATGACATCTATCGGGCTTTCGATGAAACGCTACGAAAAATTCGCTGACGACATTGCCGAGCTGATCCGCTCAGGCGTCCTGGGGCCCGGCCAGCGGGTGCCCTCGGTGCGGTATGCCAGCCAGACGTATGGGGTCAGCCCGTCCACGGTGTTCCAGGCCTACTACCTGCTGGAGCGCCGAGGCCTGATTCGCGCCCGGCCGCGCTCCGGCTACTTCGTCAACACCCACGCCCCCAGCCCGTTTTCCGAGCCGGTGATCAGCAGCCAGGTCAACGAGTCCACCGAAGTCGACGTCAGCGAACTGGTGTTCTCGGTGCTGGACTCGATCAAGGACCCGCACACCGTGCCGTTCGGCTCGGCGTTCCCCAGCCCGACCCTGTTTCCGCTGCAACGCCTGGCGCGTTCGCTGGCCAGCGCCAGCCGTGAAATGGACCCGCGCATGGTGGTCACCGACATGTCGCCGGGCAACCCGCAACTGCGCCGGCAAATCGCCCTGCGCTACATGGTCGGCGGGCTGATGCTGCCCATGGAAGAACTGCTGATCACCAACGGCGCGCTGGAAGCCCTCAACCTGTGCCTGCAAGCCGTCACCGAACCCGGCGACCTGGTGGCCATCGAGGCCCCGGCCTTCTATGCCAGCCTGCAAGTGCTCGAACGGCTCAAGCTCAAGGCCGTGGAGATTCCCGTGCACCCGCGCGATGGCATCGACCTTGGGGTGCTCGCGCAAACCCTCGAACGCCACCCGATCAAGGCCTGCTGGTGTATGACCAGCTTCCAGAACCCGATGGGCGCGACCATGCCCGAGGCCAAGAAACAGGAACTGGTGGAGTTGCTGCGCCGTCATCAGGTGCCGCTGATCGAAGATGACGTCTACGCCGAGCTGTATTACGGCCAGCAAGCACCGAAACCGGCCAAGGCCTTCGACACCGAGGGCCTGGTGATGCACTGCGGTTCGTTCGCCAAGAGCCTGGCGCCCGGTTACCGCATTGGTTGGGTGGCCGCCGGGCGCTATGCGCAGAAGATCGAACGACTGAAGTTGATGACCTCGCTGTGTGCCTCGATGCCGGCCCAGGCAGCGATTGCCGATTACCTGCAACACGGCGGCTATGACCGCCACTTGCGTAAGTTGCGCTATGCCCTGGAAGAACAGCAAAGCGCCATGCTGGCGGCCATCGCCCGCTACTTCCCGGCACAGACCCGCGTCAGCCAGCCGGCCGGCGGCTACTTCCTGTGGCTGGAGCTGCCGGAGCAGATGGACTCGTTGAAGTTGTTCCAGATGGCCCTGGCCCAGGGCATCAGCATCGCGCCGGGACCGATCTTTTCTCCGACCCGACGTTTTCGCAACTGCATCCGCCTGAACTACGGCAGCCCCTGGACCGAGGACACGGAAAAGGCCATGGAGACCCTGGGCCGTATCGTGCGCTCGTTCTAGCGCCCGCCCGCCACGTCAATGAAAGTCCCGACCGCATAGGACGCCTTGTCCGAGAGCAGCCAGATGATTGCCTCGGCGACTTCGTCGGGACGCCCGCCACGGGCCATGGGAATTCCCGACTCGAGTTTGCTGACCCGGTCCGGGTCGCCGCTCAGGGCATGGAAGTCGGTGTAGATGTAGCCCGGCCGCACCGCGTTGACCCGGATGCCTTCGCCGGCGACTTCCTTGGACAGGCCGATGGTGAAGGAGTCCAGTGCCCCCTTGGAGGCGGCGTAGTCGACGTACTCCCCGGGCGATCCAAGGCGCGAGGCGACCGACGAGACGTTGACGATGCTGCCACCCTGCCCGCCATGTTTGGGCGACATCCGCAGCAGTGCGTGCTTGGCGCAGAGAATCGGCGCCAGGACGTTGGTCTTCATGATTTTCAGGATGCGAAACTCGGACATGTCCTCGACGCGAGACTTCTGCCCGACCGTGCCGGCGTTGTTGACCAGCGCGGTGACCCGCCCCAGTTCTTGGTCGACGCGCTGGAACAGGCTGATCACTTCGTCTTCGATGCTGACATCGGCACGCACCGCGATTGCCTGGGCCCCCAGGGCACGGACTTGGGCCAGGACCCGATGGGCCGCCTCTTCGTCCGCCTGGTAGTTGATGCAGATGCGATACCCCTGCTCTGCGGCCAGTAACGCCGTGGCCGCGCCAATACCGCGACTGCCACCGGTGATGACGATGACTTTATCCATGCTTGCTTGCT
The DNA here is from genome assembly GCF_009834545.1 of Pseudomonas sp. S04. Taxonomy (NCBI): domain Bacteria; kingdom Pseudomonadati; phylum Pseudomonadota; class Gammaproteobacteria; order Pseudomonadales; family Pseudomonadaceae; genus Pseudomonas; species Pseudomonas sp. S04. Next base: position 3,411,194 of record NZ_CP019427.1, read on the forward strand.
CCCCTATCCAGACGTGTAACCTCGCGTGGCAAGGATACCCGCCACAGCCGGGTTTTGCATGGGGACGAACAGCCGGGGGGTTATCCGCAGGCCGAATTGCCGATAAAAAGCTCCCCAGGGCGCTCGACCCAGGCCTACACCCGGCCGAGCAAATGGCTCATCGCGGTCTTGAGCTTCATCGGCCGCACCGGCTTGTGCATCAGGGTATGGCCCAGCTCGCGGATCTGCTGCTTGAGCTCGTTGCTGTAGTTGGCGGTGATCATCATCGCCGGAATCGCGCAGGCGCGCCGGGCGTTGATCCGGGCCACGGCGTCGACACCATTCTGCTCGTCGTCCAGATGATAGTCGGCGATCAGCAAGTCGGCTTCGGCGTGGTAGTTGTCCACCTGGCGTGCCAGGTCCTGCTCGGACAACGCGGTTACCACCCGGCAGCCCCAGCCTTCAAGCAAGGTGCGCATGCCGGCGCAGATCGCCGCGTCGTTATCCAGTACCCACACCCGCGCGCCCCGCAGGCGCTCCAACATCGGCTCGCTGATCACCAGGCTTGGCAGGGCCTTGGGCGCAGTGGCGCTGAGCGGCACTTCCACGGAAAATACCGAGCCGCGCCCCGGCCAGGAACGCACGTGGATCCGGTGGCCGAGGATCCCGGCGATCTTCTCGACGATCGCCAACCCCAGGCCCAGCCCTCGATCCTGATGGGGGCGCTGCACGTCGCCGCGTTTGAACTCCTGGAAAATTTCCTCCAGGCGATCTTCGGCGATGCCCATGCCGCTGTCCCAGACCTCGATCGACAGCCGCTGGTGCTGGCGCCGACACCCCAACACCACGCGGCCGCTGTAGGTGTAGCGGATGGCATTACTCAGCAGATTGCGCAGGATCCGCGCCAGCAACTGGATGTCACTGCGCACCAAGGCCGAACAGGCCACGAAGTGCAGTTCCAGGCCCTCGCTGCGAGCCACCTGGGTGTACTCCGCGGCGAGGTTTTCGAGCAACTCGCTCAAGGCGAACGGCGCGATATCGGCAGTGATCACCCCGGCATCCAGCTTGGAAATATCGACCAGGGTGCCCAGCAGGTTTTCCACGTCCTCCAGCGAATTGCTGACATTGCGCACCAGCACTTCATTGGCCTGGGGCTCGCGGCGTTCGAGCAAGGCCCCGGTAAACAACCGCGCGGCGTTCAGCGGTTGCAGCAGGTCATGGCTGACCGCGGCGAGAAACTTGGTCTTCGACAGGTTGGCCCGCTCGGCCTCCAGCTTGGCCTCGCGCAGCCGCGATTCGACGCGCCGGCGCTCGTCGATCTCGCTGCGCAGTTGAGTGTTGAGGGTGGTCAGCTCCGTGGTGCGTTCGCGCACCCGCAGCTCGAGGTTCTGATAGGCCTGATGCAGTGCCTCGGCGGTCCGTCGGCGCTCGGTGATGTCGCGAATCAGCACAAAGATCCCCACCACTTCGCCGCTGGCCAGGCGATTGGGCACGTAGGAGCGCAGCATGTAGCGCTCCTGATTGTTGATGTTGGTCTCGGCAAACTCGAAGGTCACGCTCTCGCCCGCCAGCGCCCGCGCCACATAGGCTTCCAGGCGTTGATAGTGCTGCTCGCTATGGACCTCGCGCAGGCTCTGGCCGAGCATCACCCCGCGTGGCCAGCAGTACCACTCTTCGTAGACCTTGTTGGTGAATTCGTAGACCAGGTCGGCGTTGAGGTAGGCGATCAGGGCCGGCACGTGGTCGGTGATCAGGCGGATCCAGCGCTCGCTTTCACTCAGCGCTTCGGCGTGCTGGTAGCGCTCGGTGATGTCGGTGAAGGTGTTGACGAAACCGCCGGTGGGCAATGGATGGGTGCGGATCTCCAGGACCCGGCCATCGTACAGGCGCTGTTCGCACTCCTGCACGGGGCGGCCGTTGGCGTCGCGACTGGCGGGGGTCAGCAGTTGCAGTTCGCTGTCGCCGATGACCTCGCTGAACGGTCGATGGGCGGCCACCGGAGCCAGTCCGCTGAGTTCGAGAAAACGCCGGTTCCACAGTTCCAGCACGCCCTCGGCGTTGACCATCGCCACCCCTTGGGACAGGTTGTCCACCGCCCGTTGCAACAAATGGGATTTCTGCGCCACTGCCTGCTCACGGCGCACGGTCTCGCTTTGCTTGACCTCGGTGATATCGGTGAACAGGATCACCCGCCCGCCTTCCTGGGTCGGCCGCTCGCTGACCTGCAACCAGCGCCCGTTCTGCAGGCGATACAGCAGGCTTTCGTCGGCACTGCCCCGGGGTTCCTCGGTAAACAGCCCGGTCCCGGCCATCAGGCGCTTGACCTCGCCCAGGCGCATGCCGGCGATGATCCGCACCCGGCTGTTGCTCCAGAACGCCTTGAAGCGGCTATTGAACAGGACGATGCGCTGGTCGGCGTCGAACAGCACAAAGGCGTCGGAAATGCTCTCGATGGCATCGATCAGGTGCTGGTGCGCCGTCTCGGCCCGCAGCCGCGCGTCACTGAGCAGGTGATTGCCGGCCTTGAGCTCGGCCATCGCCTGGTTCAGCGCATCGGTACGCTCACGCACCTGTTCGGCCAGCACCACCGAGTGCTGGAACGCCGCATAGGGGTCGTTGCCCCGGGTGACGCCGGATTCGATGCGCTCGATCAGGGCACTGTTGATGCGCGCCAGTTTGTGGTTGTCGCGCTGCAGGCAGGCGATCTGCGCCTGCAGCTCAGCGTTTTGCTGGGGATCGGCCACGGGCAATGGCAACCCCGGTAAAGGTCTGGTTGATGTGCATGCCATTGAACTGTTCTCCGTAGGTGTTGAAACCCATCACCCGCTGGTCCCGCAAAAACCCGCCGATCTGCTCCAGCTTGCCGCTGTCTTCCAGTTCCAGGCGCCGCAGGAAGCAGTCGCAACCGATGGTCAGCAGCAGCTCGCCGAGGCGCTCCTGCAAGCCCGCGAACAGCTGCTCCAGGTTCGGCAGCATCGGCCCCGGCGTCATGGCGGTGAGGACAATGCCGTTTTCCACCGCGCAGTAGAAACTCAGGCTCAGGTCCGGGTGCACTTGCTGGATCGCCCGCACGTAGTACTGCTGGTTGATCCGCACGGCCAAGGGGTGGGCGGCAAAAATCCGGTGGTCGAGCTCGGCCACCGGCACCCCAATGTGCCGGGCGTACTCTTCGGCGGCTGGCTCGGCGTTGAGTTCGAACACCCGCCTGGAAGGACTGTCGGCACCGGTCACCACCAGTTTTTCCGCACGCGGCAGGATGTGGTGGGTGGTGAACACTTCAAAGTCGAGCCAGGTATTGACCAGCACCACCACCGCCGCGCCGCTGTGAAACGCACCGTCGAAGTACACATGGGTGTGAGTCAGGTAATTGTCGTCGCCGGCCGAACCACCGAAATGGGGGATGTCGCCCAAGGCGGCACTGAGGGCGGCAAGCACCATCTCCTCGCGACTGGACAGCCCGTCAAGCAGGGTCAGGGCAAAGCTGTTGCCCTTGATCGGGGCCAGGGTGTTGCTGCGACAGCCACTGACCAGGCGCTCGACCATCTGCTGGGCGTCGATCAGGCTGAAGTGCTCCATCTCGTCGATCAGCGCGGTAGAGATAGAGAAGTGCCGGTGATCGAAACCCACCGCCGTTACGCAGTTGCGGCCGTAGCCCTGGGGGGTGATTTCCCCGGCACTGGTGCAGCCCACCAGGCGGATCCCGCCGAACCCCTGCGCCAGGGCCTCGCCCAGCGCCTGGAGGTCGTACTCGGCGGAGCAGAAAAACAGCACGAATCCCAGGTGCGGATGCAACAACTGCCGCGCCAGCTCCTGGGCTACCTGTTGCGCGTCACTGGCCTGGGACATGGCACTGACGATCCCTTCACTCTGGACCTGCTGCATCGTCGCCTCCGGCAGGTGCGCATGGTTGAGGCTTGAGTGTACGAAGGCCACGGACCGCGACCTATGCTACTTGGGTAGCGGTCTGGCACTTCGATGGGATGAGAGGGGTGCGACGCCGGCCGTGATGCGCACAGCCAGCGCCACACCGGGGGGTTACCAGGTCAGCACCGCACCCACGGCAAAGGTATCGGTGTCTTCGTTCTGCGCGTCGCTATCGTGGCCGTTGAGTTCGAACTGGTTGTACTCGGCCACCAGCTTGAGGTTGTCGTTGACGTCGTGGAACAGGGCGATGCCCCGGGTCTCGTAATCCGCGCCGCTGCCGACCACGCCGTTGCCATCGTCTTTGGTCTTGCCGTAGGACAAGGCCAGGCGGTTCTTGCCCAACTTGTAGGAGCCCTGCAGCAGGTAGCCGTCGCTGTCGACGTTGCGCAGCGTGGGTTCGCCGGCGTTGTTGGTATAGAACGGGTTGATGCCCTTGGCCTGGAAGCCGGACCCGGTCAGCGACAGCCCGCCCATCTTGGCCTGCACGCCGTAACCGACGCCTTTGGAGGTAATGGTATCGACGCTCGAATCGGTGTTGTCGGAGGTCTGGTAGCTGCCGTTGACCCAGCTGTAGATCTTCGCCCCGGCGAGGTCGAACTGGTAGGTGATCTCGCTCTCGGTCCGCGGGTTTTCCTGGTAGGCCTTGCCGGTCGGGCTGCTGTCGTTGGTGTCGACCGGGTCCATGATCCCCACGGCCACCCGCAACCCGTCCAGCACCGGCGTGCGGTAGGTGATTTGCGAAGTCGGGAATGGGTACGGGTAGCCGGTGCCGATGTTGCCGAACGACACTCCACCGCCATCCACCAGGCCCAGGGTGTCGCTGACCTGGCCATAACCGGCCAGCAGTTCGTCGAGCAGGATGTTGGAACGGGCAAACAACCCGAAATCCTTGCCGATCAGCACCTCGCCCCACTCGGGGTTGGCTACCGTGCCGTAGAACTGGCGCACGTCGATGGCGGTGTCGGTGCCGTTGGTTTCGCTGTCGTTGATGGTCACCCAGAACGAAGCCCGGGCGCCGAGTTTCAGATCATCGACTTGCTTGCCCATGTTGAAGCCCAGGTAGTTGGGCAAAAAACCCATCTTCACCCGCGACTGCCGCCGATCGTACTGATCACCCGTGCGGTCGACGTCGCTGTTGACGTAGAACGCGTTGATGTAGCCGTCGGTGGAGAATGTGGTCTGGTCCTTGTCGTAGAGCATGATATCGGCCTGGGCGAACGAGCTGAGGCCGAGGGTCGACAGACTGGCGATGAAGGCTGGCAAGAAACGGTGCTGGAAGTTCTTATTGTTGTGCATGGCGCGCTCCGCAACGGGGACTTGATGTCGGAGGCGATTATCGAAAGCCGAACGGAGGCGTCATACGCTGCCTTGGAGGCGGTTGCCAGGTGCTTTGGGTTGGCGGGTGATGCTCAGCTACTACGGTGTAAGACCGGCCCCGGCCAAGGGCCCGCCACTTTCGGCGTACGCCTCTTTACCGTGGGAGCGAGCCTGCTCGCGATGGCCGACACAGCCAACATGGATAGCACCTGACCCACCGCTATCGCGAGCAGGCTCGCTCCCACAGGGATTTGCGGTGCTCGTGGGTTTTGCATTGAGCCCGCGAATTTGTGGAGTTGGGTTCTGGTCGTCAGGCCTGGGCCTTTACCAGCATGTACAGCGCAACCACCACGCACACGCTGGCAAAGCCGACCTGCAACGCGCGAGCCGGGACATGGGCGCAGAGTCTGCGACCGAGCAGCATGCCGAGGATACTGGCGACAATGAACGCCACACCCAAGCGATCGATACGTACGCCGGCATGGAAGGCACCGATCACGCCAATCAGCGAAATCAGGCTGATCACCATCAACGATGTGGCGACGATTCCACGCATCTGCACGTCGGTCAGTTGCTTGAACGCCGGGACAATCAGGAACCCACCGCCCACCCCGAGCAACCCCGACACCACCCCGGTCACCGCGCCGAGTGCGGCCAGGGTTGCGGTGCACTTGGCGGTCCAGGAAAAGCGCCCGGTCTGCTGGTCGAGCATGCAGTTCTTCTGCCCCCAGTTGGCGTGACCGTGATCGCTCGGCCCGGCGTCCTGGCGTTCACGGCGCAGCATGCGCACGGCCACCATGACCATCAGCAGGCTGAACAGCAGCATGAGGATTTTTTCCGGTAACTGATGGGCGAAATAAATACCCAGAGGGGAAAACACCGCGCCCAACAACGCAATCAACAGCGCCGCGCGGTAGCGCACCAGGCCGTGGCGCAAACCATCGATGGCACCCACCGCCGCCGCGCTGCCCACCGCGAACAGAGCCACCGGGGCCGCCTGGGTCATGCTCCAGCCCAGACCGAGCACCAACGCCGGGACCGCTAGAATGCCACCCCCTGCCCCCGTCAAGCCCAGCACCAGCCCCATCACCACGCCAAAAAAACTCGCCAGCAACATAAAACACTCACGGTCCGCGAAAAAAAGCCGGGAACGCCCGGTATCGATGCCTGACAGGATAGAGCGCGCGCGGCTTTTTTCATGTATTGATTTGTCCCGGGGCTGGTCAAGCCAGGGAAGATGCCACTACCCTCAAGGCTTGTCCCGACAGAAACGGCCACCATGCCCGCCTTGATTGAAGCCTTCCTCGACCCCGCCTCGTCGACCTACAGCTACGTGATCTACGAAGCCGATGGCGGCGCCTGCGCGATCGTCGACCCAGTGCTCGACTACGCTGCAGCCTCCGGACAAACCTCGACGGTCCAGGCCCAGCGGATTATCCACTTCGTGCGCGAACACCGACTGCAGGTGCAATGGCTGCTGGAAACCCACGCCCACGCCGATCACCTGTCCGCCGCGCCCTACCTGCGCGGCGAACTGGGCGGCAAGATCGCCATCGGCCAGGCCATCAGCCAGGTACAGGCGGTGTTCAAGGGCCTGTTCAACCTGGAAACGGGATTTGCTGTCGACGGTTCGCAGTTCGATCATCTATTTGCGCCGGACGAGGTTTTTGCCATCGGCAACCTGTCGGCCAAAGCCCTGCATGTGCCTGGGCACACCCCGGCAGACATGGCGTACCTGATCGACGAGCAACTGATCCTGGTGGGCGACACCCTGTTCCTGCCAGACGTCGGCACGGCCCGCTGCGACTTCCCCGGCGGCAACGCCGCGCAGATGTACGCCTCGATCCAGCGCCTGCTGGCCTACCCCGCCACCACCCGCCTCTACGTCTGCCACGACTACCCGCCACCCGCCCGCCCGCCACAGTGCCAGAGCACCGTCGGCGAACAGCGCGCGCACAACATCCATGTACACGACGGCATCGACGCCGCCACATTCATCACCATGCGCACCGAACGTGATGCCGGACTGGACATGCCAACCCTGCTGTTGCCAGCGATCCAGGTCAACGTCCGAGCAGGCCGCCTGCCGCCGCCGGAAAACAATGGCGTGGTGTACCTGAAAATCCCGATCAACCAGCTCTGAAGCCGAGACGCGTCAACCCCCCAACGTCAACCCATTCGCCGGCAAAGGCAACGCCGTCTTATACCGCACCTGCTTAAGGGCAAAACTGGAGCGAATATTGGCCACCCCCGGCACCTTGGTCAGAAAATCCATCATGAAGCGCTCCAGCGACTGAATGGTCGGCACCAGCACCCGGATCAGATAGTCCGGATCCCCGGCCATCAGATAACACTCCATCACCTCCGGACGATCGGCAATCGCCTCCTCGAAATGCTGCAGCGCCTCCTCCACCTGCTTCTCCAGGCTGACGTGAATGAACACATTGACATGCAGCCCCAGCAGATCAGCATCCAGCAGCGTCACCTGCTCGCGAATCAGCCCCAGCTCCTCCATGGCCTTGACCCGATTGAAACAGGGCGTGGGCGACAGATTCACCGAGCGGGCAAGGTCGGCATTGGTGATGCGCGCGTTCTCCTGAAGGCTGTTGAGAATGCCGATATCGGTACGGTCCAGTTTGCGCATGAGACAAAACCACCTGTTTTTTATGTTTATGCAGATTTTTTATCCTCAAATGATCTCAAGTGCAACGAAACAGAGATAAATATTCTTCTGCGCCGGGCCTATGATTGTTGTAGGACAAGATTCCTTCGACCCGAAGGATGAACGTCAGCTCACTACAAGAAATTCACAAGATCGAGCGTAGAAGCCATGAAAGAAGCGTATGAACCGCTGCGCCTGCACGTGCCTGAACCATCGGGCCGTCCTGGATGCAAAACCGACTTCTCCTACCTGCATCTGACCGATGCGGGCACTGTGCGCAAACCCCCAATCGACGTAGAACCGGCCGACACCGCCGACCTGGCCCGTGGCCTGATTCGCGTGCTCGACGACCAGGGCAATGCCCTGGGCCCGTGGGCCGAAGGCGTGTCGGTGGAGATCCTGCGCAAAGGCATGCGAGCCATGCTCAAGACGCGGATCTATGACAACCGCATGGTGGTCGCCCAGCGTCAGAAAAAAATGTCGTTCTACATGCAGAGCCTCGGTGAAGAAGCCATCGGCAGTGCCCAGGCCCTGGCCCTGAACATCGACGACATGTGCTTCCCCACCTACCGCCAGCAAAGCATCCTGATGGCCCGTGAAGTGCCATTGGTCGACCTGATCTGCCAACTGCTGTCCAACGAGCGCGATCCGCTCAAGGGCCGGCAATTGCCAATCATGTACTCGGTCAGGGACGCTGGGTTCTTCACCATCTCGGGCAACCTGGCGACCCAGTTCATCCAGGGCGTGGGCTGGGGCATGGCCTCGGCGATCAAGGGCGACACCAAAATCGCCTCGGCCTGGATCGGTGACGGCGCTACCGCCGAGTCGGACTTCCACACCGCCCTGACCTTCGCCCACGTGTACCGCGCGCCGGTGATCCTCAACGTGGTCAACAACCAGTGGGCGATCTCCACCTTCCAGGCCATTGCCGGCGGTGAAGCCACCACCTTCGCCGGTCGTGGCGTGGGCTGCGGCATCGCATCGCTGCGGGTCGACGGCAACGACTTCATCGCGGTCTACGCCGCGTCCGCCTGGGCTGCCGAGCGTGCGCGCCGCAACCTGGGCCCGACCATGATCGAATGGGTCACCTACCGCGCCGGCCCGCACTCGACTTCCGATGATCCGTCCAAGTACCGCCCTGCCGACGACTGGAGCCACTTCCCCTTGGGTGACCCGATCGCCCGCCTGAAGCAGCACATGGTGAAAAATGGCCACTGGTCCGACGAGGAACACACGGCCCTGAGCGCCGAGCTGGAAGCCGAAGTGATTGCCGCGCAAAAAGAAGCCGAGCAGTACGGCACCCTGGCCGGTGGCCAGATCCCGAGCGCCGCGACCATGTTCGAGGACGTCTATAAAGAGATGCCGGAGCACTTGAAGCGCCAGCGCCAGGAGTTGGGGATCTGACATGAACGATCACAACCATAAAATCGAGTTGGAAACCGCCATGACCACGACCACCATGACCATGATCCAGGCCCTGCGCTCGGCCATGGACGTGATGCTTGAGCGCGACGACAACGTAGTGGTGTTCGGCCAGGACGTCGGCTACTTCGGTGGCGTGTTCCGTTGCACCGAAGGCCTGCAGAACAAGTACGGCACCTCGCGGGTGTTCGATGCACCGATCTCGGAAAGCGGGATCGTCGGCGTCGCCGTCGGCATGGGTGCCTATGGCCTGCGCCCGGTGGCCGAGATCCAGTTTGCCGACTACGTCTACCCGGCATCCGACCAGATCATTTCCGAAGCCGCCCGCCTGCGTTATCGCTCGGCCGGCGAGTTCACCGCGCCGATGACCCTGCGCATGCCGTGCGGCGGTGGCATCTACGGTGGCCAGACCCACAGCCAGAGCATCGAAGCGATGTTCACCCAGGTCTGCGGCCTGCGCACCGTCATGCCGTCCAACCCCTACGACGCCAAGGGCCTGCTGATCGCCTCCATCGAAAACGATGACCCGGTGATCTTCCTCGAGCCGAAACGCCTGTACAACGGCCCGTTCGACGGCCACCACGACCGCCCGGTGACCCCTTGGTCGAAACACCCGGCCGCGCAGGTACCGGACGGCTACTACACCGTGCCACTGGACGTCGCGGCAATCACCCGTCCGGGCAAGGACGTGACCATCCTTACCTACGGCACCACCGTCTATGTCTCCCAGGTGGCGGCTGAAGAAAGTGGGATCGATGCCGAAGTCATCGACCTGCGCAGCCTGTGGCCGCTGGACCTGGAAACCATCGTCAACTCGGTGAAGAAGACCGGCCGTTGCGTGGTCGTCCACGAAGCCACCCGCACCTGCGGTTTTGGCGCCGAGCTGGTGTCGCTGGTACAGGAACACTGCTTCCACTACCTGGAAGCGCCGATCGAACGTGTGACCGGTTGGGACACCCCCTACCCGCACGCGCAAGAGTGGGCGTATTTCCCAGGGCCGTCCCGTGTGGGCGCGGCGTTGAAACGGGTCATGGAGGTCTGAATGGGCACGCACGTTATTAAAATGCCGGACATTGGCGAAGGCATTGCAGAAGTAGAACTGTCGGTGTGGCACGTCAAGGTTGGCGACCTGGTGGTCGAAGACCAGGTACTGGCCGATGTGATGACCGACAAGGCGATGGTCGATATCCCTTCGCCGGTGCACGGCAAGGTGATTTCCCTGGGCGGTGTGCCCGGTGAAGTGATGGCCGTGGGCAGCATCCTGATCAGCATCGAAGTCGAAGGCGCGGGCAACTACAAGGAATCCGCACAGCCGGCTGCCGTGGCCGAGGTCAAGGCCGAGCCCGCCAAAATGGCGCCGGCACCCGCACCCAAGGTCGAGACCGTGGCGCCGAGCAAACCTGCAGCAGCCTGCCGACCAGCGCCCCAGGCGCCGGTGGCTCGTACCGCCGACGAACGTCCGCTGGCCTCGCCGGCCGTGCGCAAGCATGCCCTGGACGCTGGTATCCAGTTGCGTCTGGTCCAGGGCACCGGCCCTGCCGGGCGCATTCTCCACGAAGACCTCGACGCCTACCTGGCACAGGGCCCCGGGACAACCTCCACGGCCGGCAATGCCTACCGCGAACGACATGACGAAGAGCAGATCCCGGTCATCGGCATGCGCCGCAAGATCGCCCAGCGCATGCAGGACGCTACCCAGCGTGCGGCGCACTTCAGTTATGTCGAAGAAATCGACGTCACCGCCGTCGAAGAACTGCGCGCACACCTCAACGAAAAACACGGCGCGAGCCGCGGCAAGCTGACCTTGCTGCCGTTCCTGGTGCGTGCCCTGGTGGTTGCCCTGCGCGACTTCCCGCAGATCAACGCCCGCTACGATGACGAAGCCCAGGTGATCACCCGCCTTGGCGCCGTGCACGTGGGTATCGCCACCCAGGCCGACATCGGCCTGATGGTGCCCGTAGTGCGGCACGCCGAAGCCCGCAGCCTGTGGGACAGCGCCGGGGAAATCGCCCGCCTGGCCACGGCCGCGCGCAACGGCAAGGCCAGCCGCGACGAACTGTCCGGCTCCAGCATCACCCTGACCAGCCTCGGCGCCCTGGGTGGCATTGTCAGCACCCCGGTGCTGAACCTGCCGGAAGTGGCGATCATCGGCGTCAACAAGATCGTCGAGCGGCCTATGGTGATCAAGGGCCAGATCGTGATCCGCAAAATGATGAACCTCTCCAGTTCCTTCGATCACCGAGTGGTCGATGGCATGGACGCAGCACAATTCATCCAGGCCCTGCGTGGTTTGCTCGAACAACCCGCTACGCTGTTTGTGGAGTAAGACATGCAGACTCTGAACACCACGCTGCTGATCATTGGCGGCGGCCCTGGCGGTTACGTAGCGGCTATTCGTGCCGGGCAACTGGGCATCAATACCATCCTGGTCGAAGGCCAGGCACTGGGCGGCACCTGCCTGAACATCGGCTGCATTCCGTCCAAGGCGCTGATTCATGTCGCGGAACAATTTCACCAGACCCGCCAACACAACCAGCACTCGGCCCTGGGGATCACCGTCGCCGCGCCGAGCCTGGACATTGGCAAAAGCGTCGAGTGGAAGGATGGCATCGTCGATCGCCTGACCACCGGCGTTGCGGCCCTGCTGAAAAAGCACAAGGTCCAGGTCATCCATGGCTGGGCCAAGGTAGTCGACGGCAAGACCGTTGACGTCGGCGACACCCGCATCCAGTGCGAGCACCTGCTGCTGGCCACCGGTTCGAAAAGCGTCAACCTGCCGATGCTGCCGATTGGCGGGCCGATCATCTCCTCCACCGAAGCCCTGGCACCCCAAAGCCTGCCGAAACACCTGGTGGTGGTCGGCGGCGGTTACATCGGCCTGGAGCTGGGCATTGCCTACCGCAAGCTCGGCGCCGAAGTCAGCGTGGTCGAAGCCCAGGAGCGGATCCTGCCAGCCTACGACGCCGAGCTGACCCAGCCGGTGCACGAAGAGCTGAAAAAACTCGGGATAAAGCTTTACTTGAAACATAGCGTGCAAAGCTTTGATTCTGATGCAAATACTCTGCAAGTCACGGAGCCGGATGGCGGCACCCTGAGCCTTGCGACCGATCGGGTGCTGGTGGCCGTCGGACGCAAACCCAACACCCAGGGCTGGAACCTCGAAGCCCTGAACCTGCAGATGAACGGTGCGGCGATCAAGATCGACAACCGCTGCGCCACCAGCATGCGCAACGTCTGGGCGATCGGCGACTTGAGTGGCGAGCCGATGCTGGCTCACCGCGCCATGGCCCAGGGTGAGATGGTCGCGGAGCTGATCAGCGGCAAAACCCGCGAGTTCAACCCCACCGCCATCGCCGCCGTGTGCTTTACCGACCCGGAACTGGTGGTGGTCGGCAAGACCCCGGACGAAGCCAAGGCGGCGGGCCTGGACTGCATCGTTGCCAGCTTCCCGTTCGCCGCCAACGGCCGGGCGATGACCCTGGAATCGAAAAGCGGCTTCGTGCGGGTCGTGGCACGTCGCGATAATCACCTGATCCTGGGCTGGCAAGCCGTCGGGGTCGGGGTCTCGGAGTTGTCCGCCGCATTCGGCCAGAGCCTGGAAATGGGCGCTCGCCTGGAAGACATCGCCGGCACCATCCACGCCCACCCGACACTGGGTGAGGCGGTACAAGAGGCTGCATTGCGGGCCTTGGGGCATGCGCTGCACCTGTAATCCAGGGGCGATTGGTGGGCATAGGTGATGGCCTCTTCGCGGGCAAGCCCGCTCCCACATGGGTTAGACGTACTGTGGGAGCGGGCTTGCCCGCGATTTCTTGAGGCCAACACGATTAATCTGCCTCTCGTCCGATCGTCTGGGCTGCGAAACCGGCCCGGAATGAAGTATTGTTGTGCCCATCCAGAAAAACGTCAGAAGCCTTGAACCGTTCAGGCGATTGTTAAGTGATAGAGGGTGTCATGGGTAACGAAAGCATCAATTGGGACAAGCTGGGTTTTGACTACATCAAGACAGACAAGCGCTATCTGTCGCACTGGCGTAACGGCGAGTGGGACGCAGGCACCCTGACCGAAGATAACGTGCTGCACATCAGTGAAGGCTCCACCGCCCTGCACTACGGCCAGCAATGCTTCGAAGGCATGAAGGCCTATCGCTGCAAGGACGGCTCGATCAACCTGTTCCGCCCGGACCAGAACGCCCTGCGCATGCAGCGCAGCTGCGCACGCCTGCTGATGCCGTTCGTCGAAACCGAACAGTTCATCGAAGCCTGCAAGGCCGTGGTCCGTGCCAACGAGCGTTTCATTCCGCCATACGGCACCGGCGGCGCGCTGTACTTGCGCCCGTTCGTGATCGGCGTGGGTGACAACATCGGCGTACGCACCGCCCCTGAGTTCATCTTCTCGATCTTCGCTATCCCGGTCGGCGCCTACTTCAAGGGCGGCCTGACCCCGCACAACTTCCTGATCTCCAGCTTCGACCGTGCCGCTCCACAAGGCACCGGCGCGGCCAAGGTCGGTGGCAACTATGCCGCCAGCCTGATGCCCGGCTCCCAGGCCAAGAAGGCGCACTACGCCGACTGCATCTACCTGGACCCGATGACCCACTCGAAAATCGAAGAAGTCGGCTCGGCCAACTTCTTTGGGATCACCCACGACAACAAGTTCGTCACGCCGAAGTCGCCTTCGGTGCTGCCGGGCATTACTCGTCTGTCGTTGATCGAGCTGGCTCAGTCGCGCCTGGGCCTGGAAGTGGTGGAAGGTGACGTGTTCATCGACAAGCTGGCGGACTTCAAGGAAGCCGGCGCCTGCGGCACTGCCGCAGTGATCACGCCGATCGGTGGCATCAGCTACAACGACCACCTGCACGTGTTCCACAGCGAAACCGAAGTCGGCCCGATCACCCAGAAGCTCTACAAAGAGCTGACCGGTGTACAGACCGGCGACATCGAAGCGCCAGAAGGCTGGATCGTCAAGGTCTGATCCAGCGTTCCAGGCACTGAACAGGCCCAGCCGGCGTTAGCGCGTCGGCTGGGCCTTTTTTGTCGGCGCCGTTGCTGCGGACTGGGCGCGCAACCATGCCACGAAGACTTGCGTCTGCTGTGTCACCTGCGGGGCCAGCCCGTAGTAGTAACGCGGCAACGGTATGCGCATTGCGGGCAACGGGCAGATCAGTTGACCATTTGACAGATGGCTGCCCAGCAGCGACGTCGGGCACAAGGCAACACCCTGTCCCTCCACGGCGGCCTCCAGCACCAGATGCATGTGCTCGAACTGGCGTGTCAGTTGGGTGCTCGATTGGGCCTGGCCGAAGTGCATGGCCCAGTTATGCCAGTCTTCGCGCCGCGCCTTGGCGATCAGCAGTCGGTGCCCAACCAGCGCGTCGAGGTCATCGAGGCCGAGGCGTTCGATCAGCGAAGGCGCCGCCACCAGCACCAACTCGTCCTCAAACAACGCCTGCGCCTCAAGGGCCGGCGCCCAGTCGTCACGTCCGCGGCGAATCACCACGTCGAAGCCATCCCGCGCCTGATCGGGCGCCTGGGTCTGGGTGACCACCTGCAGTTCGATCTGCGGGTACAGGGTGCTGAATTCAGCGAGCCTGGGGTTTAGCCAGAGCATGGCGAAGGACGGGCGCACGTTGATTTTCACCGCAGGCAGCGAGGCCTGTCGCTTTAGCTCAGCGGCGGCGCTGGCGATCTGTGCCAGGCCAGCGCTGACCTGTTCATAGAAGCGCTGCCCAGCCGGCGTCAGCACCGACTGACGGATTCGGCGCTCGAACAGCAGTACACCCAGATGCTCTTCAAGCAACTTGATGTGCCGGCTGACGGCGCTGTGGCTGACATGGAGCTCCTCGGCCGCCAGGCTGAAGCTCTGGTGGCGGGCAGCAACGGCGAAGGCACGAACAGCATTCAAGGGCGGGAGTTGAGTGATCATGGGTCTAATTTAGTCACATATGCGTGGCAATTAAAGCGTTTGTCACGTGCTCGGCGTCGCGCCAACCTTTGCACACCCAGCCGACACCTTCTGACGGAGCACGACATGCACACCTACGGACTGTTTTTACTGTTCGCCACCCTGACCATCCTGAGTCCCGGACCTGGTGTGCTGCTGACCCTGTCCAACGCCCTGCGGCACGGCTGGACCGGTGCACTGCCAGGTATTCTGGGCATCGCCTCGGGTGCCTTCCTCGTGGCTTCGATCAGCGCCACCAGTGTCGGCCTGATTCTCAGTACCTCAGCGCAGGCCTTCAGCGTACTGAAATATGCAGGTGCCGCTTACCTGCTGTACCTGGGGTACAAAAGCTGGCGCTCCGACCGTTTCAGTGCGCGGCTACACGCCTCACCTACGAGTCCCGGCTATCGTTACCTGGAAGCCGCGTCGATCCAGTTCCTCAACCCCAAGGCAGTGTTTTTCTTTCTCGCGGTTTTCCCGCAGTTCATCGATCCTTCGGCGCACTTCTACAGCCAGTTCTTCAAGCTGGTCGCGTCCTACGGCGTGGTGGTAATCCTCGTACATACCAGCTATGCCCTACTCGCCAACGCCGCCAGAGGCTGGTTGTCGAGCCCGAAAGGTGCCTGGTTGACGGCCAAGATCTCGGGGGCTACCTTCGCCGGTTTCGGCGTGTTGATGGCTTCCGCCAACCGCTAGGGCCCAGGGCTGACGAGCGCTCGGCGTACGGTTTTGCGAGCCCCAGCTGATGCTGGCGGCAACTGGGCCGGCAACGGGACGCCGAACCGGCTGCCGAGTTCTTTGTGCCCGGTTGCCGTCAGTGCCAACGCCCGGCTGTCCAGGTCCTGGATCAACCACCTGCGCTTGAGTGCGGTCGCCAACAAGGCTGCCCCCAATGCGCCACCCAGGTGCGGGCGGCGCATGCTCCAGTCCAGGCACGGACAGGCAAAGCGCCGGCGCAGTGCGCTCAGCTCACTGACCTCAATGCCCAACTGCTGGAATCCCGCCTCGCCGCTGGCACTCAACCGATACGACTGTTGCTCGGTAACCAGCAGCCAGCCGGTCTCGAGCATCCTGTCGTGCAGCAACACCGCCAGGGTGCCGGCCATGTGGTCGTAGCAGGTACGGGCAAATTGCAGGCGATCCGGGGTACGTGGGGTGAAGGTCGGCGCGGCGTTCTGGCCGATCACCATCAGTGCTTCCAGGGCCTGGGCGACCTGCTGATTGGCAAGACTGTAATAACGATGGCGGCCCTGTACGTGCAGGCGCACCAGCGCCAGCTCCTTGAGCCGGGCCAGATGGGCACTGGCGGTCGACGTGCTGACTTCGGCAATGCTCGCCAGCTCGGTGCTGGTACGGGCATGGCCATCCATCAACGAACAGAGGATTTTGGTCCGAGCCGGCTCGGCGATCGCTGCCGCCACCTGCGAGACACCAACGTCGTGTTGTTCTGCACTCATATTTCGCTCCCGGACGAATCGTCGTCCTGCCGAACCCCGGATAGTAACAAGACTTACCACTACCCATAAGGCCGCGTCCCATGGACCCGATTATCGCCGCGACTCACGCCGATCCCTATCCCTACTACGCCAGTCTGCGCGCTGCGGGCGGGTTCGCCTTCGACCAGGATCTGGGTCTGTGGGTGGCCAGCAGCGCCCGGGCGGTGGCTGCTGTGCTGGCGCATGCCGACTGCCGGGTGCGCCCGGCACTCGAACCGGTGCCCGCTGCAATTGCCCAGGGTGAAGCCGGCCAGGTGTTCGCGCGCTTGATGCGGATGAACGACGGCGAACCCCATCGCTGCCCGCGCTCGGCCATGGCGCCGGCGCTGGAGCGGGTCGACACCGAGCAGGTTGGCGAACGGCTGCGTGCCCGGCTGATCACGGCAGACGCCGCCGGCCTGCACCAGGCCATGTTCCTGGGGCCGGTGGCGGTGCTCGCTGCAATGCTGGGCTTCGCGCCCAGCGAAGGCAGGACCCTCAGCCAGTTGACCGCGGATTTCGTCGCCTGCCTTTCACCCTTGAGCACTGCCGCGCAACGGGTCGCGGCCCACCAGGCCGCCGAACAATTGAAGGGTTATTTCATCGAGCAACTGAGCGCCGAGGACGCAAAGAGCCCGCTACTGGAAAGCCTGTGCCAGGGCCTGACTGATCGCGAAGTCCTGCTGGCCAACCTGATCGGCCTGCTCTCCCAGACGTACGAAGCCAGTGCCGGGCTGATTGGCAACGCCGTACTGGCGCTGATCCGCGAGCCAGGGCTACTGCCGGAGCCCGGGCGAGTCGATGGGTTTGTGGCAGAGGTTCAGCGCTTTGACCCGCCAGTGCAAAATACCCGGCGCTTTGTCAGCGCACCCTGCGAGATCGAGGGCGTGCGCCTGGCACCCGGCGATAGCGTGCTGCTGTTGCTGGCCTCGGCCAACCGCGACCCGCAACTCAACCCAGAGCCCGAGCGCTTTGTACTCGAACGCCCGGCCCGGCGCAGCTTGAGTTTCGGTGCCGGACGCCACCACTGCCCCGGCCAGGCATTGGCCATGAGCATCGCCAGTGCCACCCTGCGCGAGTTGCTGGCGCACAGGGAGCACTTCGGCCGACTGGCCTGGCACTACCGCCCCTCGCTGAACGGGCGGATCCCCCTGTTCAGCGAAAAATGAGCATCGATCAGTCGTCCCGCGTCAGCACTTCCAGCAGTTCGATCTCGAACACCAGGTTGGAATTGGGCGGGATGCTGCCCATGCTGCGCTCGCCGTAGGCCAGGTGCGCAGGCACCCGCAGCTGGCGTTTACCACCGACTTGCATGCCAAGGATGCCCTGGTCCCAGCCCTTGATCACGCGCCCGGTGCCGATCACGCACTGGAACGGCTTGCCGCGGCTCCAGGAAGAGTCGAACTCGGTGCCGTCTTCCAGGCAGCCGCGGTATTGGGTGGTGATCAACGCGCCTTTTACCGCAGCTTTGCCGCTGCCCACCAGCAGGTCGATGACCTGTAATTCGTCGTTCATTGCTGCTCTCGTCTGTTCACTGGCCCGACTGGCCAGTGGGCAATCTTAACCCAGACAGCGTGCTGGATTCGCGACATCACGCCAGGCGCTCCGCGGCGTAACACTCGCTTGTCAGACTGGCCAACGGCTGATCCAGCGATGCAGTCAACGTGCCCCACCGTTACACTGCGCGTCGAACCAGACGGAGTGTCAGCCCCGTGTTTAATCTTTTTGACTGTCCAGGAGTGACTCATGCCCCATGAAGGCAACCTGTTGCAAGCCGCTGTGGTGTTTCTGTTTGCGGCGGTGCTCACCGTGCCTTTGGCCAAACGCCTGCAACTGGGGGCCGTGTTGGGCTACCTGCTGGCCGGGGTCCTCATCGGCCCCGCCGTGCTGGGGCTGATCGGCAACCCGCAAAGCGTGATGCATATTTCCGAGCTGGGCGTGGTCCTGCTGCTGTTCATCATCGGCCTGGAACTGTCGCCGCGCCGACTGTGGGTGATGCGCAAGGCGGTGTTCGGCGTCGGCTTGGCCCAGGTGGTCTTGACGGCCTCGGTGATCGGCGTGCTGGCGTTCTATATGTTCGGCCAGAAACTCAACAGTGCCATCGTGCTCGGCCTCGGCCTGGCCCTTTCATCCACCGCCTTTGGCCTGCAAAGCCTGGCCGAACGCAAGGAGCTGACCAGCCCTCACGGGCGCCTGGCGTTTGCCATCCTGCTGTTCCAGGACATCGCCGCGATCCCGTTGATTGCCATGGTGCCGCTGTTGGCCGGGGGCAATGACACCACCACCCCTGCCGAAGACCTCAACCATGGGTTGCAGGTACTCGGCAGTATCGCCGTGGTGGTCGTGGGTGGGCGCTATCTGTTGCGCCCGGTATTTCGCATCGTCGCCAAGTCCGGCCTGCCGGAAGTGGCCACTGCCACGGCGCTGCTGGTGGTGATCGGCACCGCCTGGTTGATGGATGAAGTCGGGGTGTCGATGGCCCTCGGCGCGTTCCTCGCCGGCCTGCTGCTGGCGGACTCTGAATACCGCCACGAACTGGAAGCGCAGATCGAACCGTTCAAGGGCCTGTTGCTGGGGCTGTTTTTCATGAGCGTGGGCATGGGCGCCAACATCAGCCTGCTGTTCAGCGCCCCGGTTGCCGTGCTCGGCCTGACCGTGCTGCTGATTTCGCTGAAGCTGCCGCTGCTGTACCTGGTCGGACGCATGGCCGGTGGCCTCAACCGCGTGAGCGCGGTGCGCCTGGGCATCGTCCTGGCAGCTGGCGGCGAATTTGCCTTCGTGGTGTTCAAGATTGGCCGCGACCAAGGCTTGTTCGATGCCCGCCTGTATGACCTGCAGGTGCTGACCATTACCCTGTCCATGGCCGTCACCCCGTTGCTGTTGCTGCTGTGCGCACGCCTGGCCAAACCCAAGGTCGAGCCGGTGGCCGTGCCGCCGCACCTGCGTGAGATCGACACCGACACCCCGCGCGTGGTGATCGCCGGCATGGGCCGCATGGGGCAGATCGTGGCGCGGATCCTGCGGGCGCAAAAAATCCGCTTCGTGGCCCTCGACACCTCGGTGGAAACCATCGAACTGTCCCGCAGTTTTGGCGGTGTGCCGGTGTTCTACGGCGACCCGATGCGCCCGGAAATCCTTAGCGCGGCCAAGGTCGAGCAGGCGGAGTTCTTCGTGATTGCCACCGACGACCCGGACACCAACATCAAGACCGCGGAACTGGTGCGCCGGCTCTACCCACACATGAAAATCATCGCCCGTGCCCGTAACCGTCAGCACGTCCATCGCCTGGTCGACCTGGGCGCCGAGGCGGTGCGGGAAACCTTCCATTCCAGCCTGGAAATGAGCCGCATGACTCTGATCGGCCTGGGACTAAGCAAGGCCCAGGCCGCAGCGCGCATCGAAACCTTCAAGCAGCACGACGAACAAGTGCTCGAAGCCCAGCGCGCGATCTATGACGATGCCGCCAAAGTCATGCAGACCGCCCAGGAAGCACGGGAGGAACTGGCCCGGTTGTTCGAGGCCGACCAAACGCAAGAGGACACCCCCAAGCCGGCGTAGAAACCCGCTTTGCGCCCCCTCCACCACCGTAGGAGCGAGTGCCCGCTTGCGAGCTTGCTCGCGATGGTCGTAAGCACGACGCGTTTATTCAGGTATAACGCGTCATAGTTGACGACCATCGCGAGCAGGCTCGCTCCCACACGTATCCATAAATTGTGGCGTCCCAGGCAGGCGCCATTGCGAGCAAGCTTTGCTCCAATCTTCAAAGGACCCTCAATGAGCACCCCTGAGCAATCCTCCCCGGCCTTGAAGGAGATCTTCAACGCCGAGCGCTTTGCCCACATCGCCAGTGAACTGCGCGCGGTGTATCCAGCGTTCGATCACCAGGCGTTCCTGGCCATGGCCTGCGACGGACTCGAACCTCTGTCGGTGATGCAGCGCATGGCCCATACCGCCGAGTGCCTGCATGCAGTGCTGGGCCTGGACTACGAGCAGACGCTGGAGGTCCTGCGCCTGTTGGCGCCACGCCTCAACAGCGGCTTCGTCAGCATGTTCCTGGCCCACTACGTCGCCCGCTACGGCAGCCACGCGTTCGAATTGTCGATGGACGCGCTGCAGCACTTCACTCGCTTCGGCTCCTCGGAATTTGCGGTACGGCACTTCCTGCGCAGCGACTTCGAACGCACCCTGGCCCTGATGCACGACTGGTCGCTGGACCCCAACGAACACGTGCGCCGGCTCGCCAGCGAAGGCAGCCGACCCCGCTTGCCCTGGTCGTTCCGCCTGGAGCAGGTCCAGGCCGACCCGACCCTGGCCGCCGAGATCATCGACAACCTCAAGGCCGACAGCAGCCTGTACGTGCGCAAGTCAGTGGCCAACCACCTCAACGACATCACCAAGGACCACCCGGACTGGGTGCTGGACACTCTCGAGGGCTGGTCGCTGGAGGATCCTCGTACCGCCTGGATCGCCCGTCATGCTCTGCGCAGCCTGATCAAGCAGGGCAATCAACGGGCGCTGACGCTGATTGGCGCAGGGGGCAAGCCTGAAGTCGAGATTCATCAGCTGAGCATTGAACCCGCCGTGATCGCCTTGGGGCAAAGCATCAGCCTGTCGTTCGACCTGCAGTCCACCGCCGATGTCGCCCAGCGCCTGGTGGTGGATTACGCCATCGAATACGTCAAGGCCTCGGGGGCGACGTCAACCAAGGTGTTCAAGCTCAAGGGCCTGACTCTGCCCGCCCGGAACCGGCAGAAAATCAGCCGAGCCCAGCGGATCCGCGACATGACCACCCGCAAGCACTACCCCGGCACCCACGCGGTGCACATCATGGTCAACGGCGAGCGACTGGCGAGCACGGCCTTCGAAATCACCCGCTGAAGCGCCTACGCCAGTTCCGGGCCCAGCAACAGGCCCTGCTCGCGCTCACACAGCTGCACCACATAGTCCCACAGCACCCGCAGCCGCACCGACTTGTGCAGCTCGCGGCGGGTGCTGATCCAGTAGCTGCGCTGGATGCTTTCGGCCGGCAGCAGCGGCACCAGGTCCGGGGCGCCACTGGCCATGTAGCACGGCAATACGGCGATCCCCAGGCCCGCGCGCGCCGCCTGTTGCTGGGCGATCACGCTGGTACTGTGGAACACCACCTGGGGGCTGCGGCAGAAGCTGTTGAGGAACATCAGTTCCTGGCTGAACAACAGGTCGTCGACATAGCCGATCCAGGCGTGATGGCCCAGGTCTTCGCGGCTGCGCAGGGGCGGCGCGCGGTCGAGGTAGTCCTGGCTGGCATAGAGCGCCAGGCGGTAATCGGTGAGTTTGCGGGTGACCAGCATGTCCGCCGACGGCCGCTCCAGATGAATGCTGATCTCGGCTTCGCGGTTGAGGATGCTGACGAACCGCGGCACGGCCACCAACTCCACCTCAAGTCCAGGGTAGCGGTCGAACAGGCCCTTCATGCGGCTGGCGAGAAACATGATGCCCAGCCCTTCCGTGACCCCCACGCGGATCTTGCCCAGGGGCGCCGTGGACTGGGTGATTTCCTCCTGGGCCAGCAACGCGACATTTTCCATGGCCTCGGCATGTTTAAGCAGCGCTTCGCCGGCCGGGGTCAACTGGTAGCCCTGCGCCTGCTGGACAAACAACGCGGTGCCCAGGCTCTGTTCGATGGCCTCGATATGCCGCGCCACCGTGGCATGCGTGGTTTTCAAGCGCTTGGCCGCGGTCAGCAAGCGGCCGCTGCGTTGCAGCTCGAGAAAAAACCGCAGGTCATTCCAGTCGAACATCGGTCTTCCTTGTTAAACGTGGACTTGGCGCTGTCTATAAACGCACAGCGGCTGAGCAAAAACTAACATTCTTTTGTCGAAAACTAACAACTAGGATGAAGCGCAATAAGAACAACACGCTGCGAGGTCATGGATGTCACCTGCCGTTGATGCATACGATTACATCGTGGTCGGCGCCGGGCCCGCCGGATGCCTGCTGGCCAATCGGCTGAGCGCCAACCCACAACACCGGGTGCTGCTGCTCGAAGCCGGCGGGCGCGACAACTATCCCTGGATCCACATCCCCGTCGGCTACCTGTTCTGCATCGGCAACCCACGCACCGACTGGTGCTACAAGACCCAGGCCCAAGCTGGCCTGCAGGGCCGCAGCCTGAGCTACCCACGGGGCAAAGTGCTCGGTGGCAGCTCGTCGATCAACGGCATGATCTACATGCGCGGCCAGGCCGGTGACTACGATCGCTGGGCCAGCGAAGGCAATCCCGGTTGGAGCTGGAACGAGGTACTGCCGCTGTTTCGCCAAAGCGAAAACCATTTTGCCGGCGCCGACGACTTTCACGGCGCCAGCGGCGAATGGCGGGTTGAACGCCAGCGCCTGTCATGGCCGATTCTCGACGCCTTTCGCAACGCCGCCGAACAGACCGGCATCGCCAACATCGACGACTTCAACCAGGGCGACAACGAAGGCTGCGGCTATTTCCAGGTCAACCAGAAGGCCGGCGTGCGCTGGAACGCCGCCAAGGCGTTTCTCAAGCCCGTCGCCCAGCGGCCTAACCTGACGGTACTGACGGGGGTCGATGTCGACCGCGTGCTCCTGGAAAACGGCCGGGCCTGCAAGGTCACCGCGCGCTGGCAGGGCCAGGCCAGCACCTTCACCGCACGCCGGGAAATCATCCTCAGCGCCGGCTCCGTCGGCTCGCCCAGCATCCTCCAGCGCTCCGGCATCGGCCCGGCTGGCCTGCTCAAGCGCCTGGGCATCAACCTGGTGCATGAACTCAATGGCGTGGGTGGCAACCTGCAGGATCACCTGCAACTGCGCTTGATCTACAAGCTGGAAAACGCCCGCACCCTGAACCAGATTGCCGGCAGCCTGTGGGGCAAGATGGGCATGGGCCTGCGCTACCTGTACGACCGCAGCGGCCCGCTGTCGATGGCCCCCAGCCAACTCGGCGCCTTTGCCCGATCAGGGCCCGAGCAGACTTCGGCCAACCTTGAGTACCACGTCCAGCCGTTGTCGCTGGAGCGTTTCGGCGAACCGCTGCACCCATTCCCGGCATTCACCGCCTCGGTGTGCGACCTGCGTCCGCAAAGCCGTGGCCGGATCGAGATCAGTTCGGCCGACCCACAGCAGGCGCCGCTGATCCAGCCCAACTACCTGAGCCACCCCGAAGACCTGCGCGTGGCCGCCGCCGCCATTCGCCTGACCCGGCGGATTGTCAGCGCCAAAGCCCTGCAACCGTTCAAGCCGGTGGAGTATCTGCCGGGCGCCGAATTGCACACCGAGGAGCAGTTGCACGAGGCCGCCGCGCGGATCGGCACCACCATCTTCCATCCGGTAGGCACCTGCCGCATGGGCCAGGATGACGATGCGGTCGTCGATGCCCAACTGCGGGTGCATGGCATTCCCGGCCTGCGCATCGCCGACGCCTCGATCATGCCCCACATCACCTCGGGCAATACCTGTTCACCCACGCTGATGATCGCCGAGAAAGCGGCGCAACTGATTCTCGCCCCACCGACAAGGAGCAACGCCACACCCACAGAACGGGCAACCGTACCGCACCTGTAGGAGCAAGCTTGCCCCTACAGGGCAGATGCATGACAGCAGACGCGCCAGCCCGTAAGGCAGGCGCCGACAGTGGAACAACAATAAATAATCACTGTGAGGGATACCCGTATGTCAGACCAGGCACCCGCCGTGGCAGGAACGCTGAGCACCGGCACCAGCAAGGACACCCAGAAAGTCATCTTCGCCTCGTCCCTGGGGACGGTTTTCGAATGGTATGACTTCTTTCTCTATGGCGCCCTCGCGGCGGTCATCAGCAAGCAGTTCTTCGCCGGGGTCAACGACACCACCGCGTTCATCTTCGCCTTGATGGCGTTCGCCGCCGGGTTCATCGTGCGGCCGTTCGGCGCGCTGGTGTTCGGCCGGTTGGGGGACATGATCGGGCGCAAATACACCTTCCTCGCCACCATCATCCTGATGGGTGTGGCGACCTTCTGCGTCGGCCTGCTGCCGACCTACGCCAGTATCGGCATTGCCGCGCCGATCATCCTGGTGGTGCTGCGCATGCTCCAGGGCCTGGCCCTGGGCGGGGAGTACGGCGGGGCCGCGACCTACGTCGCCGAGCACGCACCGATGGGCAAACGCGGATTCCACACCAGCTGGATTCAATCTACCGCGACCCTCGGCCTGCTCCTGTCGCTGCTGGTGGTGCTGGGGTGCCGCTACTTCACCGGCGACCAGTTCGAAGTCTGGGGCTGGCGTATTCCGTTCCTGCTGTCGATCGTGCTGCTGGGCATCTCCACCTGGATCCGCCTGAGCCTGCATGAATCGCCGGCCTTCCTGAAAATGAAAGAAGAAGGCAAGTCCTGCAAGGCGCCGATCCGCGAGTCCTTCGGCAACTGGGAAAACCTCAAGGTGGTGCTGATTGCGCTGTTCAGCATCAACGCCGGGCAAGCGGTGACGTTCTACGCCGCGCAGTTCTACGTGCTGTTCTTCCTCACCCAGTTCCTCAAGATGGACCCGGCCCTGGCCAACACCCTGCTGATTGTCAGCGTGGTGATCGGCGCGCCGTTCTTCATTTTCTTCGGCTGGCTGTCGGACCGGGTCGGGCGCAAACCGATCCTGATGCTCGGCCTGCTGCTGGCGACCGTGCTGTACTTCCCGATCTTCAAGACCCTGGCCCACTACGCCAACCCGGCCATCGACCGCGCCAGCCAACAGGCGCCGATTACCGTACTGGCCGATCCAGCCACCTGCACCTTCCAGTTCGACCCGGTCGGCAAGGCTCGTTTCGACAGCCCGTGCGACAAGGTCAAGACCTTCCTGGTCAAGCAGGGCCTGCCGTACAGCAGCGCCGCCGCACCGGCCGGCAGTGGCGTGCAAGTGAGCATTGGCGAGGTGAAAATCGACGGTTACGACGAAGCCGCCCTGCGCGGTGCCGTGACCCTGGCCGGTTATCCGCAGACCGCCGATACCCAGCAGGTCAACAAACCGATGATCGTCGCCCTGATCGTGGCGCTGATCATCATCTCGGCGATGTGCTACGGGCCGCTGGCGGCCTTGATGGTCGAACTGTTCCCGACCCGCATCCGCTACACCTCGATGTCCCTGCCCTACCACATCGGCAACGGCTGGTTCGGCGGCTTCCTGCCAACGGTATCGTTTGCCCTGGTGGTGTACACCGGCGATATCTTCTACGGCCTGTGGTACCCGGTGCTGATCACCGGCGTGAGCCTGGTGGTGGGTATGTTGTGCCTGCGGGAAACCAAGGACGTCGACCTGGAGAAGAACTGAGCCCGAAGGGCCCCGCTCCTACAGGTCCTGTGTAAATCGGGCCCTGTAGGCACCGCAAACCCTGTGGGAGCGGGCACTCGCTCCCACAAGTTCCTGCATTAACTTCAGAAGTCGGCTTTTACCGAGACCATGAAATTACGCGGCTCGCCGTAGTAGTTACCAAAGGTCTCGGTGCCGATGGTGCTGTAGTAGCGCTTGTCGAACAGGTTGTTGCCATTGAGCGCCAGCGACCAGGTGTCGTCGATGCGGTAGCCGACCCGGCCGTTCCACACGGCGTACCCGCCCTGGCTGATCTTTTCGCCACTCAAGGGTGACACGCGGAAGTTGTCGCTTTGCGCATTGACCCCGGCCCCCAGGGTGAATCGCTCCAGCGCTCCCTCCAGGGCGTAGTCGCCCCACATACGCAGCACGTGGCGTGGCACATAGCTGTTGAACGCCTCACCGTTGAGACTGGTGTCGATGTCATCGAGGGTCTTGGTCTGGGTGTAGGTGTAGCCGGCGAGCAACTGCAGACGCTCGATCAGCTCACCGCTGACCTCCGCTTCGAAGCCTTGGGCGCGGACTTTGCCGGCGTTGACGTAGCAATAACCGTCCGAGGATGGGCAGGACGAGTTGTAGTCGGTCTGGGCCTGGTCTTTCTGGATGGTGCGGAACAGGTTGAACGAGCTGTTGAGACGGCCACCGTACCACTCGCCCTTGATCCCCAATTCATAGCTCTGCCCTACCAGCGGCTTGAGCGCCGCGCCGCTTTCGGAGCGCAGGTTGCCTTGCGGGGTGAAGATTTCCGAATAGCTGGTATAGGCCGTGAGGTTTTCATTGAGGTCCAGCAGCAGCCCGGTAAACGGCGTGACCTGCCCGGTTTCCTTGGTCTTGGCCGTCTGTGAAATACCCGAGTTGATGAACAGCGAATCGGTTTCGGAGTCGTACCAGCTGACCCGCCCACCGAGGACAAAGGTCAAGGGGTCGGCCAGTTTCAGGCGGGCCGTGGAGTAAACCCCATACTGCTTGGTGACGCTGTCCACCGGACCACCACGGGTCGAGTTGGCGATGAAATAACTGTCATCGGGTTTCGGCAGGTGCTTGTCGGGATTGAATACGTCCTGGGTCTGCGGCAGGAATGCCACCGAGTAGAAGTCGTTCTTGTTCGAGCGACTGCCATTGAGGCCGACGATCAACTCATGCTCGCGCCCCAACGCCTCGAATTTGCCGTCCAGGTAAGCATCCAGGCCATAGTCGACCTGATCGTAGTCGTACATGCTGCCCAGCATGCGCACGGTGCCGTTGCCTGGGGTGATCGCGCCGGACGGGAACGCGTATTTGATGTCCTGGGTGTTTTTGCTATAGACCCCGGCCACTTTCAGCGCCCAGTTGTCATTCAACTGGTGCGCCAGGTCACCGAAGGTGGTGGTGCGCTGGCTGCGCCAGGTATTCCAGGACGGGTCCAGGCAGGTCGAGCGGCTGAGCTTGAGGTCGCTGCCATCGCGGTAGCGCGGCATGCCACCCCAGCACGGGTTGGCGTCGACATCTTCGTAAGCAATGCCCAAGCCCAGGGTGGTGTCGGCGGACAAGTCGTAATCCAGTGCACCGTAATAGACCTGGTCCTTGCGACTGGCATCGTCATAGAAGTAATGCTTGCTCTGCTCGGCGATCACCGCACGGCCACGCAACGTTCCGGACTCGTTCAGCGGGCCGCCGGTATCGACCTGGCCTCGGTAGTTGTCCCAGGTTCCGCCGGACAGGCTCAACTGGGTCTGCGGGGTACTTTGCCCGCGCTTGCGCACAAAGTTGACGCCACCGGCGGTGCCGCCCGAGCCCTTCATCATCCCGGCTGCCCCGCGCAGCACCTCGACCCGATCGTAGTAGGCCATGTCACTGCTGAAACTGTCGGCCTGGACATAGGAGTTGCCCATGTCCAGCGGCACACCGTCGTACTCATACTGCCCGGACATGCGAAAACCCCGGGAGTAGAAGTACTTGCCGCCCATGGTCGAGTCATAGACGGTAATGCCCGGGGTCTTTTCCATGACCTGGTCGATGGTGTTGAGATTCTGGTCGTCGAGCATCTTGCGGGTGATCACGGTCACCGATTGCGGGGTTTCCCTGAGCGAATGGGCCCCCTTGGCGATGGTCACCGCACCGGTGGTGTACGAACCGCTGCCTTCGGTCGTCGCCCCGAGTTCCTGGGCATTGACGTTGGTCGCCGCCAACTCCAGGGCCGAGCCTGCGGACGGACGGGGACGCAGCACATAACTGCCGTTGGCCTGGGGTTCGGCTTGCAAGGCGCTGTTGGCGAGAATCCGCGCAAACCCATCGCCGACGCTATAGGTACCGCGTAAACCCGCTGATTGTTGGCCCGCGGTCTGCCGTGCGTCGAACGAGATGGCCGCGCCCGCCGCACTGGCGAATCGGCTCAGCACCTCGGTCAGGCTGCCGGCCGCGATATCGTAGGATTGCACCGCCTGCTGCGACGGCGCCGCGGCCTGGGCAGTCGCCACACCAGCGCCGCTGGCTGCCAGCGCGAACAGGCCAATCCTCACCGCAGTCGCCAACCGACCCGCACCCGGCTTGTACACAAAAGACATGCTTACCCTCCCCCAGAACCATCCAAATGAAATCACTGAGGGATGAGCCGAACGACGTCGATAAAAAGTGCACATGAGAATCAATTAATTTTCTGGCCGCCGCGCTTCAGGCCGCTGCAGGCCCGGAAACATTGACCCAATAGCGACTGTAGTGCTGGATCTTCAGACCGAAGCCGCTGTGCAGCGCAGCCAGTGCCCGGTCAGTGTCATCCACCGGAAAGGCGCCGGAAATCTTCATCCGCGCAATCTGCTGGTCGCAGCGCAGTACCCCGGGACGATAGCGCGAGAGATCGGCGAGCAACTCGCCCAGCGGTCGGTCGATGGCGATGATGCTGCCCTGCTGCCAGGCGCCGACCGTGGCATCGTTCTGGCGAAGCGTGCCCAAGGTCTGGGAGGTGAAATCCAGGCGTTGCCCGGCGTCGAGACGAACCGGTTGCCCGCCCCGCGCCAGGCTCACCTGCAAGGTGTTATCCAGCACCGCCACCTCACCGCCAGCGACCTGGGAGCGCACGATAAAGCGCGAGCCCAGGGCCAATACCTGAGCGTGAGGGGTGCTGACGCGCAGCGGCCGCTTCAGTGAATCCTGCGCGCTGCTGACCAGCATTTCCCCCCACAGTAATTCCAGCACCCGTTGCGCGCCGTCGAAGCGCACGTTGACCGAAGTGTCGGTGTTGAGCAGCAACGAACTGCCGTCCGCCAGACGCACCTCACGCCGCTCGCCCACGGCAGTGCGGTAGTCGGCCAACAGGTTCTGGGTGGTCTCGCTACGCCAGCCCAACCACCCCAGGGAACCGGCCGACGCCAGCACCAGCACACTGCGCAATACCTGCCGGCGCGAGTGCTGGACACCGTGCAAGGTCGGCGCCACGAAGTTGCCCGGCACCAGGTCCATCTGCTGGCGTACTGACTCGATGCGTTGCCAGGCCTGGCGGTGCAGCTCATCGGCAGCCTGCCAGGCATGCCAATCCTGTCGATCCTGGTCGCTTGCCTGACCGGACTGCAGCCGTGCATACCACTGCGCGGCCGCACTCAGCGCCTGCAGTTCAGGACCGGACAAGCTGGACTTGAGGTGACTCATGACAGCTGCAACTGCAGTTGCATCAGGCAGCAATGCTCCATGGCCTTGGCCATGTGGTTATTCACCGTACGCGTGGAAATGCCCAGGCGCTCGGCGATGCGCGGATACGTCAGGCCTTCGAACTGCGACAGGATGAACACCTGCTTGACCTGCTTGCCCAGGCCTTCGAGCATGCGGTCGATGTCCAGCAGCGCCTGCAGCATGATCGCCTGCTCTTCGAGCGACGGTTGCTGAGATTGCGGGGCGCTGGCCAGGACTTCAAGGTAGGACTGCTCCAGCGAACGCCGGCGAAACAGATCGATCAACAGGCCCTTGGCGACCTGCGACAGGTACGGCCGCGGCTCACGAATCTCTAGCGCATTACGTGCCTTGAGCACCCGCACGAAAGTGTCCTGCGTCAAGTCTGCCGCATCGCAGGCACTGCCCAGGCGCTGGCGCAGCCAGCCCTGCAACCAGCCGTGATGCTCGTGGTACAGGTCGTGGACGGCACTGCGCAGGGAAAGATCGTTGGCGGACATGACGGCGCAGGTTCGTGATTGATAATGTTTCGCATTGTCATGTGGCGCGGGTGGGCTTGGCAATAGGCAGTTGCCATTCGTCTGCCGCACCCACCCTTGGTCGCCAGGGATTAAATCTGGTCTAGGCTTGAAGCCACCTCTACGTGCATGCAGGAGCTGCCACGTCATGTCATTCCAAGCCTATCTGGACAACATCCAGGCCAAGACCGGCCAATCACCGGCTGACCTCAAGCAATTGGCCAACGCCAAAGGGTTCGCCGAAGACGGCAAATTGAAAGCCGGAGTCAAGGCCGGCCAGATCATCGAATGGTTGAAAGCCGACTTCGACTTGGGTCATGGGCATTCCATGGCCATCTATGCATTGCTCAAGGGTAAAGAGTCATAATGATAAATTGTCATCTTACTGTCATATACAAACGACAGCTAAACGCTAACTTACACCGATTACGACTGCTTCCTGTCTAATTGCTAAACAACTGTTAATTCACCGTTGACTTAAAACACTCGCCTGAGTAGATTGCCCCGGGTCGGTAAACCCGGCCCTTTTTTCAACTCACAAAAGAATTCAATGGACACAGTATCTAGACGCTGCCCGACCGATACGTATACGCCAGGTCGGGCCACTTACCCAGTCATCGACGGGACTCGACCTCGGTCGGGCATGCTGCGCTAGAGCCTGAGGCTCCAACGTAACCTGCCTCGCCGGCGTCAGTCCGGTTGCGAGGCATGTTATGAACTTCATCTGCACCTACATCCCAGGGGTTCGCCCCCTTGCCACAGCGGCGCGAGCCCTGCTGCGCCGCCCGCCAGCGGCCCTCCCACGGGCGCTTTTCAACGCCCCGCCTGCACGCCTGCGATCTCACCCGCTGGGGCATTGGCATGTCTGCTCGGCGAGTGGCCAGCTCGAGCAACGCTGGAGCCTCGATGACGGCCAGGAACCTCCAAGTCGGGGCTTCGTGCACCTGATGCAACAGGCCATTTTGCTACTCGGCCGGTTGCTCGGGGCGCGCACTTTCAGTTGATCTGAAAGTTCTCCAGGCACCAATTATCGACGTTTTCCTTATTCAGGAATTCGGCAACTTTCTATTGCCCGTTAAACCATTAATAGAGCGAGGACAAGCATGGACGACGCCAGTAGACGGTTCGCTGTATGCCTGTGTTCCAGCGGTGTACGGCGAACATTAAAACAGCATAACAACAACTCCCAGAATCGATCGCTGCCGGGCGATTCGATGCACTTTCGCTCGCCTTTTATTAGTTGAGTGGTTGCTGTGTCGTGCCGCCAGCCAGCGGCAGGAGCATCCAGCATGAACACAGTAAAAACCGCAAAAAAAGTCCTCAAGGGTAGCCCACGCGACGCCGGCAAACTGTCAATGCGTGCCGCCCGTGAAGCGCAGAACGGCCTGGCCGTGACCCTAGCCAACCTCAAGACCAGCAGCGTCGGCCTGACCGAACTCGACGCCGAAGGCCGCCTGCTGCGCGACGGCAGCAACGAGGTGGCGCACGACCAGCCACCCCACGCCCTGGTGCAAGTACTGAAGGCCTTCAACAACCCCTTTATCTATGTGCTGCTGACCCTGACGGTCATCAGCTTCATCACCGACTTCTGGATCCCTCTGCGGGACGGCGAAGACACCGACCTGACCGGCGTCATCATCGTCCTGGTGATGGTCCTGGCCAGTGGCCTGATGCGCTTCTGGCAGGAGTACCGCTCGGGCAAATCCGCCGAAGCCCTGAAGACCATGGTGCGCACCACCGCCAGCGTGCTGCGCCGCGACCAGCCGGGCAGCACGCCGACCCTGCGCGAAGTACCCATGCGCGAACTGGTGGCAGGCGACATCGTGCAGCTGTCGGCCGGCGACATGATCCCCGCAGACATCCGCCTGCTCGAATCCCGGGACCTGTTCATCAGCCAGGCGGTGCTGACCGGTGAAGCCTTGCCGGTGGAGAAATACGACACCCTGGGGGATGTCGCGCAGAAATCCGCGGCGAGCGTGACCAGCGAGCAGAACAACCTGCTGGACCTGTCCAACATCTGCTTCATGGGCACCAACGTGGTCAGCGGCACCGCGCGCGCCGTGGTGGTCGCCACCGGCCCACGCACCTACTTTGGCTCGCTGGCCAAGGCCATCGTCGGCTCGCGCACGCAAACCGCCTTCGACCGGGGCGTCAACAGCGTCAGCTGGCTGCTGATCCGCTTCATGCTGGTGATGGTGCCGGTGGTGTTGCTGATCAACGGCTTCACCAAGGGCGACTGGAGCGAAGCCTTCATGTTTGCCCTGGCCGTGGCGGTCGGCCTGACCCCGGAAATGCTGCCGATGATCGTCAGTGCCAACCTGGCCAAGGGTGCGGTGGCGATGGCCAAGCGCAAAGTGGTGGTCAAGCGCCTCAATGCGATCCAGAACTTCGGTTCGATGGACGTGCTGTGCACCGACAAGACCGGCACCCTGACCCAGGACAAAATCATCCTCGAGCATCACCTCGACAGCGCCGGCCAGCGCGACGACGCCGTGCTGGAACTGGCCTGGCTCAACAGCCACCACCAAAGCGGCATGAAAAACCTGATGGACCAGGCGGTGGTGCAGTTCGCCCGGCAGAACCCACATTTCAAGCGACCCTTGGCCTACCGCAAGGTCGATGAATTGCCGTTCGACTTCATTCGCCGGCGCCTGTCGATCATCGTCGAAGATAACTGCGCCGATCACCTGCTGGTGTGCAAGGGTGCGGTCGAGGAAATGCTCGCCATCAGCAGCCACCTGCACGAGGACGGCATAGACGTGCCCCTCGATGACCGGCGCCGTCAAGCCTTGCTGCGCCTGGCCAACCAATACAACGAAGACGGCTTCCGCGTGTTGGTGCTGGCGACCCGGCACATCCCCAAGGCCCAGAGCAAAGCCCAGTACGCCACTGGCGACGAGCGCGACCTGGTGATTCGCGGCTTTCTGACCTTCCTCGATCCGCCCAAGGAAACGGCCGGCCCGGCGATTGCTGCGCTGCGGGACATGGGCGTGACCATCAAGGTGCTGACCGGCGACAACCCCGTGGTGACCTGCAAGATCTGCCGTGAAGTCGGCCTGGAACCCGGCAAGCCGCTGCTCGGCCAGGACATCGAGCCGATGGACGACGCGACCCTGCAACAACAGGTCGAGACGCGCACGGTGTTTGCCAAGCTAACGCCGCTGCAGAAATCCCGGGTGCTCAAGGCGCTGCAAGCCAACGGCCACACTGTCGGTTTCCTCGGCGACGGGATCAACGACGCCCCGGCCCTGCGCGATGCCGACGTCGGCATCTCGGTGGACAGCGGCACCGACATTGCCAAGGAATCAGCCGACATCATCCTCCTGGAAAAAAGCCTGATGGTGCTCGAGGAAGGTGTGCTCAAGGGCCGCGAGACCTTCGGCAATATCATGAAGTACCTGAACATGACCGCCAGCTCCAACTTCGGCAACGTGTTCTCGGTGCTGGTGGCCAGCGCGTTCATTCCCTTCCTGCCGATGCTGGCGATCCACCTGTTGCTGCAGAACCTGATGTACGACATCTCCCAACTGGCCCTGCCGTGGGACAAGATGGACAAGGAATACCTGAGCAAACCGCGCAAATGGGATGCGCAGAACATCGGGCGGTTCATGCTGTGGATCGGGCCGACTTCGTCGATCTTCGACATCACCACCTTCGCCCTGATGTGGTACGTGTTCGCGGCCAACAGCGTGGAAATGCAGAGCCTGTTCCAGTCCGGCTGGTTCATCGAAGGGCTGCTGTCCCAGACCCTGGTGGTGCACATGCTGCGCACCCGCAAGATCCCGTTCTTCCAGAGCACCGCGGCGCTACCGGTAATCCTGATGACCGGCCTGGTCATGGTGCTGGGCATCTACATTCCGTTCTCGCCACTGGGCAACCTGGTCGGCCTGACGCCGCTGCCGTGGTCCTACTTCCCGTGGCTGGTGGGCACCCTGCTCAGCTACTGCGTGGTCGCCCAGGTGATGAAGACGCTCTACATCCGCCGTTTCAAGCAGTGGTTTTGAGGGGCTGAGGGGCTGAGGGGCTGAGGGGAGTTATTTTGCTGTACATCCATACATATAAAGATTGATCCAGACCGCTGCACCGCGCATGCTGTGCAGCTTGTTACCTGAAGACTGATGGTCGATATGCGTCTGTATCTGTGTGAAAAACCTTCCCAGGCCAAAGACATTGCCGCGGTGCTCGGCGCCAGCCGGCGTGGCGATGGCTGCTGGCTGGGGTCGGGGATCACCGTCACCTGGTGCATCGGCCACTTGCTGGAAACCGCGCCACCGGATGCCTACGACGCCCGTTATAAACGCTGGGTGCTGGCCGACCTGCCGATCATTCCCGAGAAGTGGAAGATGCTGGTCAAGCCCAAGACCGCCAGCCAGTTCAAGGCGGTCAAGCGCCTGCTGGGCGAGGCCCAGGAACTGGTGATCGCCACCGACGCCGACCGGGAGGGGGAAATGATTGCCCGCGAACTGGTGGAGCACTGTCGTTATCGCGGGCCGATCCAGCGGCTGTGGTTGTCGGCGCTCGACGATGCCTCGATCCGCAAGGCCCTGGCGGCCCTCAAGCCGGGAGCGGAAACCTTCAGCCTGTATCACTCGGCACTGGGTCGCTCGCGGGCCGACTGGTTGATCGGCATGAACATGAGCCGGCTGTTCACCCTGCTCGGGCGCCAGTCCGGTTACCAGGGCGTACTGCCGGTGGGTCGGGTGCAGACCCCGACCCTGCGCCTGGTGGTGGACCGCGACCGCAGCATCGCCGACTTCGTGCCGGTGCCCTATTGGGCGATCGACGTGCAGTTGCTGCACGACGGTATGCCGTTTACCGCCCAATGGCGGGCGCCGTCGGACCTGTGCGATGAACAGGACCGTTGCCTCAATCAAGCACTGGCCCAACAAGCGGCGCACGCCATGCGCAATGCCGCCAGTGCGCGCCTGGTCACACTGCGCACCGAGCGGATGCGGGAGGTCGCACCACTGCCGTTCGACCTCGGCACCCTGCAGGAAATCTGCTCGAAAAAGCTCGGCCTGGGGGCCCAGGAAACCCTCGACGTGGCGCAGGCGCTGTACGAAACCTACAAAGTCATCACCTACCCGCGCAGTGACTGCGGCTACCTGCCCGTGAGCCAGCATGGCGAAGCGGCGGCGATTCTCCAGGCCCTGGGCCGCGCGGACCCAAGCCTCGCGCCGTTGCTCCAGCACCTGCAACCGCAACGCCGCTCCAGGGCCTGGAACGATGCCAAGGTCAGCGCCCACCACGGCATCATCCCCACTGCCGCCGCCCACAACTTCGAGCGACTGAGCGGCAAGCACCGGGCGGTCTACACCTTGATTCGTGCGCGCTACCTGGCGCAGTTCCTCCCCAACCATGAGTACGACCGCACCCAGGCCGACTTCGACTGTGCCGGCCAGGCACTGCGCGCGGTGGGCAAGCAGGTGGTGGAACCGGGTTGGAAACGCGCCATGCCCGAGGCCCTGGCAGCGGCCAAGGGACGCGAACCAGCCGCCCCGCAAAACCTGCCACCCTTGACCCAGGGCAGCGACTATCCAGTTGCCGGCGTCAACCTCAAGGACCTCTGGACCCAGCCACCCAAGCCGTTTACCGAAGGCGACCTGATCAAGGCCATGAAAAACGTGGCCAAGCTGGTACAGGACCCGCTGCTCAAGCAAAAGCTCAAGGACACCACCGGCATCGGCACCGAAGCCACCCGCGCGGGGATCATCCAGGGGCTGCTGGACCGTGGTTACCTGGTCAAGCACGGCAAGGCGCTGGCTGCCACGCCGGCGGCCTTCAGCCTGATCGACGCCGTCCCCCGGGCCATCGCCGATCCCGGCACCACGGCCATCTGGGAACAAGCCCTGGACATGGTGCAGAGCGGTGAGATGAGCCTGGAAGAGTTTGTCGCCAAGCAGGCCGCCTGGATGAGCAAGCAAGTGGGCCGCTGCACCGGCCTGCGCCTGACCATCAGCGGCCCGGCAAGCCCGGCCGGCAAAGGCGCGACGCCCTGGAAAGGCAAACGCAAGAGCACTGCGCGCAAAACCGCAACGACCGGCAAACGCAAGGCCAAGCCCAAGGCCTGAGGCAACTGCCAAACTTGTAGGAGCGAGCTTGCTCGCGATGGCGGTGCGTCAGGCACCATCGATGTTGAATGTGCTGACCCCATCGCGGGCAAGCCCGCTCCCACAGTGTTTTTGCCTGACCGCAGATCTCGCATGCACCCAACAAACCTGTGGGAGCGGGCTTGCTCCGGGCGGCGTTCCGACGATGGCGGTGCGTCAGGCACCATCAATGTTGAATGTGCTGACCCCATCGCGGGCAAGCCCGCTCCCACAGTGTTTTTGCCTGCCCGCAGATCTCGCCTGTCCCCTAACTCCCCGCCCCCGGACACGGCCCGCCCGCCTCGGCCCACAGCTTGAACTGGCTGACAAACACATCATGGGGCACCGGCACCGGCGCTCGGTTACCGCCGGGGTTCCAGCCCCAAAGCACCAGCTTGTCATCGCTGACATGCTTGATCAGCGCAGCAAAGTCGCGGTCGCCGTTGCTCGAACGGTCCTTGATCATCTGGCACAACTGATCGGCCGGCAGCCCGATCCAGGCCATTTTGTGCGCGGCCGGTGGCAGGCTCCAGTGAGGGGCACCGGGTGGCGCGTGGGGGCCATAGCTGGCCGGAGGATTGGACTCGGCATGACAAGTAGCACAGGGCAAGCCAGCAGACCCCTTGCCCTCCACCCCGCGCACCACATTCATCCCGTGGGTCAGCCCGGCATCGAACTGCAAAGGCGCATCCCCAGGAATATGGCAGTTCTGGCAGCGCGGGCTCTGGAACACCTTCTGCACCGTGCCAAATGCGCTCAGCGCTGGCGACTCTTCGGCGAACAGGTCCGAGGTGTAGCCGCCCACCCCGAGCAACAGCAACGTGGCCAAAAACAGGTGGCGTCTCATCTCACACCCCCTCCAGTTGCAACGGCAACTCACGCAAGCGTTGTCCGGTCAGGGCATACACCGCATTGGCCACCGCCGGCGCAGTGGGTGGCACGCCAGCCTCGCCAATACCACCCGGCTTCTCGTTGCTGGGCAGGATGTGCACCTGCACCTCGGGCATTTCGTTGAGTCGCAGCACCTGGTAGTCGTGGTAGTTGGACTGCACCACCTGGCCGTCCTTGAAGGTCACCTTGCTGTGCAAGGTGAAACCCAGGCCGAAAGTGATGCAGGACTCCATTTGCGCGGCAATGCTCGCCGGGTTCACCGCAATCCCGCAATCGACGGCGCAGACCACCCGGTGCACGCGGATTTTCAGGTTGTCCTGGGACACTTCCGTGACTTGCGCGACATAACTGCCAAAGGACTCGTGCACCGCCACACCCAGGGCATGTCCCGCCGGCAAGGGTGCCTGCCAGTTGGCTTTTTCTACGGCCAGGTTGAGCACCCCTAGATGCCGTGGATGGTCCTTGAGCAAGGTCCGCCGGTAGTCCACCGGGTCCTTGCCCGCCGCTGCGGCCAGTTCGTCGATCAAGGATTCCATGACAAAGGCGGTGTGGGTGTGCCCCACCGAACGCAGCCACAGCACGCTGATGCCGGTCTTGGGTGAGTGCAGGTCGACCCGGTGATTGGCCAGGCCGACCAGGTAGGGACTGTCCGCCACCCCTTCGACCGAAGTCTTGTCGATGCCGTCCTTGACCATGCTTGCCTCCAACATGGTCCCGGCCATGATCGACTGGCCCACCAGCACATGCTGCCAGGCCAATGGCAAGCCGTCCGGCCCCAGGCCGATCCGCGCGTGATGCAGGAAGGCCGAGCGGTAATAGCCGCCACGGATGTCATCTTCGCGCGACCACACGGTTTTCACCGGCGCACCGGCGGCGTGGGCCACTTGCACCGCCTCACTGACAAAATCCGAGGTCGGGTTGGCCCGCCGGCCAAAACCGCCGCCAAGGAATTCGGTATGAATCACCACCTGCTCGGGCTTGAGCCCGGTGATCTTCGCCGCGACCATCTGGTCCAGGGTCTGGAACTGGGTGCCAGTCCAGATCTCGCATTGCTGGTTGGTAATGCGCACCGTGCAGTTGAGCGGCTCCATCGGCGCATGCGCCAGATACGGCACGCTGTACTCGACATCCACAGTCTTCGTCGCCTTGGCCAACGCCGCGCTGACATCCCCCGCCTGGCTGGCCGGGGTGCCCGCGGTGGTGGCCAGCTTGCGAAAGCCCTGCAGCAGGGCAACGCTGTCCAGGCCAGCATTGGGACCCAGGTCCCAGTCGATTTTCAGCGCATCGCGCCCCAGCTTGGCGGCCCAATAATGATCGGCCACCACCGCCACGCCCGTGGGCACCTGCAGCACCTTGTGCACTCCGGGCACCGCCAGCGCGGCCTGAGCGTCGAACGAGCGGACGCTGCCGCCCAGTACCGGTGGACGGGCGACCATGGCGGTGAGCAGGCCCTCGAACTGCACGTCCATGCCGAACTTGGCCTGGCCGGTGATTTTTTCCGGGGAGTCCAGGCGCTTGGTCGGCTTGCCGATCAGGGTCCAGTCCTTGGCTTGCTTGAGCTTGATTGAAGCCGGATCCGGCACCGGCAGTTGCCCCGCCTCATTGGCCAGTTCGCCATAGCTGGCCCGCTGCTCGCCGGCAATTACCACTCCCGCCTCAGTGCGCACCTGGGATGGCGCAACGTTGAAGCGCTTGGCGCCAGCCTCGATCAACATCAGGCGCGCGGCGGCACCGGCCTGGCGATAGCGGTCGAACTCCATCCAGGTCGAAGTCGAGCCCCCGGTGATCTGCATGCCGCCAAAGGCTGGCAGGCCGTACAACGCCGCCGATGCCGGGCCGTGTTCGACGCGTATCTTGCTCCAATCCGCGTCCAGTTCCTCGGCGATCAGCATGGTCAGGCCGGTCCAGATGCCCTGGCCCATTTCCGAGTGCCCCAACAGTATGGTGACGCTGCTGTCCGGGGCGATCCGCAAAAACGCGTTGGGCGCAAAGCCAGGATCGGCGGCTGTGGCAGCGCGGGCAAAACGGTTGGCCCCGGGGATCACAAACCCCACCACCAGGCCGGCGCCCAGCACGGCGCTGCCTTTGAGAAAGGACCGGCGCGAGCTATCAATGAGTACGCTCATGCTCAGGCCTCCCCGATTTGCGCAGCACGCTTGATCGCCGCCCGAATACGCGGGTAGGTGCCACAGCGGCAGATGTTGCCCGACAGCGCCTGATCGATATCGCTGTCGGTCGGCGCGGGAATTTTCGCCAGCAAGGCCACTGCCGACATGATCTGCCCAGACTGGCAGTAACCGCATTGCACCACGTCGATCTCGGCCCAGGCCCTCTGCACCGGGTGCGAGCCGTCGCTGGACAAGCCTTCGATGGTGACAATCTTCTGTCCCTTGGCCACCGCCGCAGCCGGGGTGATACACGAGCGCAAGGGCGCACCGTCGACATGCACGGTGCAGGCCCCGCATTGCGCCATGCCGCAGCCGAATTTGGTCCCGGTCAAGTGCGCGACATCGCGCAACACCCACAACAGTGGCATGTCGCCGGGCACTTCCAGGGGTTGATCGATGCCATTGATATTGAACGTCAGCACGGCAATCTCCTCAGGGACGGTCAGGACTCACGGTGTCCTGGGTCAGCGTCGCTGTGGCATCGAGTGCCTACGCGCGCTGGTGGTTGTCCCTTGAGCTAAGCGCAATTCCCCCGGCAATTGGGCTGGCGCGACCACCGGTCAGGCACCGATCTAACCGTCCTACACCCTGGGCCCGCTTAAAATCCGCGTGTAACCCTGCAAAAACAGGGCGAACGCCAGGCACCAGCACAACGCTGAAATCCCCAGGCCATGGCTGTTGAACGGCACCAGCAACACCCGGGACAGACCGGCCAGCAGCACCAGGGCGAATCCCAGCACCACCCCTTTGGGCGGCTGCAGCGGGCGCCCGGTATGCCCCAGGCTGACCCGGGCGATCATCGCCAGCACCAGGCCGCCGATGCCGCCGACCGCCAGCGCGTGGGTGGCCAGGCTCTGTTGCGCCAGCACCCCCAGTTGCCACAGCGCCATGGCCAGCGCGGCCACCAGCAGCCAGGCATAAGCCAGGTACAGCGACCAGAGCAGTGGTACGCGCCAGATGCCCCGGTCATGCCAACGCCACAGGCGCGCCAGGTGCAGTCCACCGATCAACAAGTACAGCGCCGCCAGCCCGGGCCGCGGCAGGTCGTTGCTGCCGATGCCGATCAGCACCGCCGCCAGCAGGCTGGTTACCAGCAGCACCCGGGTCGGCAGCGGGCTGGCCGCAGGACCTGGCGCGCGTTGCAGGCCGCGTTGAATAAAGAAGGGAATCACCCGCCCACCAATGACACTCATCAACCCCGCCACCAACCACAGTGCCGCCAACACCCCACGGCGCTGCCAGGCCAGGTCCTCGTGGGCCATGCCCCACAGCGTCAGCCACTGACAACCGGCCAACAAGCCGATCATCAACAGGATCGGGTAGTTCTCGGTTTTACCCGCCGCGATCAGGTCCCGTCCAAGCAACAGTGCCAGTAACGGCAGGAACGGCAGTTGCAGAACCAGCAAGGCACTCGCGTCGATCGGCAGCAGCCAGGCCAGGCGCGCCAGCAGCCATACCAGCACCAGGCCCAGCAGCGGCCAGCCGCACACCCCGCGGCGGCCGGTCCAGTTGGGGACCGCCGTCAGCAGGAACCCGGCAATGATCGCCGTGGCAAAACCAAAGGGCATTTCGTGCCGATGCCAGGCGACCATGCCGCCCAGGGGCTGGGCCGCCGGCAAGCGCCCGTACAACCACAGACTCCAGATCGCCAGCGCGACACAGGCAAACCCGGCGCCGGCAAGAAAAAACGGGCGAAAACCCAAGCTCCACAGGGGAACATCCTTGATCGAAGGCATGTCAGGCCACCCCGTCTATCAGCCATAGATTGCTGCCGAACATTGTTCGTCACTCCCTAATCCGTCAGTTGTAGCTGATAGCTATCAAGTCCCGTGCCAGCTTCAACCTCCGGCAAACCCTGGCCTTGACAGCTTGAGAGTCATATTGACTGCACACCATTCAGGTCATAACGACCACACCGCACGTCATAATGACTACTTGAACCGGCTGCCTGGACGAATTTACCGTCGGCCGCAGCAATCAAGTGCCTAAAAGCAAACCAATATCATTTGCACCCTGACACACCTTTTGTTTTAATCGCGACCAATTCCCATTTGCACCTCTGGTGCCATCACGCCGTATGGAAATGCGCTCTTTATGATGGTCGTCGAAACCTCACTCGTGCAGAACCTCTACACCAGCCACCATCGCTGGTTGTACGAGCTGCTGCGTCGTCGCCTGAGCAACGCCTTCGATGCCGCGGACCTGGCCCACGACACCTTCATCCGAGTCCTCAAGCGCCCGCAGGAGTTCCAGGGCGAAGTCCATGAGCGCTCCTACCTGGCGACCATCGCCCGTGGCCTGTGCATTGATCACTGGCGCCGCCGACAACTGGAACAGGCCTGGCTGCAGGCACTGAGCGAACGCCCCCAGGCCGTGCAACCCTCTCCCGAGCAACGGGCGATCATCGTCGAAACCCTGCACGAAGTGGACGCCATGTTGCAGCGCCTGCCGCAGCGGGTCAGCGACGCGTTCATCCTCGCGCAACTGCACGGCATGCCCTACAAAGCCATTGGCCTGGAGATCGGCGTGTCCGAGCGTATGGTCAAGAAGTACCTGGCCCAGGCCCTGATGCACTGCGCCATTCTCGAGGCCGAACTCGACGGCCTGCTGATCGAGTAACCGCCCTTGCCCACCCCTGCCTTGAACAAACTCAGTCACGCCAGCCTGCAACAAGCGGCCCATTGGTACGTGCAACTCAACGACCAACAGGTCGGCGAGCAGGAGCGCCTGCGCTGGCAAGCCTGGCTGGCCCAGAGCGGCGAGCATCAGGATGCCTGGCGGTATGTGCAGCGGGTCGGCGAGCGCTTTGCGCCACTGCAGGGCGACACCGATACCCAAGCGGCGAGCAAGGTCTTGCGCGGTTCCGGACGCACCAGCGTCACGCGGCGCCAGACCCTCAAGTCGTTGTTGATCCTGACCTCGGGCAGCCTGCTGGGCTTCGGTGCCTGGCGCCAGACCTCGCTGCCCGCCACCCTGGAGCGCTGGACCGCCGACCTCTCCACCGGCACCGGTGAAATACGCGAAACCCGGCTCAGCGATGGCAGCCAGGTCTGGCTCAACGCCTTGAGCGCGCTGGATGTACGCTTCGACAGCCACCAGCGGCTGCTCAACCTGCGACTCGGCGAAATCCTGATCGACACCGCCAAGGACGCCCTCAGGCCGTTGCGTGTGCACACCGACCAAGGCCTGCTACACGCCCTGGGTACACGCTTCAGTGTGCGCCAGGGCCAGGGCCAGGATCGGACCTTGCTCAGCGTGTTCGAAGGTGCGGTCCAGGTGCGCCTGGCCAACGCCCAGGTGCAGGTGGTGCCCGCTGGCCGACAAATGGCCTTCAGCCAGGATCGCTTCGAGCCTCAACACCCGGTCTCCCCCGCACGCGAAGCCTGGCGCCGTGGCGTGCTGCTGGCGGACAACCTGCCCCTGGGCCAGTTGCTCGAAGAACTGAGCCGCTACCGCCACGGCCATCTGGCCTGCGACCCGGCCGTCGCGCAGATGCCGGTGATGGGCTCCTTCCCGCTCAAGGACACCGACCAGGCCCTGCGCCTGCTGGCCGCCGCGCTGCCAATCGCGGTGGAAAAGCCCATGCCGTGGTGGGTCAACGTCAACGCCAGAAGCTAAAGATCAATCAATTACGAATTATTTTGATTCGCGGTTCCCT
Source organism: Pseudomonas sp. S04 (assembly GCF_009834545.1). Taxonomy (NCBI): domain Bacteria; kingdom Pseudomonadati; phylum Pseudomonadota; class Gammaproteobacteria; order Pseudomonadales; family Pseudomonadaceae; genus Pseudomonas; species Pseudomonas sp. S04. The sequence continues at coordinate 3,454,215 of NZ_CP019427.1, forward strand.
TTTGCGTTTTTCGTTCGGATAACCCTGCACAAGTACTTCAATTGCCGATCGACTCGATCCAAAGGGACCCCCATGCCGCACCACGTCGCTGCCCGTTTTCGATTTGCCTTGCGCCCCCTGGCGCTGGCCCTGCCGGCCGCTCTGCTGAGCCTTGCCCCGGCAGTCGCCCATGCCGCTGAAACCGCCGCCAGCGAACAGTCCAGCAGCAAGCGCCAATACAGCATCGCCAGTGGCTCGCTGGTCGCGGCCCTGAACAGCTACGCCGAGCAAAGTGGGGTGTTCCTCGCCGGGCACAACGACCTGGCCAGCGGCAAGCGCAGCCCGGGCCTCAAAGGTAACTTCAGCGCAACCGAAGCCCTGCAGCGCTTGCTGCAAGGCAGTGGCCTGCAGGCCCAGGCCCTGGACAATGGCGGCTACATCCTGCAAGCAGCCCCCAAGGGTGACGGCACCCTGGAACTGGGCGCCACCACCATCTCCGGCCAGGGCCTGGGCGCGACCACCGAAGATACGCACTCCTACACCACCGGCTCGACCGCCACCGCCACCGGACTGCCGCTGTCGCTGCGCGAAACCCCGCAATCGGTGACCGTGATCACCCGCCAGCAAATGGACGACCGTGGCGCCCAGAGCGTCGGCGATGTGTTGCGCAATACCCCAGGCATCAGCCAACAGGCCTACGACAGCGACCGCATGGAGTTTTCCTCCCGCGGCTTTGCCATCACCAACTACCAGTACGATGGCATCAACCGTCCCTACGACGGCGTCTACGGTGAAGCGGCGACCAACGTCGACGCCGCCACCCTGGACCGCATCGAAGTGGTCAAGGGCGCAACCGGCCTGATGACCGGCTCCGGCGACCCCTCCGCCACCGTCAACCTGGTCCGCAAGAAGCCGACCAAGGAATTCAAGGCCTCGGTCAGCGGCACGGCCGGCTCCTGGGACGCCTACCGCACCGAGGGTGATATCTCCGGCCCGCTGAACGACAGCGGTAGCGTGCGCGGGCGCTTTGTCGGCGCCTATCAGGACAAGAACTCCTACCTGGACCACTACAGCCAGAAAAAGGACCTGTTCTACGGCATCCTCGAAGCCGACCTGACCCCCGACACCCTGCTGACCTTCGGCATCGACAAGTCCAGCGTGACCCCGCGTGGCACCTCGTGGACCGGTAACCCGACCTACTTCGCCGACGGCGGCCGCACCGACTTCCCACGGCACTTCAACCCGGGTGCCGACTGGAGCCGTCGCGACTTCGACGACATCACCTACTTCACCTCCCTGGAACAGGCCCTGGCCAACGACTGGACGTTCAAGGTCAGCCTCGACCAGAAAACCACCGACCACGACACCCGCCTGGCCTCGGCCAGCGGCGGCAGCCCGGACCGTGCCACCGGTGAAGGCATGTTCCTGTACTGGGGTCGTTGGGAAGGTCACCGCGTGCAGAACACCGCCGACGCCAACGTCTCGGGGCCGTTTACCCTGGGCGGGCGTGAACACGACCTGGTGGCCGGCGTGATGACCTCGCACTCGCGCCAGACCGGCTCGACCTTCGACACCAGTGCCTTCAGCCAGGTGCCGGGCAGCATTTATGACTGGGACGGCGACCTGCCGTACCAGGAGTTCCCGAAAAACGGCAAGTACGAGCGCACCCAAAGCCAGAACGGCATGTACCTGGCTACCCGTCTGCGTCCTACCGATAACCTGTCGTTCATCCTCGGCAGTCGCGTAAGCACCTTCAAGTACAACGAAGACTATTCCTACACCCAAAGCGCGGGCCTTGACGACACCCACGCCAGCTACAAGGAACACGGGGTCGTCACCCCCTACGCCGGGGTCGTGTATGACCTCAACGATACTTACTCGCTCTACGCCAGCTACACCTCGATCTACCAACCGCAGACCTACAAGGACATCGACGGCAAGACCCTGGCACCGGTCGAAGGCGACAGCTACGAAACCGGGATCAAGGCCGCCTACCTGGACGGCACGCTGAACGCCAGCCTGGCCCTGTTCCGCATCGAACAGGACAACGTCGCCGAGTCGATCGGCACCAACCCGGTCACCAACGAAGGCATCTACAAGGCCATCGACGGCGCGACCACCCAGGGCATCGAGCTGGAGCTGGCCGGTGAGTTGCAAGAAGGCTGGAACCTGATGGCCGGCTACACCTATGCCCGCACCCGTGACCAGGATGAGCAACGGATCTTTGGTTATCCGCTGACCACCTCCAAGCCGGAGCACGTGTTCCGCACGTTCACCTCCTACCGTCTGCCGGGCGCACTGGACAAGGTCACCGTCGGCGGCGGCGTCAGTTGGCAGAGCTCGTTCTACGGCAACATCTACAGCTCAAGCGTGGGTGACTACACCCGGATCAAGCAAGGCGGCTACTCCCTGGTCGACCTGATGACCCGCTACCAGTTCAACGAGCACCTGAGCTTCACCGCCAATGCCAACAACGTCTTCGACAAGAAGTACCTGTCAGGCCTGGGTAACTTCGACACCACCTACTACGGCGAGCCACGCAACCTGATGCTCACCACCAAGTGGGACTTCTAAACCTGTGACACCCGCACGCTGCCCGCTCCCCGGGCAGCGTGCGGTTTCCCCCGCCTGACTACCGACAATCGTCATCCCCCCACAACCACGAGCCTTTGCCGTTGCGAGCCATTACACTGGCCCACCGGACTGTCAAAGGACGTTGACCGATGAAGCACGCCATCACCAAAGATGCCGACAAAGCCCCGCGCTTCTGGCGTGATGCGGCCCTGCCCTTCATCGAGGCCCGCGCCATCGCGAATGGCCGCGAAGTCTGCTACGCCCGCCATTCCCACGAACACTTTTCGATCGGCGCAATCACTGCCGGACGCAGCACCTACGTGCATGAACAGGGGTCCTGGCAAGTGGCGACCGGCACCGTGGTCCTGATGAATCCTGGCGACGTGCACGCCTGCAATCCCATCGACGATCAACCCTGGTCGTACCTCATGTTGTATGTCGACACGCCCTGGCTGACTGACCTGCAGCATCAGTTGGGCTTTGCTGCCGAGCTGGATTTTCGTCGGTTCGCCTGCGCCCATACCGCCGACCACGCGCTGTTCGATGGCCTTACCCAGCTGTATGAACTGTTGCTCGATGCCCAGGCCTCCACCCTGCAGAAGCACAGCGCCACGGTGGCGTTTTTCACCGAGGTGCAGATCCGTCTCAACCCGGCCCAGGTCATGCTCGATGAGCCCAACAGCAAGCTCGAACGGGCTGCCGAATACATCCGCGAACACTGCACCCAGGCGCTCAAGCTCGATGACATCTGCGCGGCCGCCGAGCTTTCGGCCTCGTACCTGATCCGCGCGTTCAAGCAGCAGTACGGCATGACGCCCCATGCGTACCTGGTCAACCGCCGCATCCAGTTCGCCCGCCAGCAATTGCGCCAGGGTAGGCTGATCGCCGACGTGGCGCTGGACGCCGGGTTTGCCGACCAGGCGCATTTCCAGCGGGCGTTCAAACAGCACCTGGCCGCGACACCCGGGCAGTATCGCGGCTGACCCTCAGGGCAACAGCAGGTAGCCGGCACTCACCGCCAACAGCAACGCCATCACCCGATTGAACAGGCGCAGGCCTCCAGCGTTGCTCAAGTACTGGCGCAGGAACGTCCCGGCATAGGCCCAACAGGCCACCGACAGATAGCACACCACCAGGTACACCGCGGCAAACTGCCAGACCAGTCGCGTATCGCCGTCCGCGACAAACGCCCCCATCCCCGCGACACAGGCCAGCCACGCCTTGGGGTTGAGCCATTGCATCAAGGCGCCGTAGAACAGGGTTGGCGCCTGTGCGGCATCGGCGGTGCCCAGGCGTCCGTCATCGGTGGCAAGCTTGCAGGCCATGAACAACAGGAATGCCACCCCGGCCAGTTGCACCACCCGGGTTAACCCCGGCCAGAGTTTGAGCAGCTCATGCAGCCCCAACCCCATCAACACCAGCAACAGCACAAAGCCCAAAGTGGCACCCAGCACATGCCGCTGACTGGCACGAAAGCCATACTGCGCACCCGAACTCAAGGCCACGATATTCACCGGCCCCGGCGTGATAGACGCAGCCAGCGCAAACGCGGCCATGGACATAATCAGACTCATTGCACTTTTCTCCAGCAACTGGGGAACATCCCTGGGTGCAAGGTAAAAGCCCGGCCAACGCCTGTATTGAAGAAAAACACCCAACCACTCACCCACCGAGAAATTGGTTGCGGGCCCATAGGGAACAGAACCCGGGTAGCTGCGCGCTGTCACTAACTGTATGGGGATATGTCACACGAAGGAGGGCCACCCATGGTGACTCACTACAAGACCGCCGGGCACCTTGCCTGCGGTCATCACGGCAAGAACCTGGTTTCCACCACCGAGTTCGCCCGGGTCAAATGCCGCAGCTGCCGCAACACCGATGCATTCAAGGACGCCCGCAGAGAAGCGCGCAACGCCGCCCGCCGCGCCGCCCGCAAGGCCAAGGTGGCCCATGCCGCCCTCGACTGGCGCGCCGCCTGGCTGCAACGCCTGAGCGACCTGCCCGGCCGCCAACGCCTGCCACGGGGATTCAGCGGCCAGCCGTTCGTTTGACGCGCTGCGTCATCGTTGACGAGCATCGCGAGCAGGCTCGCTCCTACGGTGATTTCGGCTGCACGCAGATTGCGCATACACCCACCAAACCTGTGGGAGCGGGCTTGCCCGCGATGGCGGAGTGTCAGGCGCCATATAGGTTGGCTGTACCGGCCTGATCGCGAGCAAGCTCGCTCCTACAGTGATTTCAACTGCCCGCAGATTGCGCATACACCCACAAAACCTGTGGGAGCGGGCTTGCCCGCGATGGCGGTGTGTCAGGCGCCATATAGGTTGGCCGTACCGGCCTGATCGCGGGCAAGCCCGCTCCTACAGTGATTTCGGCTGCACGCAGATCCCGCATACACCCACAAAACCTGTGGGAGCGGGCTTGCCCGCGATGGCGGTGTGTCAGGCGCCATATAGGTTGGCTGTACCGGCCTGATCGCGAGCAAGCTCGCTCCTACAGTGATTTCGGCTGCTCGCAGATTGCGCATACACCCACAAAACCTGTGGGAGCGGGCTTGCCCGCGATGGCGGTGTGTCAGGCGCCATATAGGTTGGCCGTACCGGCCTGATCGCGGGCAAGCCCGCTCCTACAGTGATTTCGGCTGCACGCAGATCCCGCATACACCCACAAAACCTGTGGGAGCGGGCTTGCCCGCGATGGCGGTGTGTCAGGCGCCATAGATGTCGCCTGTGCTGGCCTGATCGCGGGCAAGCCCGCTCCTACAGTGATTTCGGCTGCTCGCAGATTGCGCATACACCCACAAAACCTGTGGGAGCGGGCTTGCCCGCGATGGCGGTGTGTCAGGCGCCATAGATGTCGCCTGTGCTGGCCTGATCGCGGGCAAGCCCGCTCCTACAGTGATTTCGGCTGCACGCAGATCCCGCATACACCCACAAAACCTGTGGGAGCGGGCTTGCCCGCGATGGCGGTGTGTCAGGCGCCATATAGGTTGGCTGTACCGGCCTGATCGCGGGCAAGCCCGGTCCTACAGTGATTTCGGCTGCACGCAGATTGCGCATTCACCCACAAAACCTGTGGGAGCGGGCTTGCCCGCGATGGCGGTGTGTCAGGCGCCATATAGGTTGGCTGTACCGGCCTGATCGCGGGCAAGCCCGCTCCTACAGTGATTTCGGCTGCACGCAGATCCCGCATACACCCACAAAACCTGTGGGAGCGGGCTTGCCCGCGATGGCGGTGTGTCAGGCGCCATATAGGTTGGCTGTACCGGCCTGATCGCGAGCAAGCTCGCTCCTACAGTGATTTCGGCTGCTCGCAGATTGCGCATACACCCACAAAGCCTGCTCGCGATGGCGGAGTGTCAGGCGCCACCGTTGTTGCCAGTACCCTCCCCGTCAAATCCCAGTGCACTGGCTGACAAGCCAGCCACCCGCGCGTCGGCGTAGCTTGGTGGCGTGGGCGAACGACGCGATATGCGCTCCAACCTCAATAACAACAAGACCCCTGGTGACCCATGAGTACAGTAGATCCGATCACCCTGGCGGTGGTGCGCGGCGCGCTCGAGACTGCGCAGCGGGAAATGACCCTGACCCTGGAAAAAACCGGTCGCTCGAGCGTGTTCAACCTCGCTCACGACTATTCCAATGCCCTGTTCGATCACCTTCCGGAAATGATCCTGCAAGGCCAGGACATCCCCATCCACCTCGGCTCCCTCATCCCGGCCATGAAATGCGTCGCCGGCTTCTTCGGCGACGACATCCTCGAAGGCGATGTGATTTACCACAACGACCCGGCCTACAAAGGCAGCCACATCCTCGACTGCTGCATGTACAAACCGGTGTTCTACCAAGGCGAACTGGTGTTCTGGGCCGTGTGCAAAGGCCACCTGACCGACATCGGCGGCCCCGTACCCGCCGGCTACAACCCCGACGCCAAGGAGATCTACGCCGAAGGCCTGCGCATTCCGCCGGTCAAGCTCTGGTCCCAGGGCAAGCGCCGCGAGGACGTGATCAACCTGCTGCTGACCAACATGCGCGCCCGGGCCTATCAGGAAGGTGACCTCAACGCCCAATACGGCGCCTGCACCGTCGGCGAGCGGCACCTGCTGCAACTGCTCGAGCGCTATGGCGTGGAGCAGGTGCGGGCCTGTATCGCCGAGCTCAAGGACATGGCCGACCGGCACATGCGCGCGCTGCTGCGTGAAGTCCCCGACGGTTTCTACAGCGGCACCGCGGTACTGGAAGACTCCGGCCACGGCCTGGGCGAACTGGCGATCACCGCGCGGGTGGAGATTCGCGGCGACGAGGCCCACGTGCTGATCGAAAGCCCGCCGCAGGTGCCGTACTTCATCAACTCCTATGCCGGCAACTCGGTGTCGGGGGTGTACCTGGGGCTGATGATGTTTGCCCAGGTACCGCCGCCCTACAACGAAGGCCTGTACCGCTGCGTGTCGGTCGACCTCGGGCCACCCGGCACCCTGTGCAACGCCTCCGAACCGGCGCCCCACGTCAACAGCACCACCACGCCGATGGAAACCCTCGCCGATGCGGTACGCCAGGCCCTGGAGCAAGCCGCGCCAGAGCGAGTCACAGCGTCCTGGGGCCACGCCAGCGGGATCAACATTGCTGGCCACGACCCCCGCAACGGCAACGCCGAATACGTGACCATGGTCCTCGCCTCGATCATCTCCGGCGCGGGTGCCAACCAGGCCATGGACGGCTGGCCGGCGTGCGGGCCGCTGTGCTGCTTCGGCGCGCTGATGTCCGGTGACATCGAGTTGCTCGAGTACTCCTACCCGATCCTGATCCACCGCTACAGCATGATGACCGACAGCGGTGGCGCCGGTGAATTTCGTGGTGGCTCAGGCACCCGTATCGAAATCGAACCGCTGGACCACGCGATGACGGTGGTCGGCTTCGGTGAAGGCCGGCAACTGCCCACGGCGGGTGCGGCGGGTGCCAGCAACGTCCTGCTGGAACCGAAACTGGGGCGGCTGATCCACCGCAAGGTCGATGACGCAGAAGACCACTTCACCTACAACGCACAACTGACGGCCCAGCCCGGCGAACGGGTGATCAACATCAACCCCGGCGGTGGCGGCTACGGCAACCCGTTGCGCCGACCTGTGAGCAGTGTGCTGGAGGACGTGCGCAACGGCCTGGTGTCGCTTGAAGGCGCGCGTCGCGAGTACGGCGTGGCCATCGACGGCAACGGCCAGGTCGACGACGCCGCGACCCATGCCCTGCGCACCGCGCACTGATCACGCCAGCCCCTTGAGCCATCTGGAATCCGACACCATGAGCCAACCACAATATCGCCTGGGCATCGACGCCGGCGGCACCTTCACCGACTTCATCCTCGCCGATCGCCAGGGCAACGTGCAGTTGTTCAAAGCGCCCTCCACACCCCAGGACGGCACGCTGGCAATCCGTAACGGCCTGGCGCAGATCGCCGATGCCATCGGCCGCACCCCGGCCCAGATCATTGCCGACTGTGACCTGTGCATCAACGGCACCACCGTGGCCCTCAACGCCCTGATCGAAAAGACCGGGGTCAAGGTCGGCCTGCTGTGCACCGAAGGGCATGAGGACAGCCTGGAAATCCGCCTCGGCCACAAGGAGGACGGGCACCGCTACGACGCCAGCTACCCGCCCGCCTACATGCTGGTGCCGCGCCACCTGCGCCGGCCGATCAGCGGCCGGATCATCAGCGATGGCCGCGAGCATACGCCGCTGGATGAGCAGGCGATCCACGCGGCCATCGAGTACTTTCGCCAAGAACAGGTCAAGGCGGTGGCAATCTCCTTCGTCTGGTCGGTGCGCAATCCCAGCCACGAACAACGCGCCGCCGAACTGGTACGCGCGGCGCTGCCGGACGTGTTCGTCTGCACCGGCAATGAAGTGTTCCCGCAGATCCGCGAATACACCCGCACCTCCACCACCGTGGTCAACGCCTACCTGAGCCCGGTGATGGGCCGCTACATCGAGCGCATCGACGCGCTGTTCGAGGAACTGGGAGCACGCCAGCCGACTCGCTACTTCCAGTCCAACGGTGGCCTGGCCCCCGGCCTCGTGATGCGCGAGCGCGCGGTCAACGCCATCAACTCCGGCCCTGCCTCCGCGCCCCAGGCCGGCCTGTGCGTGGCCCAACCGTTCGGCATCGACAACGTGATCACCGTCGACATGGGTGGCACCTCGTTCGACATCACCCTGAGCAAGGCCGGGCGTACCAACTTCAGCAAGGACACCGACTTCCTGCGCTACCGCATCGGCGTGCCGATGATCCAGGTCGAAACCCTCGGCGCCGGTGGCGGCTCGATTGCCTTCCTCGACGACTTCGGCATGCTCCAGGTCGGCCCACGCAGCGCCGGGGCCAATCCTGGGCCGGTGTGCTACGGCAAGGGCGGCGTCGAGCCAACGGTCACCGACGCCAACCTGGCCCTCGGTTACCTGGCCGATGGCGCATTGCTTGGCGGCAGCATTCGCTTGAACCGCCAGGCGGCGATCGAGGCGATCCGCAGCAAGATCGCCGAGCCCTTGGGCATCAGCGTGGAGCGGGCGGCCACTGGCATCATCACCCTGGTCAACCTGAACATGGTCAGCGGCATCCGCCGGGTCTCGGTGGAACGCGGCTACGACCCCCGGGATTTCGCCCTGATCGGCGCCGGAGGCGCAGCGGGCATGCACGTCATGCGCCTGGCCGAGGAGATCGGCAGCAACGTGGTGCTGATCCCCAAAGTTGCCTCGGGGCTGTGTGCCTACGGGCAGATTCTCTCGGACATCCGCTACGACCAGTTGACCACCCTACCCATGCGCCTGGACGACGACCGGGTCGACCTGCCCCTGCTCAACCGGACGCTGTGCGCGCTGCGCGAGCGGGGCATGGATAACCTGCGTGAAGACGGCTTCGGCGCCGGCAACAACGTCGAGTGCCAGTACCACCTGGAAATCCGCTACCTGGGCCAGATCCACGAATGCAGCGTCGAACTGTCCTGCGACCAACTCGAACCAAGCGCCCTGGCGACCTTGCGCGAGGCCTTCCACACCCGGCACAAGGCACTGTTCTCCTACAGCGAACCGCAGAGCCCGATCGAACTGGTCAACCTTGAGTGCTCGGTGATCGCGCGCCTACAACGCCCACCCATGCCCGAGTTGCCGCCAGCCACCAGCGACGCCCCGGCCCAGGCCAGCAGCCACCGCTCGATGCTGTTCGATGCCCAGGCGGCCTGGCAGCAGACCCCGGTGTACAACGGCGAGCACCTGCAGTCCGGGCAGACGGTCGAGGGTCCCTGCGTGATCGAGGAAGCGACCACCAACATCGTGGTACCGCCAGGCTGGCGCGCGACGCTCGCGCCGTCTGCCACCTACCGGCTGACGCGTGGCGGTTGACCCCCTGTAGACATTGGCAAATGATGGCCTCCCAGCGGCGCCGCCAGTCCTTGACCGGCGGCGCCGCCCTCAGAAAAACAACAACACGAGGGCAGCCATGGCACACACCGTCTCCACCCGCCACTGGTCCGACAGCGAACGCCAGCCCCGCTGGGCGCAAGCGATCGGCAGTGCCTACTTCCCGTTGTCGCTGGAATTTGCCGCCAGCGACCGTTTCAGCGGCAACCTGCAGATCTGGGAAACCGCCAGCACCCCCCTGACCCTGTCGCGCCTGCGCTCCAGTCAGCTCGGCTATTCGCGCAGCAAGGCCCAGGTCAGCGAAGACCAGCAAGCCTGCTACCTGGTGACCGTGCCCCGGCGCAGTGAAGTGCATTTCGAGCAGGACGGCCGCGCCCTGCATTGCCAGCCCGGCGGGTTCATTTTCGAGCGCGGTGACGCGCCCTATCGCTTTCACTACGCCAGCGACAACGACCTGTGGGTGTTCAAGCTGCCGGAACAAGCGCTGCACGGCCAGCTGCGCGGCGCCGAACGCTATACACGCTTTTGTTTCGACGCCCGGCGAGCCCTGGGGCGGATCTTCGTCGATCAGTTGGCCATGTGCGCCGCGCGCTTTGACGAGTGCGCTCCCAGCGCGCGCCACATGTTGCTGGAACAGGCCCTCTCGACCCTGCTGATGGCCCTGCGCGACGATGAGCGCGTGCTCAGCAGCGAGAGCTCGAACCTCGCCGCCCTGCACCTGCAACGCATCGAACGCTACGTTGAACAACAGCTGGGCAACCCCGACCTCAACCCGCAGCTGATCGCCGAGGCCTGCGGGGTGTCGGTGCGCTACCTGCACAAACTCTTCAGCAGCACCCCCTACAGCCTGGGCGAGTGGATTCGCCGGCGCCGGCTCGAGGCCGTGCACCGTGGCCTGCTCGATCCCAACTGCTACTTGTCGATCGGCGCCCTGGCGATGCGCTGGGGCTTCAACGACCAGGCGCAGTTCACCCGCAGCTTCCGCCAGCATTTCGCCTGCACCGCCAGTGAAGTCCGCGCCAACGCCCGGCACGGCCGGGATCCAGGGGCACGGTTGATCCAATAGACGCCGGCCTCAGAACCCCACCGTGGCCGACAGCAGCCAGGTGCGCGGGGTCGACAGGGTCAGGCCCGCCGCACTGTCGGACGAGGTGGCGGCCGAGGCCCAGTAGGTCTTGTCGAGGACGTTTTCCACGGCGGCGCGCAGCGTCACTGGGCTGTCGCCAACCTTGAAGGCATAACGGCCGCCCAGGTCGTAGCGTTGCCAGGCATCGATCTCTTGGTCGTTGGCCGGGTCCAGGTACTGGGAACTGGTGTGGATGGCCCGTGCGGTGAGGGTCAGACCCTGTACCGCAGGAATGTCCCATTCCGCACCGAGGTTGGCGTTGACCTGCGGTGCGCCGGTGCCACGATTACCGTCGTACTGGCCATCGGTGGTATCGCTCTGCTTGCTGTCGAGCAGCATTACCCCACCCAGCAGGCGCACACCGTGCAGCGGTTCACCGAAAACGTTGAACTCCAGCCCCTGGTTGACCAACTGGCCGTTGGGCTTGAAGTTGTTCTGGTCATCGTACTGGTAGGCCGGCTGCTCGATGCGGAACAGGCTGCTGGTCAGGCCGAAGGTGCCATGGTCGTACTTGATGCCGACCTCGCCCTGCTTGCTGCGGTACGGCGCGAAGACCGTATCGGCATTGTTCGCCGTGCTCGGCGCAGTTTCGCCCTGGGTCAGGCCTTCAACGTAGTTGGCAAACACCGACAGCCGATCGCTGGCCTTGAACACCACGCCCAGGGCCGGTGAAGTGTCGGTCTCGTCATTCACCGGCTCATCGCGCACGCCATTGCTCCAGGAGGTGACCTTGACCCGTTGCAGGCGCGCGCCAAGGGTCAGCAGCAGGCGGTCCTCGAACAGTCCCAGGGTGTCGGCCAGGGCCACACTGGTGAAGCGGTCTTCGGTGTGGGTGCTGGTATCGATGCGATTGGGCTGGCCCGGATAGGCCACCTCCACCGGCTGGTAGATATTGCCGATGCTGCGCAGGTAGCGCTCACCGGCGTTGTCGAAGTCCATGTCGAAGCGGTTCAGGCTCAGGTTCAGGGTGTGGTTGACCGTGCCGGTGCTGAACCATTGGCGGGCACCGAGGGTGGCGGTCTGCACGTCTTCATCGCGGCGGAAGGTGCGCGGTACCAGGGTGAAGTTGCCGTTGTCCTGGGTGTTCTGCACGCCATGGCGCAGGAAATCGTAGTTGCCTTTGCGCGCGCCATAAGCGGCGTAGAGCATCAGTGAGTCGCTGACATCAAACTCGCCACGCAGCGCACCGAAGGAGTCCTTCGATTGCGCATAGGTCCAGGGTTGGGCGAAGTTGCGGTCGATGTCTTCGGCCTTCGGCACCTTGGCCCCGGGTGCCAGTTCGACCCGCTCCTGAGGGGCGTCGGCGCGCCGCTGCTGGTGTCCGATGTCCAACGACAGGCGGACCCGCTCTTCGCGCAGGTCGAGGCCCAGCACCCCGGTTTCCCGCTCGATGGCCTGGTGGTCCCACTCGGTGTCGCCGGACTGCTGTACACCGTTGAAGCGCACACCAAAACGCTGGTCCTCGCCAAAGCGCCGGCCAATGTCCAGGGCACCGCCGAACTGTCCGGCAGAGGCATAGTTAGCCGTGATCTCGGTAACCGGTGCATCCGTGGCGCGCTTGGGCACGATGTTGATGCCGCCGCCGATACTGCCACGCGGGGCAATGCCAGAGAGCACCGCGCTCGGGCCCTTGAGGATGTCGACGCGCTCGGCGATTTCCATGTCGATGGCGTAGGTCGGGAGGATGCCGTACAGGCCACCGTAAGCCACGTCACTGTTGAACAGGCTGAACCCACGGATGGTGAACTGCTCGAAACGCCCGCTGGCCGGGTTGGTGGTGCGCACCGACGGGTCGGCGGCCACCACGTCGCCGAGGGTCCGGGCTTGCTGGTTCTTGATCGCCTGCTGGGTGTAGGAGGTGACGCTGAACGGGCTGTCCATGAAGTCCTGGTCACCGAGCATGCCCTGGGAGCCGGCACGATTGACCTGGCCACCGGCATAGGGCACCACGCCCTGCTCCGCCGTGGCGCCCACAATCGCGGTGGCCGGCAATTGCAGGCTGCCGGCGTCCGGCGCCGGCACCAGGATATAAGCCTGCTCACCCACTGCCTGCAATTGCAGACCGGAACCCTGGAGCAATCGGGCAAAGCCCTCTTGCACCGCGAATTCGCCGGACAACCCCTGGCTGGTGCGCCCGCCGACCAACGCCGGATCCACCGCAAGGTTGACCCCGGCCTGCCCGGCAAACCGGGTCAAGGTGGCACCCAGGCTTCCGGCCGGCACCTGATAGCTGCGCCGGGCGGCGTCTTCGGCCCAACTGCTGGCGATCAATAACGGACTGGCGTTCAGGCTCAGCATGAGGCTCAGGTGCAACAAAGGACGCATACGGCTTGGCACTGCGGGCATTGGAAGAGTCTCTGGTTTTTGTTCACTTGCCAGGAATGACCGGCGAGACGCAGAAAAGGGACAGGCTTGCAGGAAATTCTGGAAAAAATAAATAAATCGCCCTGCCACTGCGCACACCCACCACGGGGGCCCACAGATCCCGCAGCCAGCCGCCAAACCTGTGGGAGCGAGCTTGCTCGCGATGGTCGTCAACGATGACGCACACTGCCTGGATGTCCGTGTCGCCCTTGAGGTTTTCGCGAGCAAGCCGCAAGCGGGCACTCGCTCCTACAGTGGTTGCGCGAACCCACAGATCCGGCAGGCAGCCGCCAAACCTGTGGGAGCGAGCCTGCTCGCGATGGTCGTCAACGATGACGCACACTGCCTGGATGCACGTGTCGCCCTTGAGGTTTTCGCGAGCAAGCTCGCTCCTACAGTGGTTGCGCAAACCCACAGATCCGGCAGGCAGCCGCCAAACCTGTGGGAGCGAGCCTGCTCGCGATGGTCATCAACGATGACGCACACTGCCTGGATGTCCGTGTCGCCCTTGAGGTTTTCGCGAGCAAGCCGCAAGCGGGCACTCGCTCCTACAGTGGTTCAGCCCAACTGGTCACGGGGAACCAGGGTCACCCAATAGCGGGTGCGCGTATGCACTTCCAGCGCCAGGCTGGCTGCCAGCAAGGCCAGTACCCGGTCGGTGTTGTCGAGGCGGAAGCTGCCGGTCACCCGCAGCTTTTCCAGGGCCGGCTCCCAGCGCAGCAGCCCGGGACGGTAGCGGCTCAGTTCCCGCAGAAAATCCCCCAATGGCTGGTCCTGCGCCGTCAGCACCCCGCTGCGCCAATCCGCCACGGAGGGGTCGAAGGCGCTCACCGGGCCAGCGCCCGAAGCTTGCAGGTCGACCCGCTGCCCGGCATTGAGCACCAGCAGCGGCCCATGCAAGGGCTGCAACTGCACCGCACCGCTGACCACCGAGACCTGGCAATGGCCGTCATTGAGGCGCACGCACACTTCGCTGCGGCTGACGTTGATCTGCCCATAGGGCGCTTGCAAGGTCAGGGGCGCCGGGCCAGGAACCTTGAGCGCCACCTCGCCGCGTACCAGGCTCAAGTGGCGGGTCCCCAGGTCGAGGTTGACCGCGCTGGCGCTGTTCAACTGCAGCGAGCTGCCATCCGCCAGGGGCAGCCGCCGCTGTTCCCCGGTGCCGGTGTGCAGGTCGGCGCGCCACACGTCCAGCGGCAACTGCCGGCTCAGCAACCAGGCGCTGGGAACCAGCACCGCCACCCCCAGGGCACGCTTGAGCACGGCCCGTCGACCCGCATCCGGGCGGTCCAGGGTGGCCAGCGCCAGCGCCGACGGCAAGTCGCAAAAGCGTTGGCGCAACGCCTGCGCTCGCTGCCAGGCGCTCTCGTGGCTGCCATGGCTGTTGCGCCACTGCTGCAGGCGCTGATGATCGTCTTCACTGGCACTGCCCGATTCCATCAGCGCCAGCCACTGGGCCGCCGCGCGCGCCACTTCGCGGGCTTCGCTGGAAGGCGCGGCACGACTCACAGTTCCACCAGCAGGCAATGTTCGTAGGCATGGGCCATGTAGCGCTTGACCGTACGTTCACTGACTTGCAGGCGTTCGGCGATCTCGCGATAGCCGAGGCCGTCGAGCTGACTCCAGAGAAATGCCCGGCGCACCAGCACCGGCAGGCCATCGAGCAATTCGTCGAGGGCCTGCAGGGTTTCCAGTAGCAGCCAGCGTTGCTCCGGCGAAGGCACGCTGTCCTCCGGCAATCGGGCCAGGGCATCCAGGTAGGCCTGCTCCAGGTGGCGCCGGGTGTAGAAGTTGCTCAGCAGGCGCTTACCCACCGTCAGCAGGTAGGCACGGGGCTCGCGCATCTCGGCAATCTGCTGCGAGCTGGACAGTACCCGCAGGAAGGTATCCTGACTCAGGTCCGCGGCATCCCAGGCATTGCCCATGCGCCGCCGCAACCAGCACTCGAGCCAGCTGCGATGGTCACGGTACAAGGCGTGGAGGGCATGCTCCGGAGGCGTCGCTGCGTCAATCATGTCAAGAGGCCCTGCGCGAAGGATATGTCAAATGAGAGTGATTCTAATTAATACCTTGTCACTTCACCATGTCCTTTTTGCACATTCAGCGATTACCGCGGCTTGAGTTCGCCCCCGGTTCTGCTTCAGGAGGAAATCCGCTAGGCTTGGTTTTTCTCTTCAGGATGGACCCAGGAATGCCCGTGCTCGACACCTCCCTGCAAGACACCGCCGCCCCCGAGGGCGTTTGTTATGGCTGCGGCAGCCGCAACCCCCATGGCTTGCACATCAAGAGCCGCTGGCATGAGGATGGTGTGCACGTGGTGGCCGAGCACCTGCCCGATGCCAAGTATTGCGGCTGGCCGGACCTGGTCTATGGCGGGCTGATTGCCATGCTGGTGGACTGCCATTCCAACTGGGCAGTGATGGCCTACCACTACCGCGCCGAACAGCGCGAACCCGGCAGCCTGCCGCGCATCAACTGCGTCACCGGCAACCTGGGCATCAAGTTCATCAAGCCCACCCCCATGGGCGTGCCGCTGACCTTGCGCGCGCGGGTCGAAGGTGAAGTCGGGCGCAAGAGCCGGGTGATCTGCGAGGTGTATGCCGGCGAGGTGCTCACCGCCGTCGGCGATTCGGTGTTCGTGCGGGTCGACACCGGACAACTGGCCGCTGCCGCCCACGGCCGCGAGACCACTTCGGACACTTAAGGATGATGGGCGGACAGCGCCATGACGCTGCCCGCCCCTGGCGCTACTTGCGCGCCACCTTATAGCGCAGGCAATCCTTGTAGAAGCTCTCGCGCACCGCCGCCGGCTTGAAGCGCGACGGGCTGTCGTAGGTCTGCTCGGTAATACCCAGGGCCATCATGCGCATCCACGACTTGTTGAACTTGTAGGTCTGGATCTTCTGCCGTGCGGCATACAGGGAAACCCCCGACAGCTTGAGCTCCTGGGCCCTGGCCGCAGTACCGGCGCCCCAACTGCAGACATACCGGTCGTTGGCCGGCAACTCCTTGGCCTGTGCAGACGCCACGACGCTGACCAGGGCAACCGGGATCAGCGCGCTGAGTAGATTTCGCATTAAATATTCCGTTTAACCACCTGAAATTCCGGCGATTTTGACGACACATCGAATGCTCAGGGGCCAGCAAATTGCCTTATCGCTGCAGCTGGCGCTGCCAAAGGGGCGGAAACAGTTCGTGCTCCATCGGCACATCGGCGGCCAGTGCCTCGCGCAGCCCCGGAAAATCCGGGGACGTCGCCCAGGGTCGCGGGGCATGGCGCACGTCATCACCGATCACCCGCACCGAAAACGCCCGCCGCCGATTTTTTCCGCCCACCCCTGAGGACGCATGCAGGGTCAGCATGTTGAAGCACACCATGTCCCCAGGCGCCAGCTCCCAGCCGAGGATCGGGAAATCCTCGCGGTGATTCTCGATGTCGGGCAATTCGCCCAGGGTGCCCTCGGCAAACCATTTGGCCTGGCTGTCCATGAACGAGCGCGGCATCAGCCACGGGCCCTTGTGCGAGCCGCCGATGAATTCCAGGGTCGCGGCCCTGGGCACCGGGTCGACCGGAATCCAGAAGCTCACGGTGTCCGAACCGCTGATGTTGTAGTACGGCTGGTCCTGGTGCCAGGGGGTACGTTGGCGGGTGTTGGGCTCCTTGACCAGCAAGTGGTCATGGTGCAAGCGCACCTGCTGGCTGCCGAGCAAGGCTCCGGCGATCGGCCCCAGCGCCGAGTTGAAGATGAAGTCGCGGTAGTCGCGGTTTTCCTGCCAGTTGCAGAAGTCCTCGAAGAACCAGCCCGGGTCGCTGGCACTGCTGGCGACCTTGGCCCGTGGGCTGGGAGCGGCCAGGTTGGCCTCGATGCCCGCGGTCAACTGGCTGATTTGTTCTGGGGTAAAAGCGTTGCGGATGCACACGGCGCCCTGGCTCTGGTAGGCCTGCACCGCCTCTGCGCTGATGGGGCAGGTAAAGCCGGCATCGGCAAATCGGGTCATTTCGTTCATGACGTTGGCCTCACTCACCGTAAATGTCGAAGTTGAAGTACTTCTTGGCGATCTGCTCGTATTCGCCGGACTGGCGGATGCTGGCCAGGGCGGTGTTCAGTTGCTGCTTGAGCTCGGGTTCGTTCTTGCGGATGCCGATGGCCACGCCGTCGCCAATGATGCTTTTGTCGGTGATCGGCTCGCCGGCAAAGGCAAAGTCCTGGCCTTGGGGTTTTTGCAGCAGCCCGGCATCGGCCTGCACCGAAGCCTGGAAGGTGGCATCCAGGCGCCCGTTGATCAGGTCGGAAAACACCTGGTCCTGGGTCTGGTAGGTATGGATGTTGACGCCCTGGTTGCCCCACTGCGCGCGGGCGAAGGCTTCATGCAGGGTGCCTTGCACCACCCCCACGGACTTGCCCTTGAGGGAGGCGGCGGTGGGCAGCAGCCCGCTGTCTTTCCTGGCCACCAGCGACGACGGTGCGGTGTAGATCTTGTCGCTGAAGTCCACCTGCTGGCGGCGCGCGGCGGTGGCGCTGAAGGCCGACAGGATGGCGTCGAACTTGCGTGCCTTCAAGGCCGGGACCATGCCGTCGAAATTCTGCTCGACCCAGATGCACTTGACTTGCAATTCGGCACACAGGGCGTTGCCCAGGTCGATATCAAAACCGCTCAGCGAGCCATCCGGCTGCTTTTGTTCGAACGGAGGGTAACTCGGGTCGACGCCAAATTTGATCACCGGTTGGGCCTGGGCCAGCGGCGCGAACAGTACGCCGAGCAACAGGGCGCGGTAGCGAAGTTTCAAGAGTTGCATGTAGACCTCGTCTTTTATTGGTTTTCACGGTTGGGCAGGTCGTCATTCTCAAGGGTTGAGCGGTAAAAAGGCCTCGGTCAGCTTGACCCAGAAACCGGCACCCCGAAGCAGGATGTCGTCGTTGAAGTCGTAGCGCGGGTCGTGGGCCATGCAGCTTTTTTCCCCGTCGCCGTTGCCGATGATCAGGTAACAGCCAGGGACCTGCTGCAGGAAGTAGGCGAAATCCTCGCTGCCGTTGAAGGGCACTATGTCGTTCAGGACCTCGGCCTCACCCAGCCAGTCGGTGGCTACCTGGCTGGCGAAGCGGGTCATCTGGGGATCATTGACCAGCAGCGGGTAGTCGGCACTGTAGTGGATATCGGCGGTCGCGCCGAATGCCTGGGCCTGGGCGTGGATCAGTTGCTTGATCTGGCTTTCGAGGCGGTCGCGGACGGTGTTGTTCAGCGCCCGCACCGAAATCAGCATCTGTGCGCTGTCGGGGATCACGTTGGAGGCCTTGCCGGCGTTGATCGAGCCGACGGTGATCACGCTCATGTCCTGGGGCGAGACATTGCGCGAGACGATGGTCTGCAAGGCCATGATGATGCTCGCGCAGACCACCACCGGGTCCACGGTCAGATGGGGCATCGCGCCGTGGCCACCCACGCCGTGGATGGTCACCGTGACCTGGTCGGCGGAGGCCATGAACGGTCCGGCGCGAAAACCCAATTTGCCCACCGGGTAGCCGGGCATGTTGTGCGCCGCGAACACCGCGTCACAGGGGAACTGTTCCAGCACCCCCTCCTGAATCATCCGCCGGGCACCCGCCAAGCCCTCCTCGGCCGGCTGGAAAATCAAATGCACGGTGCCATCGAACGGGTGGTCATGGGCCAGGGCATAGGCCGCCGCCAACAGCATCACTGTGTGCCCGTCGTGCCCACAGGCGTGCATCTTCCCCGGGATCCGGCTGGCATACGGCAGGCCGGTCTTCTCCAGGATCGGCAGCGCGTCCATGTCGGCGCGGATGCCGATCACCCGTTTGCTGGTACCTTTTTTCAGGGTGCCGATCACCCCGGTCTCCGCCAGCCCGCGCGTCACCTGATATCCCCACTGGCGTAGGCGCTCGGCGACCAGGGCGCTGGTCTCGACTTCCTGGTAGCCGAGTTCGGGGTTGGCGTGGATCTGATGGCGCAGCGCGCGCATCTCCTGTTCGATTTCTTGCAACAGCGGCAGGGACTGGGTCATGGTCAGCAATTTCCTTGTTGAACGTCAGGCCGGGATTGCGCACAGTGCCAAGGCGTTTTCTGCCAGGTCCTGTTGCTCCCTGGCACAGGTGCAGGGCTTGGGCGCTATGGGTCCGAGCTTAGAGGCAGGGAGCCGGCGCCGACAGGCAATCGAAAGTCAACAGGGCAACCCAGGGTTAACAGCGGTGACACCATGAAGTTCTATCAACTCAATGCACTGGTGGCCGTGGCCGACGCGGGCAGCATCCGTGGCGCCGCCAAGCGCCTGGACACCTCGCCGGCCGCGGTGACCAAGGCGATCCAGAAGCTTGAAGCCGACACCGCGACCCAGTTGCTGATCCGCAACACCTCGGGGATCGTGTTTACCGAACTGGGCAAGAAGCTGTTGATCCAGGCCCGCCTGCTGGTGGCGCAGATGCTCAACGCACGCCAGGTGCTGGCCGACAACAACGGCGAACTGGTGGGACGTTTGTCGGTGGCGGTGACCCCCTGGCTGGCGATGACGCTGATGCCCAAGGCGGTGGTGCGCTTTCGCCAGTTGTTCCCGCAGGTGCAACTGGAACTGTATGAGGGGCTGTCATCGGTGGCCTGCCCGCTGCTGCGCGATGCCAGTGTCGACCTGTTCATCGGGCGCCTGGACACGCGTTTCTCCAGCACCGACCTGACCTACCTGCCGCTGTTCACCGCCGACTGTGCGGTGGTGGCCCGCCGGGAACACCCGCTGGCGGACAGCCGGCGCATGGAGGACCTGGCGGCGGCCGACTGGATCATGGCGTCGCAGCAAGACGGCACGATCTCCACCCAGGGCCATGTGCACTTCGCCCATTCGCTGTCGATCATCCTCAGCCTGCTGCGCGAAACCGATATGCTCAGCGTCTTTCCCTGGCCGCTGGTGGAGCTCTGCGCACAACGCGAAGGCCTGTGCGCCCTGCCCTTGCGCGAGCCGGTGGGCAGCGCATCGGTCGGTGCCATCAGCCGCAGCGGACAACCCCTGCGGCCAGCGGCGGAGCGGTTCCTGGAATGCCTGATCGAAACCATCCACTTCGAGATGGGCCACGCCCACTCGCCGTATCGACGTATGTTGCAGACCGTCGATTTGCTGGTTTGAGGTGGCTAGCGGTAGTCAGGATCTCGCCGTTGCAGACCTGTACCTCTTGACCCGGTACATCTCACCATCCGCATGGCTGAGCAGCGTATCGGCATCTTGGCCGTCGGCGGGATAGCAGGCCACGCCGATGCTGCACGACGGCGTGCTGATCGCACCAAACTCGGCACCCAGCGGCTCAGCCATGGCCGCGAGAATCTGCTCCACCTTGTGCGCCACCGCGTCCGGCGACTGGATATCGGTCAACAGCACCGTGAACTCATCACCGCCCATCCGCGCCACCGTGTCGGTCTCGCGGACGCACGCTTGCAGTCGGCGAGCGATCGCACAGAGCACCCGATCGCCGGCGGCGTGGCCATGGATATCGTTGATCTGCTTGAAGTCGTTGATGTCCAGAAACAGCAACGCCAGCGTGCTCTGGTGCCGGTGGGCGGCGTGCAGCGCTGAGTCCAGCCGATCATTGAACAGCGAACGATTAGTCAGTTGGGTCAGCGGATCATGATGGGCGAGGAACCGTAACTCCTCCTCGGCCTGCCACAGGGCCGTCACGTCTCGAGCGACGCCGATCCGCGCGCCCACCTCCTCGGACCAGAACGCCGCCCACAGGATGTGGACGATAGCGCCATCCTTGCGCAGATAGCGGTTGCGGAAATCGACATGGGGCCGGCCATTCATGACCCGGACAATCGAAGCCCGGGTGGCCGCCAGGTCGTCAGGGTGCATATAGTCGGTGATCGGGGTGCCGATCAGCTCATCGGCGCGGTAACCCAGCAGCGTCTCGCAGGCATCGCTGACAAACGCAATCTGGTTATCCCGGTCGACGACAAACACCGTGTCCAGCATCAGATGGATCAGTTTGGGATAGAGCGCTTGCAGGTCTACGGGCATAGGTCAGTGCAATCTGGTTCGAATCGCCTGATCATGCCCGATCACCCGGGGCGACGGCTAGAATTCCTTGAGCAGACGCAATCAATCGCTGATCCACGAACTACTCGCTCACCCCGCACTAGTACCCCGCAGGAAACCCCTGCAGCAACAACCACCCCGCCACAAAGAGCCCAACACCGAACGTCAGGTGCGCGATCACACTCCTGCGCCTCGCCACATTCGGCGCCGCGGTTCGCGAAGCGGCGATGCCCAGGCCGAATGCGGGCTGCAGGATGAA
Organism: Pseudomonas sp. S04; assembly: GCF_009834545.1. Classification (NCBI taxonomy): domain Bacteria; kingdom Pseudomonadati; phylum Pseudomonadota; class Gammaproteobacteria; order Pseudomonadales; family Pseudomonadaceae; genus Pseudomonas; species Pseudomonas sp. S04. The sequence goes on from NZ_CP019427.1 coordinate 3,475,952, forward strand.
AAACGGCGCAATCACACTGACCAGGCCCGCCACCAATGCGGGCAGCAGCGTGGGGTTGTGGAGCCAAGCGAGTCCTTGGACACCAACCAGCAGCGTGGCGAAGAAACACCCGGTGAGGTAGTGAAACACCCAACCCAACAGGCGTTCATGCCTGACTCGGGGCGCCGTCACAATCGAGGCGTGCCAAAAGCGGCCTCGCACCATGTGCCCCAACCACCGCCCGACGAGCCCGTAGTCCAGCGACGCCAAGCCCAATAACCGCGCCTGGATAAACGCCGACAAGTCCATGATCAACGTCGCCCCCATGCCAACCAACAGAATGCGCAGTAGCGCCTCCCCTACTCCCATGTCATCTCCCCTTGCCTTCGGCCTGTTTTAGCGATTTGATCCGGGCAGTCTGCAAGTTCAAGTCGACTTGAGGTCAAGCATGAAAGAGATGGAAATCGGTGAAGTGGCACGTCGTTCCGGCCTGCCGGCTTCAACCCTGCGCTACTACGAAGAAAAAGGCCTGATCCGCTCGATCGGTCGCCGTGGCTTGAGCCGCGTGTTCGGCGCGGATGTACTCCAGCAGTTGTCATTGATCGCCCTCGGGCAATCAGCGGCGTTTTCCCTGGACGACATCGCCACCATGCTGGACGCCGAGGGCCAGCCCGCCATTGATCACCAGCGCCTGGCACAAAAGGCCGACGAACTGGACCGCACCATCGAACGCCTTAGCGCCATACGCGACGAGCTTCGCCGTGCAGCATCCTGCCCTGCTCCGCGGCATATTGAATGTCCAAAGTTTCAGGACATGTTGAGTGCTGCTGGGAAACTGGAGACCAGGAATAGAGCAGGTAAAGGAAGGTCGCTGCCTAACGTTCGCCAACCCGCACTCGGAGAAAATTAAGCTTGAAATAAGGTAGGAACCTTATCTTTTGGTTTTTTTGGATCTGAGCATTTCGAGCATGGGCACCTTTAACGCGGAGTCGAAACCCCTTTTCAGTATCGTTCTGGTGAATTACAAGACCCTGGATTTGACCAAGGTCTGCCTGGATCTTTTATCTGCACATGCACAAAAAGCCGGCATTGCGGTATGGGTAGTCGATAACGGATCTGCGGATGCCAGCACTGAGTATTTGCGCTCACTCGATTGGATCAACTTGATTGAACGCAAGTCGCTCACCCCAGAGCCAGGCCACATTGCCCACGGCAACGCCCTGGATATGGCGCTGGAAAAGGTTGATACCGATTACGTGTTTCTGCTGCATACAGATACATTCGTTTTCGATCCACAGGTATTTACGATGATGCTGGAGCACTGTCGTCAAGATCCGACAGTCGTCGCCGTCGGTTGTACTGAGCAACTCAATCGAGGAGTGCCCAGGACACTTTGGCGATTCACTTCGCGCCTGGCGAAACATCATTTCAGGCGCCTGAAGCTGTCGCTAGGTTTGCGCTCCAGAGATCCGAAACCTTACAGGGAAACCCACCTGAAGAGCTTTTGTACGCTTTGGAACAGCAAAATCATCAAGCAGCACGGCTTGCATTTTCAGCTCGATGAGCGAGTACCTGGCTATGCATTGCAGGACGGGCTGATCGATATCGGCTACAAGGTTGTGTTTCTTTCACCGCGAAAAATCTTCAAGTATCTGGACCACATCCAGGCGGGAACGGTCGCTGCCGGCGGTGGTTATGGTCAACATCACCGACGCACAAAGATGTACGAAAATATTCTCAAACGCTTCAATACGTTGAACACGCCCACAGCCTGAACATGGCTAATGCCGGCCATAGGCTCTGCGGGATCTGAATTCAGTGGCTTGCAAGGCTACGGTAGGAAACCGCAGACAACAAAAAACCCGCGCTAGGCGGGTTTTTTGGTTGTTTCAGGTGGTATTGCAAGCACCTGAAAACAAAAGGTGGTGCCCAGAGACGGAATCGAACCGCCGACACGGGGATTTTCAATCCCCTGCTCTACCGACTGAGCTATCTGGGCCGCGGCGCAATTAAACGTTTTTTACCACCGTGGCGTCAACCACGAAATCAAAAAAAACTAACGAATACCTATGCTTACGACTGTCCTTGACGACGAAAAAAGTCAACGGCCGCGGAGTGTCTAGATAAAGGTGGGATTTGGCTGCGACAGGCACTCATTGCGTCAGGGTATTGCCAAGTCAGCAAACCTTAGAAGAAAATGAGAGTCATTATCAAATATCTTCGTTGCGGGCCACCCCCATGTCCTCTGTCGACCACTCTCAACAACATGCCGTGCAGACGCTCTACGAGAATCACCATCAGTGGCTCTGTGGCTGGTTACGCCAGCGGCTTGGCTGTGTCGACAACGCGGCGGACCTGGCCCAGGACACGTTCATCCGGGTACTGACGCAACGCAAGGCGCCTGAATTGCGTGAGCCTCGCGCCTACTTGAGCACCATTGCGCGCAGTTTGATGATCGATATGTTCCGCCGTCGGTCCCTGGAACAGGCGTACCTGGAAACCCTCGCGCTCAGCCCCGAACCGATCGATATCTCGCCTGAAACCCGCACCCTGATCATCGAAACCCTGATGGAAATCGACCGCCTGCTCGATGGCCTGGGTGGGCGCACCCGTGAGATTTTCCTGTTGGCACAGCTCGACGGGCTGAGCTACGTGGAGATCGGCCGACGCCTGAACGTCTCGGTGAACACGGTCAAGAAACACGCGGTGCGCGCCCTCACGCATTGCCTGCTGTTGGCAGACGACTGAAGTGCGCCCGCTCGCCTTGGATCACGCGACACTCGAAGCCGCAGCGCGCTGGTACGTCGACTTGCGTACAGAAGTGCCCGACGCCGCCATCCGAGAAGCACACCGACGCTGGCTGGAGTGTGACCCTCGCCATGTCCAGGCATGGGAGCGCCTGACCCGCCTGCAGGACAAACTCGGCCAGGTCGCACCGGGTATCGCCCGGCCGACACTGACCAGTGCCCGGGCCAAACGCCGTGACGTGCTCAAGGTCCTGTCGATTGTCTTGGCGGCTGGCGGGGCTGGTTCGCTGGCCTGGAACACAACACCCTTGCCGACCCTGATGGCCGACCAGCGGACCGCCACCGGCGAACGGCGTCGGGTGCTCCTGGATGACGGCAGCCTGGTGCGACTCAATACCGCGACCGCAGTGGACATTCGCTACAGCGCGAGCTTGCGCGAAATCCACCTGCTCAGCGGTGAGATCCAGATCGAGACTGCGCCAGACCAACAGGCACGGCCCTTTATCGTGCATACCCCATCGGGCAGCATTCGCGCCCTGGGCACCCGCTTCGTGGTGCGCTACGACGCGCAGCGCACGCGGGTCAGCGTGCAGGAACATGCGGTCGAGGTGCGCAGCGCAAACAGTCTCGGTCCGGCCGTGCGAGTGGATGCCGGGCAGCAGCTCGACTTCGACAGCAATGATACCGGCACGGCGCAGCGCTCCAGTCCCCAGGTCGACGCCTGGACCCGCGACATGCTGGTGATCGATGACTGGCGCCTGGAAGATTTCATCACCGAATTGCAGCGTTACCGTCCAGGTCATCTGGGCTGCGCTCCAGCGGTCGCCGACCTGCGGATTTCCGGCGCGTTTCACCTCGGTAGCAGCGATGCCATCCTCGATAACCTGACCTCGACCCTGCCCGTGCGGCTGCGGCGTTTCAGCCGTTATTGGACACGCGTCGAAGCCATTTGAGGGTTTTTGCAGAAAATTTATCGAAGGGGGTTGTTGATTTTGATTCTCGTTCGACTTTGTAGATAGAGGCGCAAATAGACGCCGCCATTTACTGCCATCGGGCGAAAGGAAACCGCATGATCCCCCGCACCCCCCAGCTGCGCAAAGTCTTCCGCAAGTCTGCCGTCAAACCCCTGAACCGCGCGGTGCATATCGCGCTGCTGGGAATGGCGCTCGCCTTGCCACTGGGTACGGTACTGATTGCACAGCCTGCCTGGGCACAGACCAACATTGAAACCAGCTTTGATATTCCGGCCGGAGCCCTGGGTTCGGCACTCACCCAGTTCGCCGCGACTGCTGGCGTGACGATCTCGTTCGATCCGGTTCACGCCAGCGGGCAGAAGACCGCCGGGCTGCGCGGCCGCTACACCACCGATGCCGGCCTGCAGAAGCTGCTGGCCGGTAGCAGCTTGCAAGCGGTTCTCCTGCCGAGCGGCAGCTACTCGCTGCTGCCAAGGGTGCCGGGCGCTGCGCTGCAGTTAGGTGCTACCACTATTTCCGGCCAGGCCATCGAGTCGGCCTATGGACCGGTCGACGGTTATGTCGCCACCCGCAGCGCCACCGCGACCAAGACCGATACACCGATCCTGGAAATCCCCCAGGCGATCAACGTGGTGACGGCCGATCAGGTCGCCGTGCAGGGCGCACGCAACCTGACCCAGGCCCTGCGCTATACGCCGGGCTTGAGCACTGGCGGTTTCACCGACCGCAATGTTATCGCCGACGAGATCACCAGCCGAGGTTTTGCCCCGACCCCGTTGTACTTCGATGGCGCCTACGTGCCTTATGCCGGCAGCCTGGGCGGGGCTCCGCAAATCGACCCCTACACCCTGGAGCGCATTGAGGTGCTCAAGGGCCCCTCCTCCGTGCTGTTCGGGCAGAACCAGCCGGGCGGCCTTATCAACCTGGTGTCCAAGCGACCCACCAGCGAACAGCGCAGCCAGGTCAAGCTCGGCGCGGGCAGTTACAACCGGGTCAATGGTGCATTCGACACCAGCGGCCCGCTCGACGACCAGAAGGCATTCACCTATCGCGTGGTGGGCCTGGCGAAGAAAGGCAATGAGCAGGTCGCGCACACCAATACCGAACGCATGCTGCTGGCGCCCAGCCTGACCTGGACGCCCACTGACGACACGTCGTTGACCCTGCTGGCGCAAATCCAGCGCGACGATGGCCTGGCCGATTATCAGGCGCTGCCGCGGGTTGGCTCCCTGGATCGCGGTCCGACTGGCCAGAAAATCAAACGGGATTTTTTCTCCGGGGATTCGCGCTACAACGACTACAAGCGCGACCAGTACATCTTGGGCTATGACTTCAGCCACAACCTCAGCGAAGACCTGACGTACCGGTCCACTGCGCGCTACACCGACGTACGTGACCAGTACAAAGGCTTCTACCTGCGCAGCTTCGTCACCGATGATGCCGGTGTGGTTGATCAGACCCAGGCCAATCGCGTCAAGCTGGACTGGCGCCAGCACAACATCGCCTACACCGTCGATAACAACCTGGAATACAAATTCAACACCGGCGCCCTGGAGCACACCACGCTGGCCGGGGTCGACTATCGTCACTTCAGCCGCAAGTACGACGGCTACAACGCCTACAACGTGTTGCCGGTCGACCTTTACGGCAAGAACAACTACGACACCGCAAGCGTAACCCCGGTGCTCGATACCAAGTGGGACAACACCATTCGCCAGACGGGTGCGTACCTGCAGGACCAGATCAGGCTGGACAAGTGGATCCTCACCATCGGCGGCCGCCAGGACTGGGCGGAAATCGACAACAAGGACCTGCTGGCCCATACCGTCACGTCACAACGGGACAACCAGTTCACGGGGCGAGTGGGCCTGACCTACGTCACCGATTTCGGCCTGGCGCCCTATGTCAGTTATTCCGAGTCCTTCCTGCCGACCCTGGGCACTGCCGCACCCGAGCGCGGTGGCAAAGCCTTTGATCCAACTGAAGGCGAGCAGTACGAAGTCGGGGTGAAATATCAGCCGTACGACAAGACGCTGATCACTGCCTCGGTGTTCCAGGTCAAACAGAAAAACGTGCTGACGGGCGACACCGAGTACCCGCAATACTCGGCGCAGAATGGCGAAGTGCGCTCTCGTGGCATCGAACTGGAAGCCAAGTCCAGTCTCGATAATGTCGACGTCATGGCCGCGGCCACCTACATCGACTCCTTCTACACCAAAAGCACCTATGGCGATCAGGGTAACCGCAGCGAAGCCACGGCACCGGTCTCGGCCTCGCTGTGGGTGGATTATCATTTCACCCAGGCGACCATCGATGGCTTGACCTTCGGTGCTGGCGCCCGTTACACCGGACGCAAGCCGGGTGACTCGGCCAACTCCTTCGACGTGCCGGCCTTCGTGGTCTACGACACCACGGTCAGCTATGACCTGGGCAAGCTGGACACCGGCCTGCGCGGCGTGCGCACCAGCCTCAACGTGCAGAACGTCTTCGACCGAGAGTACGTCTCGGACTGTAACTATGCGTTCGGCTGCTACTACGGTCAGGAGCGAGTGGCGTCGGTGGAATTGACCTACGACTGGTGATTCCTTGGGGCAACGAGGCAGCCTTCGCCAGGTGCACAAACACTTCGGTGTCCGATTGCGCAACGCCTGCACCCACGCAATCTATTGGCGAGGCCGGGTGCATGTGGAGCGCAAGCGGACCTTGGCGAAGGCCTGCGTTCCATAAACCCCACCTACTGCATGCCTTGGATATGGAGTCAGGTACCCGAGTTGGAGGCATGCTCCGCTTGAGTTCTCACCCCAAACAGCCGATCGGCTATTTGGCGGCCTCGTTCCATCCCTTCCGGCGTCAACCAGATGGATTTGCTCTTGTTTACCGGATCACGGATGAATCCATGCTCTTGCAATCGGTTCGTGATCTCGAAATCGTACCCTTTCCAAGTATTTCCGTTATCCGCACTGAAGGTTACCAACAGGGCGAGAACGGCTTCTTCAATCAAGCTTTCGTCGTATTTCATGATCGCTGCTCCACTCGTACTCTTTAACTTCCCGTGAGCCCGGAACTCGAATGGTAACTCGAACGAACTCGAACGGGGACGGATCTATTTTTCCCTCTTTCGCACTGGACGATAAAATAAATCCGTCCCCATTTATGGTCCCCATTTATGGTCCCCATTTATGCACGTCCCCATTTATGCATGCCATGAATTCATCCAGCTGGCGTACCATCGGCGCGTCGACAGAATGGAGGTTGATATGGGCAATACTCAGGGCAAACGAGTCGTAGTCGTTGGTGCAGGTATCGTGGGCGCATCACTGGCGCACCACCTCGCGAGTAAAGGCGCGAATGTCACCGTGGTCGAGGCTGAAGGTATAGCGTCGGGAGTGACGGGAAGTTCATTCGCATGGATCAACACCTCACACGGTGAACCTGACCCCATTGCGCAACTGCGCGGTGCTGCAATCAAGGAGTACCGCCGCCTCGAAACGCAGCTGCCGGATCTCGAGATACGGTGGACAGGCGCTTTGTCTTATAGCGCGATGCCGAATGGAGCGCTGCAGGCTTCAGCTAACCAGGTGTCTCGATCGCAGATTCTCGACCTTGAACCCAATCTAAAAAATCCCCCTCAGTCTGCTTTGTATGCGGCTGAAGAAGGGGCGCTGGACGCCGTGGCAGCTACCCATGCGTTGATCGCCGGCGCCAAGGCATTCGGGGCGAAGATTCTCACTCAGACGCGAGTTCTTGGTTTCGTAACCCAGCGTGCAAAGGTAACCGGAGTCGAAACAACACAGGGCATCATCGATGCCGATGTTGTGGTATTGGCCGCCGGGACAGGTATCACGAAGCTGACAGATAGGCTTGAAGTGCCCCTTCCAATAGAGGCCTCGCCTGCCATTTTCATCCGTTACAAGGTCCAACCCGACCTCGTGCACACCCTCATCTCCAGCCCTGAAATGGAAGTGAGGCAAAGTTCGGATGGTGCGTTGCTGGCGGCAGAAGATTACCTGGACAACACCATGGAGAATCAGCCAGCAGCGATAGCGCTCCGCACTGCCAAGACCATCCGCAACGAACTCCATGGGGTTGTTTCCATAGAGCCGCAATGGGCTTGTGTCGGGCTCAGGCCCATGCCCGCCGATGGCATCCCCATCATCGGTTATCTACCAAAAGTCAGCGGCGTCTATGTGTGTGCAATGCACCCCGGAGTTACTTTGGCGGCGATAGTGGGACGTCTTGCCAGCGAGGAGATCGTCGACGACAAAGCGTCCAGTGCCCTTGGCCCATGCCGGCCCGATCGGTTTTTGCGAGCGTAGTGGATGCTCTTCCGGGGCAACTGTCAGTTGCGCCGCAGTCTCCATCGCACTCAAGGGGCTTGACCCTATAGCGGCTATAACCCTCACGCTAGTAGCCAGTTCGTCTCAAATAGGAATTGCTCATGGACAACCGCATCCCTCCGCCGCTGGTTGCTGCCCTGTTCGGTCTGTTGATGTGGTTCGCAGCTCGACACTCACCGGGCACCCTGGAGCTGACTATCGAGTGGCGCATTGCCCTGGCGCTGGTGGTGGCGCTGGCAGGCGTAGCCATTTGTCTAGCCGGCGTACTGTCCTTTCGTCGTGCCCGCACCACGGTCAACCCGCTGAAGCCGCAAACCGCTTCGGCCCTGGTCAGCTCGGGCGTCTACAGATACACACGCAACCCGATGTACTTAGGTTTCGCCACAGTCCTGATAGCCTGGTCAATCTTCCTCGCCTGGCCGCCGGCACTGCTGGGCGTGCCGGGCTTCGTGATGTACATGAACCGCTTCCAGATCGGGCCGGAGGAGCGGGCCCTTGCCAGCCTTTTCGGCAGAGAGTTCACGCAATACTGCAGCCAGGTCAGACGTTGGCTCTAAAACAGAGAACCTCGGTTTCTGGCCGATAGCAGCCCAGCGCAATGAGCAACAGGCCGCCAGAAACCAAACCACCCATTACCCACCCCCACTCGGCACATCCAACCCAACCTTCACCCGATCCAGCGCCACAATCGTCTTGAACCAGGTGACGTTGGTATTCTCCGCAAACAGGCGCCTTGCCAGGGCCTGGTACTCCTGCATGCTGGCGACGGTCAGCACCAGGACAAAGTCCACTTCCCCGGTGACGTAATAGCACTGTTGCACCTCGGGCACTGCGAAGTGGGCCTTCATGGCTTCCAGAGCCTCCAGGCTGGTGCGCTCGGCCATCACTTCGACAATGATGGTAATCGGTCGGCCAACGGCGGTTGGGTCGACGATGGCGACGTTGCCGGTGATCACGCCACCCTCCTCCATGCGCTTGAGGCGTCGCTGGACGGCGGCGGTCGAGAGGTTGACCTGCTCGGCGATCAAGCGCAGCGCCATGGTGTTGTCGCGCTGGACCAGGTCGAGGATCGCGCGGTCGAATTTGTCCAGGGCTTGGCTTGTTGCAGTGGTTTTTATCATGCTGGCTCGCGAGAAATTTTCTCGAAAACTAGCAGAAAACCGCGACCCTTTATCCACTGCCGCGAAATATTATCTTGGCCACACACCGCACCCGCGGCTGTCCGGGCACCCACACAGGATATTATTGGCATGGTCGCGCTGTTTCATCTGTCCCCGTTCCTGTTGGTCACCGCCATGCTCGTCGTGCTGCGGCGGCCACCTGTGCAGGCCGCCGTCGCCGGCACTCTGCTGGTACTGCTGCTGTGGCTCGCCGGTGCAGCCGATGCCTGGCACCTGGGCAGCATGGTGGCCGCCCTCAAGGACACGGCGGTGCTGTTTGCCAGTACCGCCTTCGTGATTGTGCCGGGCCTGGCCTTCGTGATCGTGATCGAACGCCTGGGGGTCAACCTGGCGCTGAGCCAGTGGGTGCGTTCATTGGGCCTGGGCAGCGGCGATCAGGTGGTGTTCATCGTGCTCGGCCTGGCGCCGCTGCTGGAAGCCATGACCGGGTTCGGCGTGTCCTTGATCGCCACGGTGCCCTTGCTGCTGAGCCTCTTCGAGCGCCGGGTCGCGCTGCGCATTGCGCTGGTGGGCATGGCGATCATGCCGTGGGGCACGCTCGGCCTGGCCTCGGTGATAGGCGCTTCGCTGGCGCACCTGGATGCCCGGGCACTGTCATCGACCTCGGCACTGACCAGCGCGCCGGTGTTTTTGCTGCTCAGTGGATTGGCGCTGTATCTGGCGGGTGTGCGTGAGTTGCGGGCATGGGCGGCGCTGGGGATTTACTGGCTGTTGTTTATGGCGGCGCTGTACAGCGCCAGTCGCTGGCTGGGCCCGGAAGTGGCCGGTGTTGCCGCGGCCCTGGTGACGGCCCTGGCGGTGCTGGCTGGCGGAGTGTGGCGCGTGCGACGCAGCGCCAGTCCGCGCATTGCCGTGCACTGGCCGCGTCAGGCATGGCCGTACCTGGTGCTGATTGTCTGCATCGTCTCCTTGAAGCTGATCCTGACCCTGACTTCCTGGCAGGATCAATGGCTGGTGTCTGGTGCCCAGGTCACCTGGAAACCCCTGGCCTCCCCTGGCGTAGCCCTGCTGCTGGTGCTGGTCGGCGTGTGGCTGCATGCGCGGGCCACACCACACAAGGTGGGGTCGGACGGCAGTCTGCCGGTGGCACTGATGGCGCGGGCGAAGCGGCCGTTGCTGACGATTTTTTTCTTCCTGGCGATGTCGCAGATCATGGTCAAGGCCGGCTTCCTGGCGGGATTGATGCAACTGCTGGCCGGCCTTTCACCCACCGCCGCGATGCCGTTGGTGACGATGTTCGGTGCACTCTCGGGCTACATGACCGGCTCGAACGTGGGCGGCAACGCGATCTTCATGCCGGCCATCGCCCTGCTACCCGAATCCGCGCGCCTATTGTTGGCCGCGGTGCAGAACAGTTCGGCAGGGCATGCCGCACTCGGCTCGATATCGATTGTCATGTTGATCGTGGGGCTGGCAAAAACCCAGGCGGAGGAAGAAGGCGAACTGATCAGGTTCGGCTTCGCCCTCGCTTGCCTCAATACGGTGCTGGTGGCGTTGGCGGCCACGTTACTCAGCGGCTGGTTAAGCTGGGCGCTGGTGTGGTGAGCCTTTGTGCCAACGCCAGACGATCAGGCGGTTTGCCGGCGCATCGCGAGAATCGCCGCACCAAACCCGATGAAAGTTACCCCCACCACGCGGCTGACCCAGCGCGACCACTCAGGTCGCGCCAGCATGCCCTTGGCGCGCGAGGCGAGCGCGGCATACAGGCTCAACGACAGCAACGAAAGCGCCATGAATATCCCGGTCAGGATCAGGAATTGTGGAAACAGGGCTGCGCCTTGATCGATAAACTGCGGGAACAACGCGGTAAAGAACAGCGTCGCCTTGGGGTTGGCGAGCGCGGTCACCACCGCTGACCGGTACAGTTTAAAGGGGCTGGGGCGAACGCTCTGCCCCTGCTCAATCCCATCAGCCAGCAATGGCGTCTTGTTGAGCAACTGCTTGACCCCCAGGTAGAACAAATACCCGGCGCCAGCGATCTTGACCATATTGAACATCCATTCCGAACTGGCAAGCAGCGCGCCCAACCCCAGCATCGCGGCCGCCGACAGGCAGAACAGCCCACTGGCATTGCCCAGCGACGACCAGATTGCGCTGCGTTGACCATGGGCCAGGCTGTTGTTGATCGCCATCAAGGTCGCAGGCCCCGGGCTGGCGATGGCAATCGCAGCGACCAGGGTAAAAGCTAACATTGTGTTCGGGTCCATGGTTCCAGCCTCCTTGAGAATGGCGGGTATGCTACCGAATGTTTCATCGCCTGATGATAAAAATCATCTTCGGGAGCAAGCGCCCAACGGTTCATCCGGTTTTTTGCGGGATTAGCTCGAGTGCGCCTAAAAGGCTGCGGGTGAACGCAGCCATCCATCCAGGCGTTTGATCAGGAGAACTCAATGCCACATGAGGTGAGTCGCGCAAAGGGATCTCCCGAGCCGAACTCCCAACCTTCAGGCATGGTGGTTTTCCAGCCACGCTGCTTATCCATCCGGTTTTTTTCTTCTTCCGAGATCAGAACAATCGCCAGATGGCGCTCAATCATCATTGCCACAGCTTCGACCAACTCGCCGGCCTGATACATCTTCATGCTTTGGTCGCGGATCAGGACACAGGGCACGATGTGTTCTCTATACCTGCCGCCGCTGGATGACCTTGCGCATATCAGCCACGCATCAGGAACGACGTGCTCAAAAATCCGCGTACTACCAACCCTGCCCTCTTCCCAATGATCGCGGAATATTTGTGCAAGTCGTTTGATGGCTCTCTGTTTCTGCTCTGCTTGCGTATGTTTAGCGATGTTGGTTGTCATTGGGTCCAGGCCATTGAAGATTGATCAAGTGCTGCCATTGCTTCCCTGCGCTGCGCAATGAGTGCGGCTTTGTCCTGCGCCGAAAGATGTTGGCCGGGGGTCGGCAAGGCACAAGCGGTGGCCTCGCTCCAGCGGTCGAAGGCAGCAGTGGCAACGAACGCGGGGCCTTGGGTCTTGCGCACCAAGGCTTGGTCTTTTTGCTCAGCGATTACTGGATTGACTTTGGCATAGGTAAACCGCGAAGAGGGATGGTTCACCACGGCCACCGGCACATCACCGGCAAGCGAGCGAATCAACTTACCGTTACGTACGCTGAAGCAGACAATCAGATCCGGTGCCAACACCGCCAAGACTTCGCTGAATGCTCGCTCACCCCGCTGCCAAGCGCCTTGCGGCGGCGGAACTCGACTGTCTGGCAGGAACTCCTGCAGAAAGTTGTAATAGGCAACACTGCTCCAGATTGCTGGGGTCGCTGCGCCACCCAACGCAGCCTTCGGCAGCTGCTACAGGTTCCTGTTGTCGCTTAACTGATCGGCATTAGGCACAATCGCCGGCTTTTTTCGCGACAGGCAGTGCGCTCATGCAACGGATTGTAATTCTCGGCAACGCCGGTAGCGGCAAATCTACCCTGGCCCGCGCCCTCGGCAGCCGCCTTGGCCTGCCCGTGGTGCATTTGGACAGGCTGTTCTGGGAGCCTGGCTGGGTCGAGCCAGACGCCGAGCAATTCCGCGCCCGGGTCAAGGCCGCGGTTGCGCCAAAGGCCTGGGTCTGTGAAGGCAACTATGCCCGGCGCACCTTCGACCTGCGCCTGCCCGGTGCCGACCTGATCATCTGGCTCGATACACCGCGGCTCACCTGCTTCACCCGAGTGATCCGGCGCAGCGTCATGAACCGCCCTCGCCCCGACCTTCCCGCAGGCTGCAGCGAGAAGATCGACCGGGCGTTCCTGACCTTCCTGAACTTCGTGTGGAACTTCGACCGTGGCTACCGCCCAGGCATCGAGACGGTGCGCCAGGCCATCGGGCCCCACATCCCTACCCTGCACTTGCGCGGTTCGCGGCAGATCCGTGCCTTTGTCGACAGCTTGCCGGCAACACCTCAATCAATCAGCGTCGACCTGCAGGGCCTGCAGGATAAACCCGAGTGATTCCGGGGCCGCACGGTGATTGTTCGGCGAGCGGTGCTGGTCCCAGGGCATGGCGTCGCCGGTGCAAAAATCGCCGATGCACGCCATGCTCAGCTCAGCCTCCAGCAGCCCCAGGGGAATCCAGAAGTACGGGGTCTGGCGCAGCGGATTCGGCACCGTGGAACCACATGACGAACAAAAGTCGTTGCGGTAGCCGCTGGGTTTTTGCCAACTGCTGATCTGCTCCTGCCCTGCGACCCAGCGAAAATCAGCCGCCTTGACCAGCGTCGCGAGGTTATGGCCGACCCCGGTTTGCTTGCGGCACAGGGTGCAATGGCAGCGATAGAAATAGCGCGGTTCTACCTCCAGGGTAAAACGTACGGCCCCGCACAGGCACTGCCCGGATGTCATGGATAGCTCCTTTGTACAACGATAGTTCGGCATTTCTACAGGCTGGACTGGCCGAGGACCAGAAAAAACACCAGTCGGCAACGAGATGTCCTGCACCTGCGCTACGAGTTCGCGCCGATCCCCCGCACCACCCGCCGGGCCGTCAGGATGCCCAGCAGCGGTGCGAGAGCGAACACGCCAAACAGCCAGCTTGCGGCATTCGCCGTACCAGCGACACCTCCGGGAACAGTCAGGCCGGCGAGGTTCGCCACCATTCCCGCCAGCGCCGCACCGAGCGCGGTCGCGAACAATTGCACGGTGGTGATAGACGCCGATGCCAGGTCTTGCTCTCCCGCCGGTGCCACCTGGAATATCCGGGTCAGTAGATGGGGCCAGGCCAGGCCGACGCCCAAGCCGATGATCACCAGCGCCAGGCAGATTGGCAGGAGTGCCTGCCAGTCGCCGCCACTTTCACTGCGCAGCAGAACGGCCAGCGCCGCCATGCCGGTGAATCCAAGCAGTGGACCGGCGAGGATCACCCGGCCCACTGCCCTGGCGCTCGCGCCTGAACTGCCAATCGATCCCAGCGTCCAACCCGCCGCCATGAGCGCCGCGAGGTAACCGGCCATCAGCGGCGACTGCTGATGGAGGACCTGGAGGAACAGCGGCACAAAGATCTCGCCACTGGTGACCGCGACCGCAAGCAACGACATCGTTGCGTAGAGCACACCGAGCGCCGAGGTCATGGAAAATGCACCGGCCGGAAGCAATCGCTGGCGGGCGCGACTTTCGCTCCAGATCAATAGGGCTGTCAGGATCGCGGCCGCGCCAAGGCCGAGGATATTCCACGACAGCATCGACCCAACGCTGCCCGCCGACACGCAGAGTACCGCCGCTGTCAGCAGCACCAGTTGGACCAACGGCAATGGCACGCGCGACGGTTGGTCCGCGCTGCGCTTGGGCAGTATGCGTGCCGCCAGCAGGGCGAACAGAATGGCGACCGGGATCAACGACCAGAACGCCGCCCGCCACACGCCCAGTTGCGCAAAGATCCCCCCGACGGCGGGACCGACCAGGGTAGCCACCCCCCACATGCCGGAGACCAGGGCCATCGCCCGCGGCCATAGAGCTTCGGCGAAAACCAGCCGGATCATCGCGTAGGACAAGGCGAACAACAACCCGCCGCCCAGCCCCTGGACAAGCCGGCCCGTGAGCATCACGGCCATTGACGGGGCAAATGCGCAGATCAGCGCACCACAGGCAAACACCAGAGTCGCACCAATGTACGCGCCACGAGGTCCCATGCCCGTCAGCCAGCGCGCCGACAGCGCCGAGCCGAGGATCGAAGCCGCGACGAAGAGCGTGGTGTTCCACGCGTAATAGTCCAGGCCGCCGATGTCCTTGACCACCGAGGGCAGGATGGTGGTAGCGATATAGACATTGATCGCATGGAGCACCACGCCACCGGCGAGTGCCAGCGAGCGCACGCCATTGGCCCCCGATAGCAGGTCGGCCCAGCCGGTGCCTGCCGGTGCCACAGATTGCAGATGATCGTCAGTGGGTCCTTCACACGTGTCCATGTCAGCTCCAGTCAGTGATCCCACTCGCCACCGCGAATGGGCGCTTGCAACGGCAAGCCGACCTCCTTATAAAACCTCATCCATAGATGAGGTCAAGAGAAAACTGCCATGTCGATCGATGTTCGCGTGCCTCTATCGGTAGGGGAAGTGTCCCGGCGCTGCGGTGTGACGGTTGCCACCGTGCACTTCTACGAGGCCAAGGGCTTGATCCATGCCGAGCGCAGTGCCGGTAACCAGCGGCGTTATGCGCGCGAAGTGCTGCGCCGGGTAGCCATTATCAAGATCGCCCAGCGCGCAGGCATCCCCCTTGCGACCATCAAGGCGACGCTCGACCAACTACCGACCGGGCGCGCCTTGACCGCGCACGACTGGCAACACCTGTCGACAATCTGGCGCGACATGCTCAGCGAGCGGATTCACAGCCTCACCCAGCTGCGCGATCAACTCGACGGCTGTATCGGCTGCGGCTGCCTGTCGATCGACGACTGCCCGCTGCGCAATCCCGGTGATCGCCTGGGCCAACTGGGCAGCGGTGCGGTCCTGCTCGACCAGGACACGCCGGCCAACAACTGAGTACCGCGACCTGCCCCACGCTGTAGCTCTCCCATAGATTTTTTTCATGGCAGGCTTCTTCGCCGCTGCAATACCTGAGAGAATGTTTGTTAATGATTCTCAATAGCCCTATTTATATCATTAACAACCAGGAACCTACCTTATGCCGCGCGTTACCCCGCTGCGTTATTTGAATGCGCCCCGAAATCTGCTGGCCATGGCCATCTGCATGGCTACCCTGGCGCCAGCCTTTGCCGATGACAGCAGCGCTATGCCAGAAACCTCCAGGCCGACCACCCTGGAACTGGGCGCTACCGAAATTACCAGCACCCAACTGGGTAGCACGACCGAAGGCACGAGTTCCTACACCACCGGCGCCATGTCCACGGCAACCAAACTGCCGCTGACCATGCGTGAAACGCCCCAGGCCGTCACCGTGATTACCCGCCAGCGCATGGACGACCAGGCCATGACCAGCATCAACGATGTGGTCAATGCGACCC
This sequence comes from Pseudomonas sp. S04, assembly GCF_009834545.1. Taxonomy (NCBI): domain Bacteria; kingdom Pseudomonadati; phylum Pseudomonadota; class Gammaproteobacteria; order Pseudomonadales; family Pseudomonadaceae; genus Pseudomonas; species Pseudomonas sp. S04. Next base: position 3,492,124 of record NZ_CP019427.1, read on the forward strand.
CTGGATTGTTCCTCGATTACTCCGGTGGCCCCGGCCGGCAGTCCTACTCGGCACGCGGTTTTGACATCGACAACCTGATGTATGACGGCATCCCGAGCGGCTATCGAGGCGCGGTGGTCGGCGCCCAGCCGAACCTGGCGATGTTCGATCGGGTCGAGGTGGTACGCGGGGCCACCGGCCTGGTGACCGGTGCCGGCAACCCTTCGGCAGCTATCAACATGGTCCGCAAGCGGCCACTGGCCGAGCAGCAAGTCACCCTCACCGGCGCCGCCGGCAGCTGGGACAACTATCGCGGCGAAGTCGACGCCTCCAGCCCGCTCAACGACAACGGCACCTTGCGCGGCCGGGTCGTGACGTCCTACCGCGACACCAACAGCTTCGTCGATGATGTCGATGAACAGCACGGCCTGTTCTACGCGGTCACCGAAGCAGACCTTGGCGAAGACACCACCCTGACCCTCGGTTTCTCCAACCAGAAGGACAAGACCAACTACTTCTGGGGCTCTTCGATGATCGGCCTGGATGGTCATCATCTGGACCTGCCGCGCTCCTACAACCCCGGGACTGACTGGGAAAACAAGGACCAGGAGATCAACACCCTGTTCGCCGAAGTCCGCCAGCAGTTGGCCAATGACTGGAAGCTGCAGTTCAACGCCAACTACGCCGAACAGAACGCAATGTTCACCGGGTCTTACCAGTCGCGTTGGGTCAACAACACCCTGGCCCGTACCGTCTACCAATCCGGCCACGATGAAAACCAGGCCGGCGTGGATGCGTTTCTCAGTGGTCCGTTCGAAGCGCTCGGGCGCAGCCATGAATTGGTCGTGGGCGCCAGCAAGCGCATCTACGACATGACCACCCACAACTACTCCCCGTACGACACCAACTGGCCGATCAATGCCGGCAAACCGGACTTCGTGCACACCGACGACAGCCGCGAAGTGACCACCCAGGACGGTCTGTACATGACCACCCGCCTGAGCCTGGCCGACCCGTTGAAGCTGATCCTCGGCGGCCGCCTGGACTGGTACGACTACGACAACCGCGATGGCGACGGCGACTACAAGGTCACCCGCAACGTCACCCGCTACGCCGGCCTGATCTACGACCTGGACCAGCATCACTCGGTCTACGTCAGCTACAGCGACATCTTCACCCCGCAGAGTTCCAAGGGCACCTCCGGTACTCCGCTCAAGCCCATCGTCGGCAAGAACTACGAGGTCGGCATCAAGGGCGAATACTTCGACGGCGCGCTGAATGCGAGCCTGGCAGTGTTCCGCATCGACCAGGAAAACCGCGCTGTGCAGGTGTACGTACCGAACTGCCCGCAAGCTACCTGCTATGAGGCCTCCGGTGAGATTCGCAGCCAGGGTATCGACTTCGAACTGCAAGGTGCACTGACCGAGAACTGGCAGGTGGGCGGCGGCTATACCTATGCACGCCTGCACACCCTCAAGGATGCGGCCAACCCGCAGAACGAAAACCAGCGTTTCGACACGGACACCCCGGAGCACCTGTTCAAGCTGACCACCAGCTACCGCTTCCAGGGCCCGCTGGAAAAACTGCGGGTCGGCGGCAACATCTCCTGGCAGAGCCGCATGTACAACGACGTCGCGCTGGCAGATGGCAGCACCTACCGTCTCGAGCAGGGTGCCTACGCCATCACCGACCTGATGGCCGGCTACCGGGTCAACCAGAACCTGGACCTGCAACTCAACGCCAACAACATCTTCGACCGCGAGTACTACTCGTCCATCTCCAACTCCACCAGCTACGGTGGCGACACCTACGGCGCTCCGCGCAACATGATGTTGACCGCCAAATACAGCTTCTAGATAGCCCGGGCGCAGGGACGCGCACGATTGCTGATGCATGTTTGAATAGCGCACGGATTGACGGTACTTCTTCTCCCCCACTCCAAGGACAGGCACATGGCTCTGATCTCGCAACGAGTAGAAATGGCGCGCAACGGCGCCAACGACAAGGTTATCTGTCGCCTGGCATCTGGCTGGGTGGTGATGGGCGACGTGCAGTTCCTGCCGGGATACTGCTTGTTGCTGCCCGACCCTGTGGTGCCCAGCCTGAACGATCTGGATGCCCAGGCCAGGGCCACCTACCTGCTCGACATGGCCCGCATCGGCGACGCCGTTCTGCAGGCTACCGGGGCGCTACGGATGAATTACGAGATCCTCGGCAATTCCGAGCCAGAACTGCATTGCCACCTATTCCCGCGCTACGCCTCAGAACCGGAAAAACATCGCAAAATGCCCGCCTGGTTCTACGACTGGAAAACCGCCCCACCCTACGCCGAAGAAACCCACGGTGAGCTGCGCCGCAAAATTGCCGAACTGCTGACTAGCCCGTAGCAGCTGCCGAGCCCGCGAGGCTGCGTTCGGCTGCGAAGCAGACGCCAAGGACCCACGCCCCCCCCGGCGAGGACTGCGTCCTCGAACGCAGCCTCGCGGGCTCGGCAGCTGCTACGCTTTTATTGAACACCCGACACTGCCCAGGTGACTGCCATGAGCACGGCTGCGCTGTCAGAACTCGATGCTGCCCTGCCTGGTCTGGCCCGCAGGATCCGTGTGTTGGACGCGCTGTCCTGGCCGGTCGGGATTGAAGAGGTGTTCCTGGCCAATTGGCGCGCCGGCAAGGCGGCGTTGCCCAGAGTCGAGTTACAAGCGCGTGAGCACAGCGCCGAGATTGCCGCCCTGCAAAGCTTTGCCGGACGCTGTGACGAGGGCCATCCGGCCGGCAATTACCTGGCCATGACCGCCCGCAGCTACGCCACGGCCGGGCGCATGCTGGGGGCCATCGGGACTCCCGATTTCACCCGTTACTCCTCGGCGCTGTACCGGCGTCCGGACTTCTATTACACGAACCTGCACTTGAGCATGCTCGACGCGGCCCAGTTCTTCCTCAAGACCACCGACGCGCTGCTGGGCGGCGCTCGGATTCCCCCAAGCCAGGCCGACATCCCGGCCGAGGCTTTCGCCGCCTGGATGCAACCGGAGCTGGACAGCTTTTTCGGCGCCGGCCAGATCAGCATCGTGCTCGACCCGAGCCTGGCCGCCAAGGCCATTGCCGGCGCAAGCCGAATCCGCCTGCGTGCCAGCGCGCTGTTCTCGGACTTGGACAAACAGCAGTTGCTGCAACACGAGGCCTTCGTACATGTCGCCACGGCGCAGAACGGCGCCCGCCAGAGCAATCTGAAAAGCCTCGGCCTCGGTGCCCCACGCACCACCCAGACCCAGGAAGGCATTGCCACCCTCGCCGAGCTATTCACCGCCAGCATGGACATCAACCGTTTGCGCCGCCTGGCCCTGCGAGTGCTGGCGGTCCAGCAAGCGCTGGATGGCGCCGATTTTATCCAGGTATTCGAAGGGTTCCTGGCGGCCGGCCAATCGCAGGAGGAATCGTTCCGCTCAACCCAACGGGTGTTCCGCGGGGCCGACCTGCGTGGCGGCGCGGCGTTCACCAAGGACGCGGCCTACCTGACCGGATTACTCGGTGTGCATACCCTGCTGCGCATCGCCATCCGCGACAACCGCCCGGACCTGGTCGGACATTTATTTGCCGGGCGCCTGACCCTCGGTGATACCGTACGCCTGGCACCGCTGTTCGAATCCGGCTGGCTCCAGGGACCGACCTACCTGCCCGCCTGGGCCAGTGATCTGCGGCGACTGGCGGCGAACCTGGCGTTTTCAGCCTTCATCTCGCGGATAAAGCTTGAGGTGCTGGATCTGCAGGTGCTGATGGCCTTCGCCGACGAACACGAAAGCGATGCCAGCGCCATGTGAACCATGGACGTATTGGGCGGCAACCAAAGTCCATTCAGGGGAAGCCAGATGAACGCGACAACCGTGGGGAAATGGGCGACCTGCCTGCTCGCCCTGCAACTGCTGCTGATGGCGGGATGCAGCAGCAAAACCAGCCGGAGCACCTATGCGAGCAGCAGCCAGGGCTCCAACTGCTATGCCAAGGCGCTGCCCACCGCCGGGGAAGGCGGCCTGGCCTGGGGCTCGACCTTGGGTGCGGCGCGGCAAAAATCCATGGTGAGTTGTCAACGCTACGCCGGTCGATCCGGTGGCACGCCGAGCACCTGCAAAGTGGTGCTGGCCAAGTGCAAAACCCGCTAACACCGACGGCCAGCAAACGGAGTGGATCGATTCTGCTGCTACGCTTTGAACTCCTCCGAATGGATTAATACGATGTATTGGTGCATCCCCCTCTCCCCATCTGCCTGGACGCGGCCATGAGCCGTCGGCTGATGGCTGGCCTCACCGTGGCGCTTATCGGCGTGACCAGTTACGTGCTGGTCCAGTGGCAGATGGTCAACCAGCACAAGCGCGAGGTGCAGTGCACCGAGGCCCGGCAGGCGCTCAAGGATGTGCAGATTCGGGCGCGCGCGTTGGCGGCCGGTTTGTCGCTGGACGCTTACAGCCAGGAGGAGGAAGCCAAAGTGGCGGCGCTGATCAAGGCGCTCGACGCCGCCAGCAACGAGGCCGAGGTGAATGCGGTGATTGCCGCGCATGCTGCCGCCATCGAGGCCGAGGCGGCGGCGATCGATGCGCAGGTGGACACCCGGGGCGACCAGGTCTTCCTCGAACAGCGCCGCATGGAACAGCGCATCACCGTGGACGTGAAACAGGAACTGCAGCGCGCGGCGAAGGCCGTCAGCGTGACCTGTGACTAGCCTCGGGCCTGGCGCGGCTTGCGCAACTCCGCCACCAGCAAGGCCGCGGCTCCGGCCATGATGGCGATATCGGCCAGGTTGAACACCCCGGTATGCAGCGATCCCAGGTTGAGCACCAGGTAATCCACCACGTGCCCGTCACGCAGCACCCGGTCGATCAGGTTCGACGCCCCACCCAGTGCGATGCAGTACACCGCCAGCGCCTTGCCTGGCGAACTGGCCCAGCGCGACAACGCCCAGCCGATCGCCCAGCACACCACAGCGCCCACACCGACGATGAAAATCAGTTGTTTGACCGCCGGTGCCAGGCCGGCCCCCAGGCTCAGGAACGCACCCGGATTGAGGCTCAGGGCGATATCCAGCCAGGCGAAACTGCCGCCGATCTTGAAGCTCTGCGCCGCCAGAGACAGCAGCGCGAGCACCTTGATCCACTGGTCGAACGCGATAAATACCAGGCCGAGCAGTACGGCAAACCAGCGACTCGTTGTGACTCGTTCCATGAACAATCCTTGGGCTGACTCTCATGCCTGGACAGGAGGCACGCACCGCCGTTTTGGCAGCGGCGGCAAGATAGCGCAGCTGACGAGTGTCGTCCATCCACCGTCAACCGGGAGCGGTCGGTTCCGCTGGCGGCTCAATCCGCCATGCCTGCGCCGGCCTTTTCCTTGAGCCAGTCGATCAGCACCTGCACCCGAGGGGGCATGGGATCGCGATGGGGGTGGACGAGAAAATAGTCGTAGCGCCCCGGCTGGGAAAATCCACCAAAGGGCAGGATCAGTTCGCCCTGGTCGATGCGGCTCTGCACCAGGCGCTGGCGGCCGATGGCGATGCCCGCGTGGTTGATGGCCGCTGTCACACACAAGTCGGAGCGATCGAAGGTCAGCCCGCGTTGCGGCAAGACCTCGAGCAGCCCCTGCTGCCGGGCCCAGAGTTGCCACTCGGCATCGTAGACCGCGTTGTCCCAGGCCAGGGCATCGTGCAACAGCGTGCAGTGACGCAGGTTGTGCGGCGCCTCAAGCAGGCCATGGCGCTCGGCATACAGCGGGCTGCAGACCGGCGCGATGGTCTCGCTCATCAAGGCATGACTGGCCAGCCCAGGGAATTCGCCATTGGCGTAGAGCAGCGCGAGGTCGACGTTTTGCGTGCGAAAATCGATGGCGTCGTTGCCGACGCGGATGTCCAGGGCAATGTTCGGGTAGCGTTGGTGAAAGTCCGCCAGGCGTGGCACCAGCCAGCATTGCGCAGCCGAAGGACGGGCATACAGCGCCACCGACCCGCACAGCTCGGCCTGGGGCGACTGTTGCAGGGCTTCGGACAACTGCTCCATCACCCCTTCGAGGATCGCAAACACGCGCTCGCCCTCCCCCGTCAGGCGCACCCGACGGGTCAGGCGCTCGAACAGGCGCAGGTCCAGGGCTTGTTCGAGGCGGGCGATGCGATGGCTGACGGCGCTGGGCGTGACGCACAGTTCTTCGGCAGCCAAGGCAAAACTCAGGTGCCGGGCGGCGACCAGAAAGGTGTGCAGGTTGGCGAACTGTGAGCTGTTGAGCCGGGAGCTCAATCGAGGAGGCAGGTTCAGCATCGGGGCGTTTTTCCGCGGGCGAGAAACCCGGGGCCGCGCGGCCCCGGGTGCAATGGCTAGTGTGCGGCCAACAGTGTACGTCCCTGCTCCAGGTACGCGTCCATTTCTTGCGCCGGCACCATGCTGCCGCCCGTGCCCCACACCAGGTGCGTGGCGTTGGCCAGGCGCTGTGCGTCGAGACCCAGGCGTTGACGATAGCCCTGTTGCTCTTGCAGCACCCGCAGGAACCCGGGCAATCCAGCCAGCGCCGAGGGCTCCAGCTTCAGGCCTTCCTCGGCATGCAGCAGGGCCAGCAGGCGGTACATCTGCTCGTCGCTGAGGGTGTAGTAGCCGTCGAGCAAGCGTTGCATCGAACGCCCGACAAACCCCGACGGTCGCCCCACCGCCAGGCCGTCGGCGGCGGTGCGGTTGTCGATGCCAAAATCATAGACGCTGACCTCGTCGTGCAGCCCGGTGTAGACCCCCAGCAACATACATGGCGAGTGCGTCGGCTCGGCGAACACGCAGTGCACCGCGTCGCCGAAAATCTGCTTCAGGCCAAAGGCAACGCCACCAGGGCCGCCGCCGACACCGCACGGCAGATAGACAAACAGCGGGTGTTGCGCGTCGACCGTAATCCCCGCGGACACCAGTTGGTGCTGCAAGCGACGCGCCGCCACCGCGTAACCGAGGAACAGATTGATCGAGTTCTCGTCGTCGACGAAATGGCACTTGGGATCGCTCTCGGCCTGCTGCCGGCCCTGCTCGACGGCGACGCTGTAGTCCGATTGATACTCGACCACCGTCACTCCGCAGGCACGCAGGCGGTCTTTTTTCCACTGCCGGGCATCGGCGGACATGTGCACGGTGGCCTTGAACCCCAGGCGCGCACTCATGATGCCGATGGACAGGCCGAGGTTGCCGGTGGAGCCAACGGCGATGCTGTGCTGGCCAAAAAAGGCCCGGGCGGTATCGCTGTCCAGGCTGCTGTAGCAAGCGCCCGGTTGAATCAGGCCGCCGGCCAGCGCCAGGTCCTCGGCGTGCTTGAGCACCTCATAGATGCCGCCGCGGGCCTTGATCGACCCGGAAATCGGCAGCAGGTTGTCGGCCTTCAGCCACAGTGCGCCCTGCACCGGCAGTTGCGCCTCGGCACAGAGGGTAGCCTGCAGGCGCGGCAGCGCGATCAGCGGCGACTCGATGATGCCAGCGCTCGCCCGGGTCTCGGGGAACACCGACTGAATGTAGCTGGCAAATCGCTCAAGCCGGGCGCTGGCGTCATCCACGTCGGCCAGGCCCAGGGGCACATCACTCAAGGCCTGCGCAGTCGGCGCCAGGGCCGGGTTGAACCAGGTGACGGGCTCGACCCGGGTCAACGGTCCAATCAGGGGGTGGCTCTGACACCAGTCAGCCAGGGATTTGTTGTGAATCATGGTTCTACTCCAGACAGTGGACAGCATCGCGGGTGTGCTCAAACCCACTGCGATACCAATAGCGTCATTCCCAGGGCCACGACCGAGGCCAGCAAGGTTCCAACGGTAAATTTTTTCAGCGCCTCGCCCAGGGACACCCCCAGGTATTCCTTGACCACCCAGAACGCCGAGTCGGTCACCGTGGTCCAGCCAATGGCGCCGGCGCCGATCGCAATCACCACGATTTCGCGGTTCTGCCCAGGCATCGCGTCCAGTAGCGGCAGGACCATGCCCGCGGCACTGATCATCGCCACGGTGGCCGAGCCCACGGCCAGGTGCATCAGGCCGGCGACGAACCAGGCCAGCAGAATCGGATTGAGGTCCCATTGCGACAGCGTGCTGGCCAGGACCTTGCCTACGCCACTGTCGATCAGCACGCCATTGAAGGCCCCGCCGGCACCGATGATCAACAGGATATTGGCCAACGGCGTGAAGGACTGCTCAGTCAGGCGCTGCAGCTCGGCCATGCCCAGCCCGCGATACAGGCCCAGGGAACCGTAGGCGAACACCACCGCAATGGCCAGCGCGGTCAGCGGATTGCCGAGAAAGCTCATCAGTTGATAGAAGCCACTGCCCTGGGGCAGGCTCATGGTCACCAGGGTCTTGCCGACCATCAGCAACAACGGCAGCAGGATCACCAACAGCGTCAGCCCCAGGCCTGGCATCGCCCGAGTGTCTGCCAGGCTGGTGGGCGCCGCGGCGAAGCTCTGGCCGCTGGCCGGCTCGTGGCGCTTGCACACCAGCTTGACCCACACCGGCCCCGCCACGATGGCGGTAGGCAGGCCGACGATCAGCCCATAGATAATCACCTTGCCGACGTCAGCGCCCAGCAGTTGGGTGATCGCCATGGCTGCCGGGTGCGGCGGCAACATGCAGTGCACGGTCATCAACGAAATCGCCAGGGGCAGGCCGACATACAGGATGTTCAAGCGGGTTTGCCGGGCGACCACATAGATCAGCGGAATCAGCAACACAAAGCCGACCTCGAAGAACACCGGAATGCCGACAATGAAGCCCACCAGCATCATCGCCCAGGAGGCACGTTGCTCGCCCAAGGTGCTGAGCAGCGTGCGAGCGATACGCTCGGCGCCACCGGACACTTCCAGCATCTTACCCAGGATGCTCCCCAGGCCAATCACCGCCGCAAGAAACCCCAGGGTGCCGCCCATGCCCTTTTCAAAGGAGTCGGCGATGGACGACAGCGGCATGCCCGCACCCGCCCCGACGACAAAACTGGCGAGCATCAACGCCAGGAAGGAATGGACGCGAAACTTGACCACCAGCACTACAATCAAGCCGATAGCCGCCATCAAAATCAGTAGTAAACCCGCCTCTTCGTGCATGACATCCCCTTGTTATTGTAGTGAGCGCATGAGACCGCGCGGATCGCGGTCCGCGGCGATTAAGCGCCAGGGGTCTGGGGGCTTACAAAGGATGGTTCTTCAATGGATGGATGACGTGGGGTCATCTATGGGAGGGCTGGCTTGCCGAGCCCCACAGGGTCTGGTGTATGCAGGGACCTGTGGGAGCTGGCTTGCCAGCGATGGTTGCAAGGACGGCGCGGTGCATCAGGTTGTGCGCGTTATCGTTGGCGACCATCGCGAGCCTGCTCGCGATGACCGTCTACGATGGCGCGCAGTACCGAACCTAAAACCGCTCAGCCAGATCCGTGGTCATGAGCATCTGCTGGAACCTCTCGAGAAATACCGACTCAGCCTGAGTCAGTTTCTGTTCACGGTTCCACAGCAAGTAGACATTCACGTCAATCACTCCCTCCCATGGCGGCAAGCGCCAGACTTCTCCAGCCAGCACATCAGCCGCGACGATGTGCTCCGGCAGGCAACCGATGCCATAACCTGCACCCACCAGTCGGCGGATTTCATCGAGGCTCGGAGACGAAGCAACAATGCGCCCAGTGAACCCTTGCTGATCACGAAACACCGTAAGCGGCGACAGGTTGCCGCCAATCTGGTCGCTGGTAAAACTGACGAAGTTTTCACTCTGCAAATCCGCCAGGGTCAGGTTCGTGCGACCGAACAGCCGGTGCCGCTTGCCGCAGAAAAACGCATAGCGCTGCTGCAGCAACACCCGTTGCTCAAGCTTGGGCTGTGGGGTGCGGCACAGGCTCAGGCCGAACGAGGCGGTTTTTTGCAGCAGTGCGCTGGCCACATCCGAGCTGCGCAGCACATCGACCTCGAACTCCACCTGCGGGTATTCAAGGTGAAATTGCGCGAGGAACTCATCGTAGCAGCGTGATTGAATACGACTGATGGTCAGCATGCGGATCTTGCCCACCACCGTCTCGGCAGGTGAATCCAGGGCTGGGCCCAGGCGCGAGACCGTGCCGTACAGTTCGGCGGCGATCTGCATGACTTCTTCACCGGCCTTGGACAGGCTGATACGCGGCCCACGGCGCACCACCAGCGCGCTGTCGAGTTGCTCCTCCAGGCGCCGCAGGGCCTGGCTGATGGCCGGCTGGCTCAAGTGCAGGCGCGCGGCGGCCCGGCTGATGCTGCCTTCCTGGCCGATCACCAGGAAGGTGCGCAACAGATTCCAGTCCAGGCGGTCGTTGAGGAAGCGCTTGGCGTCGGGATCGCGTAACGAAGGGCCGGCAGGGATCATCATTATTCCTGGTGCTTATACTTGAGTATTTAGATTAGAAGCTTTTCCTAGCATAGGGGCTGGCGCAAGATCCAGCAACGCACCGCCAGAGTGCGAACGTCGTGCCTGCGCATGACACACATTTCCTCCTGCTTATAACAATGACGTCCAGGAGCTACAGATGACGAGCACTACCTCAAGTCCGCGACGTGCCGCGGCAGCGGCCTTTATCGGCACCACCATCGAATTCTACGACTTCTACATCTATGCCTTCGCGGCAGCGCTGGTCCTCGGCCAGCTGTTCTTCCCCAGTGAAAACCCGATGCTCAGCACCATGGCCGCGTTCGGCAGCTTCGCGGTCGGCTTTATCGCCCGCCCGTTCGCCGGCATGGTCTTCGGCCATCTGGGCGACCGCCTGGGGCGCAAGAAAATGTTGCTGGTGACCATCGTGCTGATGGGGGTGGCGACCACCTGCATCGGCTTGCTACCCACTTATGCCCAGGCGGGTATCTGGGCCCCGATCGGCCTGGTGGTCCTGCGCTTACTGCAAGGGATTTCGGTCGGTGGCGAATGGGGTGGCGCGGTGCTGATGGCCAGTGAACACGCGCCCAAGGGCCGCAAGGTGTTCTTCGCCTCGTTCGCCCAATGGGGCAGCCCGGCGGGCCTGCTGTTGGCGCTGATCGCATTCCGCTGCATCAGTGAAATGGAGCAGGACGCACTGATGAGCTGGGGCTGGCGTATTCCGTTCCTGATGAGCGGCGTGCTGATGATGGTCGGCCTGGCGATTCGTTTCGGCGTGCCTGAGTCGCCGGAGTTTGCCGCGGTCCAGGACAGCGGCCAGACCGCCGAGAACCCGGTGCTGGAAGTTATCCGCAAGGACTGGAAGAGCATTCTGTTCGCGGCCCTGGCAGTGACTATCGGCTCGGGCGGTTTCTTCTTCACCAACACCTTCATGATCACCTACGTCACGCAGTACCAGGGCATCGCCAAGACCACGATCCTCGACTGTCTGTTCGTGGTCACCGTGCTGCAATTTCTCTCCCAACCCTGTTCTGCGCTGTTGGCCGAACGCCTGGGCGAGGGACGCTTCCTCAAGTGGGTGGCGTCGCTGTGCATCCTGGTGCCGTACCCGATGTTCCTGCTGGTGCAGACCGGCAACCTGTTCTACATGACCGCGGGGATTGCCCTGGCGGTACTGCTGCTGGCAGCACTGTACGCGGTGATCGCCGGCTACATGGCTGAAGCCTTCCAGGCGCGGGTGCGTTACTCGGGCATCTCGATTGCCTATCAGTTGGGCAGCGGCGTGAGTGGTGGCCTGACGCCACTGATCGGCACCTTCCTGGCGGGGCATTTCGTCGGTCAATGGTGGCCGCTGGCAGTCTTCTTTAGCGGGCTGGCGCTGATGTCGTTGATCGGTGTACTGGGCCTGGCTTATTTGCGCGGCGTCAATGCCAAGCCGGTCGGGCTGCCCCTTTCCCAAGGAGTTGTTTAATGAGCAAGCCAAGCGCTATGTCGCAAATCGAGTGGCAGTCGCGCTGCGAGTTGGCCGCGCTGTATCGGCTGGTCGCCTACTACCGCATGACCGACCTGATCGACACTCACATCACCCTGCGTGTGCCCGGGCCGCAGCGGCATTTCCTGATCAATCGCTACGGCGTGGCGTTCGAGAAAATGCGCGCCAGTGACCTGGTCCTGATCGACCTCGAGGGCAACGTGGTCGATGGTCAGCACGGTGGGCACGTGAATGCGGCCGGGTTCGTCATCCATTCGGCGATTCATGAGGCTCGCCCGGATCTGCACTGCATCATCCACACCCACACCGCTGCCGGTATGGCGGTGGCCGCCCAGCGCGACGGGCTGTTGCCGCTGACCCAGCACGCGCTGAAGTTCTACGGCAACCTGGCGTACCACACCTACGAAGGCATCGCGTTGTCGATGCACGAGCGCGAGCGGCTGGTGACTGACCTGGGCCCGCACAAAGCGATGATCCTGCGTAACCACGGCCTGCTTGCGGCCGGTGACAGCGTGGCGGCGGCGTTCCACGAAATCTACTTCCTGGAGCGCGCCTGCCAGGCGCAGATCCAGGCGATGTCCGCCGGGGTAGCGCTGAACATCCCCGACGAAGCCGTGTGCCGGCACACCGCCGCGCAGTTTGGCCGTGAGGGTATCGAGGGGATCATTGATCTGGCCTGGCAGGCCGCGCTCAGTCTGATCGACGAGCAGCGCGCCGATTGGTGCCGTTGACCATGGCCAGTCTCGTGTTGTTGTGCCAGAACCCTGCGCTGACCGATTGGCTGGCCGCGCTGTTTGCCAGCCATGCACCGCACTTGCAGGTGCTGCGCCCTGAAGATTCAGGCGCACAGCAGGCCCAGGTTGCAGTGTGCTGGTTCCCACCAGCGGGCAGCCTCGGCGCCTTGCCGAACTTGCGCCTGGTGTACTCGATTGGCTCGGGGGTCGACCACCTGGCCCAGGATCCTTCGCGTGATCCGGCGCTGCCGGTATGCCGGGTGGTCGACCCGGATCACACCCAGGGTATGAGCGAGTACGTGCACTGGGGGGTGTTGCATTTTCACCGCGGCTTCGACCAGGTGATAACCGGCAACGCTGCACAACGCTGGCAGCGTCCGCTGCAGCGCCGTGCGCAAGGGTTCCGGGTCGGGGTGATGGGCCTGGGAGCGATCGGGGCACCGGTGGCCATGCGGCTGGCCGAGGCCGGCTACGACGTGCGCGGTTGGGCGCGCACGCCGCGAGCAATCGATGGCGTGAGCACCTTCAGCGGAGCGTGTGCACTGCAGGGGTTTCTTTCGGAGCTGGATGTACTGGTCAACTTGCTGCCGCTGACCGCCGCCACTCAAGGTGTGTTGGGCCGCGAGGTGTTCCAGTACATGGCGCGAGGCAGTGCCTTGATCAATTGCGGGCGTGGCCAGCACCTCAATCATCCGGACTTGCAACAAGCCCTGGCGAGCGGGCAATTGCGTGGCGCCTTGCTGGATGTGTTCGAGCAGGAACCGTTGCCTGTGGACTCGCCGCTGTGGCGCACCCCTGGGGTCTGGGTGACGCCGCACATGGCGTCCGCCGCCTCGGACCAATGCATCGCCCAGCAGGTCGCCGACAACGTTTCGCGGCTCGCCGCGGGACTGGCATTGAACAATCTGGTCGATCCCGAACAGGGATATTGAGCGGACCGCTAATTAATCACTGCGCGTTATGTGCCGCGTTATCGGCCAACGCACATGCAACCTGAATTGTCTTGGCATGAGGTCATCCATGAAAACATTTTTCCACCCGGCACAACGTCTGCACCATCCACGTTCCTACCTCTCGCGCGGGCAGATGCGCGAGCCGCAAGAGGTGCCCGCGCGTATCGACCCACTGCTGGCGGTGGTCAAGAAGCTCGGCTACCCGCTGCAGGAACCGCTCGACTACGGTCACGCGCCACTCGCCGCCGTGCACAGCCCGGCCTACCTGGATTACCTGAGCAGCGCATACCAGCAATGGCACGAGGTGCCGGAAGACTGGGGCGATGAGGTGATGTCGAACATTTTCATCCGCGAAGGCAATCCGCTGCGCGGGATCCTGGGCAAGACCGCCCGCTACCTGGCCGACGGCAGTTGCCCGATTGGCCAACACACCTGGCAGGCCGCTTACTGGTCAGCGCAAAGTGCGGTGGCCGCCGCCCAGGCGATTATCCAGGGCGATGAGGCGGCCTACGCCCTGTGCCGTCCACCAGGACACCATGCCCGTGCCGAAGGCGCTGGCGGCTTCTGTTTTCTGAATAACGCAGCAATTGCCGCCCAGGCGTTGCGGGGCACGTTCGCCAAGGTCGCGGTGCTGGATACCGACATGCACCATGGCCAGGGCATCCAGGAGATTTTCTACGACCGCGACGACGTGCTCTACGTGTCGATCCATGGCGACCCCACCAACTTCTACCCGGTGGTGGCCGGCTTCGACGACGAAACCGGCACTGGCCGCGGTGAAGGTTTTAACCTGAACCTGCCGATGGCCCACGGCTCCAGCGAGGCGGATTTCTTCGCGTGCATGGACCAGGCCGAGGCCGCCTTGCGCGCCTTCGCCCCAGACGTACTGGTGCTGTCGCTGGGTTTTGATATCTACGAAAACGACCCGCAGTCCAAGGTCGCGGTAACCCATGAAGGTTTCCGAGTACTGGGCCAGCGAATCAAGGCGCTGGGCCTGCCATGCGTGGTGGTGCAGGAAGGCGGTTACGACATCGCCACCCTCGACGAAAACGCTGCGCGGTTCTTCGACGGCTTGACCGCCTCGCGCTGAGCCTCAATCGCCCGGGCTGGTTAACCCACCAAGGGTTGCAGCCTGGGCTTACCGAGCAATACCTAAAACAACAAGGGTGCAACTTACGCCTCGGCGCAAGTTAGCGGTCGGGCTTGACCTTGCCCGCAGCAAACACACCTGGTCCAGAACAATAAAAATTCACGCTGCCACTCTTAAACGTTGGCAAAAAGGAAGTGCACCATGTGGTTCAAACTTTTCACCCTGGGGATGGCCGGCGCCAGCGTCTGCCTGAGCAGTACCGTAGTGGGCGCGGCAGAGTCGGCCAGCGGCTTTATTGAAGACAGCACGACGTCGGTAGGTTTGCGCAACTTTTACTGGAATGCCGACAACCGTAGCGGCAGCTACCGCAACCCCGAAGGCGAACGGCAAAGTTATCGTCAGGAGTGGGCGCAGGGGGTACTGGCCAAGTTCAACTCAGGTTATACCCAGGGGCTGATTGGTTTCGGCATGGATCTGCATTACATGGGGGCGCTCAAACTCGACGGCGGCAACGGACGCGTCGGGGATGGCATCGGCAATGGCGGCATCGTTGCACGGGACAATCAAGGAGAGCCTAAAGGTGGCTACTCCAAGGCCGGTGGCGCGGTGAAGATGCGGGTCGGCCATACCGAGTTGGCCTACGGCGATCTGTTTCCCGACTCGCCAGTGCTCAAATACGGCGACATTCGTCTGTTGCCGCAAACATTAAGGGGTTTCAACGCCACGGATCGCTCGCTCGACGGCCTGACCCTGAATGCCGGGCGTTTTGTCTCCAGTAGCGACCGCGCGCAACCCAATCATGGTGGGCATCTGGGCACGGCCTACAGCGGGCGCCAGGCCGATAGCGAGTTCGTCAGTTATTACGGCGGTATTTACACGGGGGTCAACAACCTCAAGATCAAGCTATTTGGTTCCGAACTCGATGACATCTGGAATCAGCAGTTCGCCTCGCTTGACTACCGCCTGCCATTGACCGTCGGCGGCGTGGTGAATACCGGCGTCAACTATTACCGTACCCGCAATACCGGCGCGGCATTGCTGGGCGATATCCGCAACGATGCCTGGAGTGCGCGTGCGGGGTATGCGCTGGGTGGGCACAAGTTTGAACTGGCCTATACGCAGATCGATGGAGACCAGCCATTCGACTATGTCTGGAACAGTTTTGATATCGAACTGGATGCGGCCTCCCAGGGCAGTGACTTCAACAGCCCCAACGAAAAGGCCTGGAGTGCCCGCTATGACTTGGATGCCGCCGTGCTCGGCGTGCCGGGCCTGACCTTCACCGCGCGCTACATTCGTGGCACTGACATCGACGGCAGGGATGCCGGCGGTGCCTACTCCCGATACCAGGCGGTGCACGATGGCTCGCAGTGGGAGCGGGACCTGTGGGTCAAATACGTGGTGCAGTCAGGACCGGCGAAGAACCTGTCGCTGCGCTTGATGCTCGCCTCGATGCGGACCGGTGGCGATTACGGCGCGATTGCCAACGACCTGGATCAAACCCGGATCATCCTGGACTACCCCTTGGACCTGGGTTTCCTGCGCTAGCTTGAACGCGCTCCCAGCGAGCGCAATCAACAGAGGCCATCGCCGGCACCGCCGTGTATGGCCTCCCCCCCGCCAAGAACCTCGCATTGATTGCGCTGATGATTACTATCGAGCGGCACGCCTGTTGAATATCCAGGACTGATTCCTATAATCGCCTCCCTTTTCCCCCCGCCTGCCTGCAGGCGACCTGTCCCTCTGGAATCAACACCATGCCAAGCGCCAGCCAGGCCCCTCGCGACATCCCCGAACATAGCCAGCAAAGTGTCAAACAGCAGTGGTTGGCGATTCTCTCCGTCGCCGTAGGTGCATTCGCCCTGGTCACCAGTGAGTTTCTTCCGGTGGGCGTACTCAACGATGTCGCCAGCGACCTTGGCATCAGTGCCGGCCACGCCGGCCTGATGGTTACCCTGCCCGGCATCATGGCCGCCCTGGCCGCCCCCTTGCTGTCTGTGGGGATTGGCGCCATGGACCGTCGCTATCTACTGATCGGCCTGACGTTGATCATGATCATCGCCAACTCGGTCGTGGCCTTCGCCAGCGACTTCAACCTGCTGCTGTTCGGGCGCGTACTGCTGGGCATCAGTATCGGCGGCTTCTGGGCGACGGCCATCGCGCTCAGCGGCAGGCTGGCCCCCAAGGGCGTTGGCGTCGCCCAGGCCACCTCGATAATCATGGTCGGCGTGACCTTGGCCACCGTCCTTGGCGTGCCCGTAGGCACCTGGCTCAGCGGCCTGATGGGCTGGCGCATGACGTTCCTGATCACCGCGTTGATGGGTATTCCGGTGCTCCTGGCGCAGGTCTTCCTGCTGCCTCGCCTGACCCCGGAAAAGGCCATCCGCATCAGTGACCTGCCAGCCCTGTTCGTCAATCCACAAGCGCGCGTTGGCTTGATTGCGGTATTGCTGATCGGCCTGGCGCACTTTGCCGCCTACACCTACGTCGCCCCCTTCTTTAAACACAGTGCCGGCTTCGATGGGCCGACTATTGGCTCGTTGCTGCTGCTCTTTGGCGTGGCCGGGGTCATGGGTAATATTTTTGCCGGCTTCGCCGCCAACCGCAGCGTACGCCATACCCTATTGCTGGTCGCACTGATGATCGGCACCAGCACCGCCCTATTCCCCCACTTCGCCACCGGCATGACCGGCGCGGCGATGCTGATCGCGCTCTGGGGTTTCGCCTTCGGCGCCTTCCCGGCCTGCGCCAGTATCTGGATGTTCGTCGTAGCGCCCAAGGATGTCGAACGCGGGATGCCGCTATTCGTCGCCTTGTTCCAGGTGATTATTGCGCTGGGTTCGTTTTTCGGCGGGCAGATCGTCGACCACCTGGGCAGCTCGGTGCTGCTGAGCCTCGCCACGGCGCTGGTAGGTTGCGGTTTTGTCACGGTGCTGGTGCTGGGGCGGAACATCACCAATAGCCTGGCGGCCCAGCCCTGCTAACCCGGGCCAATTTGTGAGCGCCCTGCAATAGCGCTCACAGTTCCTTCGATTGTTGCGCGGGTGCGGTAAACCATTTGTCCTTGGGTACACGCTTCTCTTCGCTGGGGTCACCGAGATAGTGCGGCGACATAATTTGCACTGAGTACTCGTTGAATACGTCCTGGATATTGGCGTGCAACAGGCTGAGCAATACCGCCCGCGGTCGAGGTTGACTCGGAATTGCCTGGGCCACCAGTCGATACTCGGGATAGAAGTCCGACAACGCGGTCTGGAACACCTGCGCCGGAGGGTCTTCGAGAACACCGGGGGTGCGCCTGGCGGCCTCCAGCAACATCGCCTCGACCTGCCGCCACGGCGTGTCGTAACCGATGGTCACGACCGTGTCGACCACATACCCAGGACCTTGCACGGTACGGGAGTAGTTCTTGGTAACGGTGGCGGTAATCATCGAATTGGGCAGCGTCAACACCTCCCCCAGACCTGTTCGGATGCTAGTCGTGAACATGCCCAGCTCTGTGACGGTGCCTTCATAGTCGCCAATGCGCACGAACTCCCCGGGACGCAAGGTTCGGGTGTACGTGAGGATCAATCCGGCCGCCGCCTGCCCGACCACACTGGTGGCACCGAGGGAAATCATCAAACCGATCAGTACCGACAAACCTTTAAAGGCATCTGTACCGGCGCCGGGCAAATAGGGATAAGCCATGGCCAAGGCAAACAGCCAGATAGCCAGGGAGGTCAAGCGCTGGGTCGGGTGCAGGGTTTCTTGATTCAGCCAACTGAAGGTGCCGGGGACCGCCATGCGGCGCAAGATCCGGCGACTGAAAGCTGAGATACCACGGGCAATGAAAAAGATTGCGACTGCGACGCCGAAACCAGGAATTGCACCGACGATCCCTTCGAGTAGATATCCCGCGACGTCCAACAGATAGTTGTTGAGGCTTTCGCCCCAGGGCCGGGTATAGGGAAACCGCGACAAAATAAAGCCAAGCCATTCATACGTGAGCAACAGCACGACGAGCCAGCGCAGTAACCCGAGTAAACGACTGACCAGCGGATACAGGTAATTGGCATCTATTACCTGTACACGTCCGACTTTCAGCGCCTGTGTATGCCGATCCATCAAGTCCGGCAGTTTCCTCAGCAATCTGCGGCGCAGATACGCCATGCCCCAGAGCGCGGCAATCAGAATACCGGTGGCAAGGGCTGCAGCTGCCAGTGACCTGAAAATGAAATGCAGGCTGCGGGCTTCCTGGGTTTCGCTAACCACCTGGCGCAGTTTGTCGGCGGCGCTTTCTGCGGCCTGGCGCACTGATTCAAATTGGCTGGCATCGACATCCTGGGGAGAAACAATAAACGCGCGCCTGGAGCCCAGCAGCACCATATAACTGTTCTGAATGGAGTCGAGGGTGACATTCAGATCGTCTGACTCATCCATTGCCTCACTGATCGCCGCTTTCGCACGCTTGACCCGTATTTCCGGTATTTCACCGTATAACGCGGCGCGGAAAACCATGACGCTGCGGTTGTAGATTTTCAGTTCCGCGGAAGCAGGTTCTACCGTTGCGCGAGAGTCCTGCGCGAACGCGAAAACTGAGCAAAACAACAAGAAAACAGCAATCAATTGCGCGAGAAACCTGCTCCGCATGCGTCAGTTCCTTACTTGACATAATTCAGGTCAGGGGTACGTATCGCAGCGTAGCTCAACGACGGGCTGTTTGCTGATTGAGGGGTGCCCGAGCACGTTGGCGAACACCGCATTGGCGGCGGTGGGAGGCGTACTTTCTAGCCAGGTAGCTATTGCAGGGCGATTACAACTATAGACCTTTAGTTGGAATTCGCAGATCGGCGGCAAAGGAGTCACGACGACCCAAACTCCATTAGGTTTGGGTCGGTGGTGTAATGGTTAGCGCAATCGGTTCCGTCCACTTGCGAAAACGCTCACACCTCAGAATCGCCAGGTCATGTTGCCGCTGAGGGCTTGGATCCAGGCGTCGCCGTACTCCCCGGAGACTTGATGACCCGAGATCGACTTGGTCTGGTCCACAGGCATATCGCCTAGCCAGACCATGGCCCAACTGACGTTGATGTCGGTGTCTTGATTAAGCGCATAGGTTGCGCCTGTGGCGATGCGCCAGGATTCGCCCATGGGTACAATCACGCTGCGTTTGCTGTCGGAGACGGCGCTGCTGTCGTAGGCCATACCAACATTCCACAGCCATTGCTCGGTAGCCTGGTACTGCGCGCCCAGGGACAGGTGCCAAGTGTCCTTGAACCCGGCATCGACTGATTTCGACTGTGCGCCCAACGCCGTGGTGTCGACCTGTACACCGATCTCACCGAACTGCGACCAATCCTGCCAATTAGCCGAGGCCAGCAAAGCCCATTGCCGGTCCAATTGCTGGAACAGGCTGAGGGTCACGGTCTGCGGCACGCTGGTGTCGAGTTTGGTGGCGGTGTCGTTGATGCGCTCCAGCAGACGCCCGTCGCCTTTCACATCCAGCCGGTCTTCGAAGTCCAGATCGACTTTACTGGTGTAGGTCAGGCCAATACGCGTGCCGGATTGCGGGGCGTAGATTACCCCGACATTGGCGCCATAACCCCAGGCCCCGTCCTTGTATTTGTACTGACCGTCAGCACGATCGGTGAAGCCGAAGGGAGCGCGGTCGATGGCGGTTTGCGCCTGCATCATGCCGTACATGGCCTTGACGCCAACACCCACCGACCATTGCTCATTAAATCGGTACGCAACGCTGGGTACCAGGGACAGACCCAGCAGACTGGAGTTCTGCGCGAAGTAGCGACCGTACCAGTCATTGTCGTAGTTGACCGCCAGGCCGAAGTCACCGTACTGGCCGAAGCCGACGCTCCAGTGGTCGTCGAGTTCATGGCTGATAAAGAAACTGCCACCGGGAATCGGGTCGAGAGCGTTACCGCTGCCGGTTCCTGCGACATTGCTACCGGCGTCGCGATCGAAGCTCAGGTCGCCATACAGCACTTGCAGGCCTGCGGTAATTTGTGTGCCTGACAGGTAACTCATGCCCGCGGGGTTACTGGCGATGGTCGATGGGCCCTGGGCGCGCGCAGCGGCACCGGCGTTGGCCAGGCCGGCATTATCGGTGCCAACTTCGTAGAGCAGAATGCCGCCGGCCCAGGCTTGCTGGCAGCACAGTGCCAGGAGTGTGCAGGCGGGCATGACACTACTTCTGGTTGGCATGATTAACCTCACAACTATCCATTGTGCGAATAACGTAGCGCACGCACCCGACTCCAGGGCGTAACAGTTGGTGCGACCGCGCACGCTCAAGTCGAATAGATACTAGTCAAGAAAACACAAACCATGCTCTTCGAAGCTGCTTGGTATTGAGGCGGTAAAGGTGAACGACCTCAACAGTGAATCCGATTTCGCGCAAGATGCCATTAACCTACTAGGCTCTTTGGGTGCTTTGAATTAAACGGGAGTTCTTTCGATGGGTCGGTTGGCCCCTTGAACTGCCTTTTGGCACGGCGTAGGGGGATTTACTCACCGAGATCCTGATCGTTGCGTACTTGATGTATGAGTAACAACTGAAAGGGTCAACCTTCGATAGGGTACCGCTTATGAAACGGCTCTCACATCGTACCAAGTTCTACCTTGCGTGCTCATTGCTCATCGCCCTCAACGTTGCCCATGCAGCCCAGACCGAAAAACCCAATATCCTGTTCATAGTCTCCGACGATACCGGCTACGGTGACCTCGGCCCTTATGGCGGCGGTGTAGGTCGCGGCATGCCGACACCGAGCATCGACGAACTTGCGGCGCAAGGCACCACTTTCTTTTCGTTCTATGCCCAACCCAGCTGCACTCCCGGCCGGGCAGCCATGCAGACCGGGCGCATTCCCAACCGCAGCGGCATGACCACTGTGGCATTTCAGGGCCAGGGTGGCGGTTTGCCGGCAGCCGAATGGACCCTTGCCTCCGTTCTCAAGACCGGTGGCTACGACACTTACTTCACCGGCAAGTGGCACCTGGGCGAAGCCGATTACGCCATGCCCAATGCCCAGGGCTACGACGTCATGAAGTACGTCGGCCTTTATCACCTCAACGCCTACACCTATGCCGATCCAGAATGGTTCCCGGACATGGACCCCGAGACCCGCGCCATGTTCGCCAATGTCACCAAGGGCGCGCTGTCCGGCAAGGCAGGTGAAAAACCGGTCGAGGAATTCAAGATCAACGGCGAGTATGTCGATACGCCGGTTATCGATGGAAAACCCGGTGTGGTCGGGATTCCCTACTTTGACGGATATGTCGAGAAAGCCGCCATGGAGTTTCTCGATACCGCCGCCAAGTCCGACAAGCCGTTTTTCATCAACGTCAACTTCATGAAAGTGCATCAGCCGAATTTGCCGGCACCGGAATTCGTACATAAGTCGATTTCCAAATCCAAGTACGCCGACTCGGTGGTGGAACTCGACACCCGGATTGGCCGCATCATGGACAAGCTCAAAGCGCTGGGCATGGATAAGAACACCCTGGTGGTTTACACCACCGACAACGGCGCTTGGCAGGACGTTTATCCGGATGCCGGCTATACGCCCTTCCGCGGCACCAAAGGCACGGTACGCGAAGGTGGCAACCGAGTACCGGCAATCATGGTATGGCCGGAAAAAATCAAACCTGCGATGAAAAACCACGACATCATCGGAGGCCTGGATCTGATGGCGACATTCGCGTCGGTGGCCGGCATTAAACTGCCGGAGAAAGACCGCGAAGGTCAGCCGATCATGTTCGACAGCTACGACATGACCCCGGTATTGCTGGGGACCGGCCCCTCACCCCGCAAGGAGTGGTTCTATTTCACGGAAAACGAACTGTCGCCCGGTGCCGCCCGTGTCGGCAACTTCAAGGCCGTTTTCAACCTGCGCGGCGATGACGGCGCCCAGACCGGTGGCCTGGCGGTCGACTCCAATCAGGGCTGGAAAGGCGCCAGCAAGTACGTGGCAACCGTACCGCAGGTCTTCGACTTGCTGCAGGACCCGCAGGAGCGCTATGACATCTTCATGAACAACTTTACCGAACGCACTTGGTCGATGGTTCCTATCAGCATCGCCATCAGCAACTTGATGAAGACCTACGTGCAATACCCGCCTCGCAAGATGCAAAGCATGACTTACGACGGACCGATCGAGCTGTCGAAATATCAAAAGTTCCAGTCGGTTCGAGAGGAACTGCAAAAAGAAGGCATTCACTTGCCGATGCCCGCCGGAAACTAGTTAAGCAGGCAATGAGCGGCGGCTTTATCTACGGCCGCCGCTTAATGACAGCGTCAACCGTGTTCTTTCGCAGAAATATCGGGTCATGCCCAGTGTCCAGTCAGTGCCAGGCGGTTCGCGAAGGCAGGACACCCTGCACGGCGCTGCAAAAAATCTGGCAATATTCGGCCGCACTGAGGACACAGGCATTACTGTCCGAAGAGGAGATACCGGCGAGCACCTGCTCCCCGACCCATGCCGCAGCCTCTGCATCGAGACCGATTTCATTCAGTGAATGAGCAATCCCCAGCAATCGGCTAGGGCTAGACTGTTACTTTGTGGGAAATGAACCTCTGCCGTTTCTGCTTATTTCAGTTAAATAGATCTGTCCCCTCTTGGGGTTACCATCCGCCACCGAGTGCTTTGAATGCAGCAACCGCCGAGCGCGCCGATTCCGTTTGTGCCTGGGCCCGGGCGTCGGATGTCTGCAGGAGCTTTTCATCGGCACGTAGCACCTCAATCAAGCTGATCGCGCCTTTTTGATATCCCATGAATGAGGATTGTCTCGCTAAGGCAAGAGCGGTTTCACCTCTGCCCAGCGTGGCAGCCTGGGCTTGGCGATTGGCCAAGGAGGAGAAGGCGTTCTCAACATCTGCAGTGGCTTGCAGGACTGACTGGCGGTAAGCGGCCAGGGCTTGCGCTTCGCTGCCCTTGGCCTGCTCGATCTGAGCGTTTACTCGGCCGAAATCGAAAAGCCTCCATCGCAGCCCTAGTACGGCTGCCGATTGGCTCGCTCCGCTGCTGAACAGATTAGCGCTTGAAACGGCTGTCGCACTGCCCAGCAACGCACTAAGGGAGAGCTTCGGGTAATACTCGCTCATCGCCATTCCAATGCGCGCACTTGAGGCGGCGAGGCGACGCTCAGCCACGATGAGGTCAGGCCTGCGGCGCAGCAGATCCGCGGGTGTACCGGTCGACGTCAACTGCGCAGGTTGCGGAATACCTTTGGCTGTCGCCAAGGTTTGACGATGGGTGCCGGGGGGGACGCCCAGCATTATGTCCAGCGCATTCATGGCCGCATCAAGTCCGGTGCGCAGGACCGGCACGCTCGCCTGGGCCTGCGCAAGCTCGCCCTCGGTCTGGCGCAGTTGGTATTGCGCAGCCAGACCCTTGCCGTAAAGCAGCTGAACCTTGTCTAGCAGATCCTCCTGCGTTTTGACCTGTTGCTGGGCAATGGCCAATCGGGTTTGCAGGCCCCGGATGGTGATGTAGGTATCAGCCGTCAGAGCGGCGACTGCAAGCCTTGCTGCAACGACACTTGCTTCAGAGGCCTCGTACTCAGCCAATGCAGCCTGTCTGCCGCGGCGCAGACCGCCGAACACATCCAACTCCCAGCTTGCGCTGAGGTCAGCTTCGTAGGCGTTGCCGTAGCGATCATAGCCGGGCGTCGAGTCAAGGACTTGGCCGAGTGGCGTTTCAACTGATTGATAGGCACGTGCCGCTTGGGCGCTGGTGCTGCCCGAGGGTAGAAGTGCCGCCGTTGCAATGCCCAGTGCTGCCCGTGCCTGGGTGAGTTGCGCATTGGCCTGGGCCAGGTTGAGATTCTTGATCAGGGCCTGTGAGACAAAGTCGCTGAGCATGGGATCTGCGAAACCTTCCCACCAAACGACATTGCTTGCTGAGCGCACGGTAATATTCGGTTCTTTACCCGGTTGCGTCAGAAAACGATCATTGATTGGAGCATCTGGACGCTGATAATCCGGACCTACGGCGCAACTCGCCAGTAGGCCGGTACTTATGACCAGTGCGTACGTAGAGAGCGGGCGCATTGAACTTCCCCTGAGCAGATTTAAGTTGTGACGATATTACAATATGGTCACTCGTTGTCAATCAGGGCTCGTGGAGCTAAGCTGCAAATATGACTAATCAATCGAAGACGACCCCGGCACGCGGTCCATCGGACCATAGCGTGCGTGACCAGGTCGTGGAAGCGGCCACCCAGCACTTCGGACACTACGGATACGAGAAGACCACGGTCTCCGATCTGGCCAAGGCCATTGGCTTCTCCAAAGCCTATATCTACAAATTCTTTGACTCCAAACAGGCTATCGGTGAGGTGATTTGCGCCAACAGGCTGGCAATGATCATGGCCATCGTGGAGGCGGCGATCGCGGATGCGCCAACGGCCTCCGAGAAGCTGCGGCGCTTGTTCCGCGCGCTCGTCGAGGCAGGCAGCGACCTGTTTTTTCACGACCGCAAGCTCTATGACATCGCCGCTGTCGCGGGTCGCGACCAGTGGCCCTCTGCCAAGGCACACGACGAGCGCCTGCGCCTGCTGGTCCAGGAGATTGTTCTCGAAGGGCGGCAGTTGGGCGAGTTCGAGCGCAAGACTCCCCTGGATGAGGCTGTCCAGGCGATTCATCTGGTTATGCGCCCCTACATCAGCCCAGTGCAGTTGCAGTACAACCTGGACATCGTCACGACGGCCCCGGTGCACCTGTCGGCCCTGATACTGCGTAGCCTGGCGCCTTGAGGCGGTGACTATTGACTATATTGGTCACTAAATAGAGAATCGGTTCCCTGTTCACTTGATATGAGTCAGGGATCCCATGCTTCGGTCCAGATCTGCAACCATTGCCGTTTGCTTATTGCCTTTCGTTTTGACTGCCTGCGGCGAATCGTCGAGCGCGCGCGATCCGCGAACTCAACCGCCCCTGGTAAGAGCCGCTACTGTCGCGAGCGCTGATGGCGCATCGCGCTCGTTTACCGGTGTGGTGGTCGCTCGTGTGCAAAGCGATTTGGGCTTTCGCGTGTCGGGGAAGGTGCTGGAGCGCTTGGTTGATACCGGGCAGGCAGTCAAACGGGGCCAGCCCCTGATGCGCCTGGATCCCATTGACCTTGGTCTCCAGGCTCAAGCCCAGGTGCAAGCCGTTGCGGCCGCGGCTGCCCGGGCCAAACAAACAGCCGATGACGAAGCGCGTAACCGCGAACTGGTCGCCGCCGGTGCAATCTCTGCCTCGGCGTACGACCGGATCAAATCCATGGCTGACACGGCAAAGGCAGACCTCAACGCGGCGCAAGCCCAGGCCAATGTCGCTCGCAACGCCACTGGGTACGCCCTTTTGCTCGCCGATGCCGACGGTGTAGTGATTGACACGTTGGCCGAGCCTGGGCAGGTCGTCAGTGCCGGTCAACCCGTTGTCAGGTTAGCGAAGGCCGGGCCACGGGAGGCTATCGTCCATTTGCCCGAAACGTTGCGCCCCGCTGTTGGCGCCCAGGCTCAGGCCAAATTGTACGGCAATGGTACGACGACACTCCCTGCGAAGCTGAGGTTGCTGTCCGACGCAGCTGATCCGCTCACGCGTACGTTCGAAGCGCGCTATGTGCTCGATGACTCAAGCGCCAACCCGCCGCTGGGATCTACCGTCACGCTGCGCATCGCTGACGACACGCCTGCCCAGCTTGCGCTTGCGGTTCCAATGGCCGCCATCTACGACGCCGGTAAGGGGCCGGGCGTATGGATCGTAACGGGCACGCCAGCAATCGT
The DNA here is from genome assembly GCF_009834545.1 of Pseudomonas sp. S04. Classification (NCBI taxonomy): domain Bacteria; kingdom Pseudomonadati; phylum Pseudomonadota; class Gammaproteobacteria; order Pseudomonadales; family Pseudomonadaceae; genus Pseudomonas; species Pseudomonas sp. S04. The sequence goes on from NZ_CP019427.1 coordinate 3,518,504, forward strand.
CTCATGGCGCGCTGTGCAACTGCTGGGGTTGAGCGACGAGTCGGCGGCGGTCAGTGGCGACCTCAAGCCCGGTCAACAGATCGTTGCCTTGGGAGCGCATCTGCTCCACGAGGGTGAGGAGGTGCTGGTCCAGCAACCGGATCACGTTATCAAAGGGGAACGACCATGAGCGGGGGCCGTTTCAACCTTTCTGCACTGGCCGTTCGCGAACGGTCCATCACGCTGTTCCTGATTTTTTTGATCGGCGTGGCGGGAACGCTTTCATTTTTTAAACTGGGCCGCGCAGAAGACCCGCCATTCACCGTCAAACAGATGACCGTGATTTCCGTATGGCCAGGTGCGACCGCGCAAGAGATGCAGGACCAGGTCGCTGAACCGCTTGAAAAGCGCCTGCAGGAATTGAAATGGTATGACCGTAGCGAGACCTACACCCGGCCAGGCCTGGCTTTCACCATGGTCTCACTCTTGGATAAAACCCCACCTTCGCAAGTGCAGGAGGAGTTTTATCAAGCGCGTAAAAAACTCAATGATGCATCGAAAAGCTTACCTGCGGGCGTCATCGGCCCGCTGGTCAATGATGAATTCTCGGACGTGACCTTCGCCCTTTTTGCGCTAAAGGCTAAAGGTGAACCTCAACGCTTACTCGTGCGCGATGCTGAATCGCTGCGCCAGCGTTTGCTTCATGTACCGGGTGTGAAAAAGATCAATATCATCGGTGAACAAGCCGAGCGGATCTTTGTATCGTTCTCCCATGAGCGGTTGGCCACCCTGGGTATCTCTGTGCAGGAGATTTTTTCGGCACTCAATAACCAGAACGTTTTGACCCCTGCCGGTTCGATTGAAACCAGCGGGGCCCAGGTGTTTCTCCGTCTGGATGGGGCCCTCGACACACTGGGGAAAATCCGCAACACACCCATTGTGGCGCGGGGCAAAACCCTGAAGCTATCAGACGTCGCGACAGTCGAGCGTGGGTACGAAGACCCCGCGACTTTTCTGGTGCGCAACCAGGGTGAACCGGCCCTGTTGTTGGGCGTCGTGATGCGCGACGGCTGGAACGGCCTGGACCTGGGTAAAGCGCTGGATGCCGAAACGGCCAAAATCAATCAAGGCATGCCGTTGGGAATGACGCTTGCGAAGGTCACTGACCAATCGGTGAACATCAGTTCGGCCGTTGATGAGTTCATGATCAAATTCTTCGTCGCGCTGCTGGTGGTGATGCTGGTCTGCTTCCTCAGTATGGGCTGGCGAGTGGGTGTGGTCGTCGCCGCGGCCGTGCCGCTGACACTGGCGATTGTCTTCGTGGTGATGGCGGCCACAGGCAAGAACTTTGACCGAATTACCCTGGGGTCATTAATCCTCGCGCTGGGCCTGTTAGTGGATGACGCGATCATTGCCATCGAAATGATGGTGGTGAAGATGGAAGAAGGTTACGACCGCTTCAAGGCATCCGCTTACGCCTGGAGCCACACCGCAGCGCCGATGCTTGCCGGTACATTAGTGACCGCTGTCGGCTTCATGCCCAACGGTTTTGCGCAGTCGACTGCTGGCGAGTACACCAGCAACATGTTCTGGATTGTCGGCATCGCGTTGATTGCCTCCTGGGTAGTTGCAGTGGTCTTCACGCCTTATCTGGGGGTGAAGCTGTTGCCTGCAATCAAGCCCGTTGCAGGGGGACATGCCGCTATTTATGACACCACCCACTACAACCGTTTTCGAGGACTGCTGGCTCAGGTGATTGCCCGCAAATGGTGGGTGGCAGGTGCGGTGATCGCTGCGTTTGTGGTGGCGATTCTCGGGATGGGATTGGTTAAGAAACAGTTTTTCCCGACATCGGATCGTCCCGAAGTACTGATCGAAGTGCAAATGCCCTACGGCACCGCCATTGCGGTGACCAGCGCCACGACAGCTAAAATCGAGGCATGGCTGCAACAGCAGGATGCAGCAAAGATCGTCACGTCTTATATCGGCCAGGGTTCGCCGCGTTTTTATCTGGCAATGGCACCAGAGCTACCGGACCCATCGTTCGCCAAGATCGTTGTACTGACGCAAAGCCAGGAGGCACGCGAGTCTCTCAAGCTACGGATTCGTGAGGCTGTTGCTCAAGGGCTCGCACCTGAGGCTCGGGTTCGAGTTACGCAACTTGTGTTCGGTCCTTACTCACCGTTTCCGGTTGCGTATCGGGTGACGGGGCCGAATGCCGACACGTTGCGAGAGATCGCTGGGCGAATTGAAACCGTCATGCAGGCGAGTCCGCTGATGCGCACCGTCAACAGCGATTGGGGGCCACGAACGCCCACGCTGCATTTCTCTGTGGATCAGGATCGATTGCAGGCGTTCGGGCTGACGTCGAGCGCAGTTGCCCAGCAATTACAGTTCCTGCTCTCAGGTATCCCGATCACTTCTGTGCGCGAAGACATTCGTTCAGTGCAGGTGGTGGGGCGAGCAGCGGGTGATATTCGGTTGGATCCTGCGAAGATCGAGGGTTTCACACTGGTGGGCGCCGCCGGCCAGCGCATTCCCCTTTCACAGATAGGTGAGGTCAGGGTACGTATGGAGGACCCGATTCTGCGCCGTCGAGACCGGGCACCGACCATCACCGTACGCGGTGACATTGCCGAGGATCTGCAACCACCGGATGTTTCCAACAAGATAATGAAAGAACTGCTGCCGATCATCGCCAGCCTTCCAGATGGCTATCGCATCGAGCAGGCCGGATCTATTGAAGAGTCGGCTAAGGCCACTGTGGCATTGGCACCACTGTTTCCGATCATGATCGCAATCACCTTGCTGATCATCATCCTTCAGGTACGTTCGATGTCGGCGATGGTGATGGTGTTTTTCACCGCACCGCTGGGATTGATTGGAGTAGTGCCAACCCTGCTGCTGTTCAACCAGCCATTCGGGATCAACGCCCTTGTCGGGCTGATCGCACTTTCCGGGATCCTGATGCGCAACACGTTGATCCTGATCGGGCAAATCGATCACAACGTCAAGGACGGGCTTGAGCCGTTCAATGCGGTGGTCGAAGCGACTGTACAGCGCGCTCGCCCGGTATTGCTCACAGCAGTTGCGGCGATCCTGGCATTCATCCCGCTCACGCACTCAGTGTTCTGGGGCACGCTGGCTTACACCTTGATTGGCGGCACCCTCGTGGGGACCGTCATGACGCTGGTGTTCCTGCCAGCGATGTACTCCATCTGGTTCAAGATTCGCCCGGTGAAAGCGGCAAATTGACTGCAAAAAAAAAGGTTCTTCACGGATTACCGGGAAAGACGCTCTTGATCTTCATGAAAAAGAATTCGCTGTCCCGGTAACCGTACGCCATCCGCTTGATGACCTTTATTCGATTGTTTATTCCTTCCAACTGACCGGTGTGCATCGGCCAGCGAACCCGGCTGACGATGCCCCGCCAGTAACCCTTTAGCCGTTTGGCGAACTGGATCAGAGCTGGTATTTCGCTTTCGTGCGCATGGCGCAGCCATTGCTTCCAGGCCGATCGCCAACCCCAGGCAGTACTCGGGGTCCAGAGTGTTTTGAGTTCAGCCTTCATCAAGTAGACCGTCATCAACGCTTGGTTGGCCGCCAGTAGATCCTCCAGGCGGACCTGTTGTTCCGGCGTTTTCAAGTTCTGCGGATTGCGCAGCAACAGCCATCGCGCCTGCTTGATGACCTTGCGGGCAGGCTTGTCGTGACGCAACCGGTTAGCCTCGTCGACGCGGACCCGATCAATCACCTCTCGGCCATATTTGGCCACCACATGGAAGAGGTCGTAGACCACTCGCGCGTTGGGACAGTGCTGACGAACCTCCAGGTCAAAAGCGGTGTTCATGTCCATCGCCACCGCTTCGATTCGAGCACAACCCTCTGGCCCCAGTTCTTCGAAGAAAGGCCTGATCGCTGCTCGGCTGCGACCTTCACCGATCCACAGCACTCGTCGTGTATCCGCATCCAGCACCACGCTGGCGTAACGATGACCTTTGAACAGGGCGAACTCGTCCATCACCAGACGTCGCGGTTGCGCCTTTGGCAAAACGCTCAACGCCGCTTGCAAGGCTCGACGCTCCAGCAACCGAACGGTGTCCCAGTGCAGCCCAAACAGTTGAGCCACGTGCAGTGTGGGAAGGCGCTCGCAGGCTTGAATGACCGCCTCGGCCAGACGCCGCGTCATGCGGGCATAGCGGTCCAGCCAACTGACGGCCTCCATACGTTTACCGCAGTCACGACAGCCAACACGCCTGAGCAACACGCTGAGGCGCACCGCACGGCCGAGAATCGGTAAATCGCGGACGGTCCGCTCGCAATACTCATGCGTGGTTGAACAGGGTTTTTGGCAGCCGCTACAGGAAGGGAACCGGGTGGCGTGGGGAATCAGGTCGATCTGAAGCGCGTCGCCATCAGGCTTGATGGTGACGACAGAAAAGCCCTCCCAAAAAGGAAGGAAAGTATTAATATCGCGCATAAGAACGCCGTTTTGTTAGATGTGTTTGCTCGCACGAACATCATCAATCAAATCGGCGTTCTTGTTTCTGTGTTTCCCGGGATTCCGTGAAGAACCAAAAAAAAGGCGCCACTAGGGCGCCTAAAACCGCCCCCCAAACCAAGGGAGCAACAAGGGGGCGGGTATTTGCCAGGGCTGCTAATGCTTATGTTTTCAAGCCGTACACATCAGATAACCCAGTTTAGAAATGCCACTCAAGGTGCATTGTCGGTGCGTAGGTGTCAGTCCCGGGCTTGTTGATCGCGCCATATTTGTGCTTCCAATATTCGTAACCCGGGCCGATCAACAGTTTGTTTTTCGTGCCAAAGGTCATTTGTCCGACATCGACCAACAGCGACGCACGAACCAGACTTTCTTCAGCCGTATCCTCCTTGAAGTAGTCTTTGCCTTTTGCTGTCTTGTAGCTGGCAAACCCCTGGAATTTGAGCGGTACACTTCCCATCTGGAAAGGAAACCCCCAAACCATATGAAGCACATAGTACGGATCGAACTGTATATTTTCGGTCTGGCACGCATTTAATCCGCAATGGTTCCACTCCATGGCGTAAAGCAGACTGATATCCAGGTAACCCGGCACGTCGAACTTGAGCGTCGGTCCAACGACCAACATGCGCTTACGGGTAGCGAACTCGGTGTTTTTGTAATTGAGCTCTACCCCGCTGCTCAGCGCTACTTCTTTCACCGGACCGAAGGCCAGCGATCGGTCAAAGACCTTGCTCAGGAACAGTTGATGGCGATAGACCAGGTAGGCTTCAGTGGCACCTGAATCGCTGTCTTTTTTAGGGTCGTTGCTGTCGGACTTGAGGACGTCGAGGTTGAAGAAGTTGGAGCCTGTCTCATTGCCGCTGGCATGGCCCAATTGGTAAATCTCCTTCTGGACTTTGCCCTGGACACTCGGCTCAGTGAAGTCGGTGCCATAGCGAAAGCCGATAAAGGTATCGCTCCAGTCTTTGGCATGTGCGTGATTCGAGGCCAGGCTCATTGCGCCCGCAGCCAGAAGTGCCCTGAAATACGTTTTTTGTAATTGTTGTACGTACATATTCAAGATTCCAATAAGTCAGCAGTTCGGTAGGGATATGCAAGACGACGAAGATCTCCAACCGCTACAAGTTCCAGGCATAAGTACGCCGTGCCCGATTAACCGTAACGGTCGGGATAAAGTTGTCCGCTGTGCTGTTAGTTGCTGAAAAAAACGCCACGCGGGTGATTCAATATCGCGCGCAGACCATCGCCCTCAGACTTTCGAATACCGGGTGGACTGCCAGGCCATCATTTGCCAGCCGGTTTCGGCCTCTCTCCAGACACTGATGTAACGCGAGTTCAATAACATGGGTTCACCTCGGATAATCACGTCCATGTCGATCAGCCCCGTGACAACGGCGCACTCCCCTACCCTGCGGATCTGTTCTTGCCGGCTTTCGAAACCCCGATAATTCCAGATACCTGCACGCATGCCTTGAAGGTAACTGCTCTTGCTGTCGCTTTGGCCATCCGAGTGGCTATAGGTAAGATCGTCGGTATATAGGTTTTCGAGAAACGCCATATCGCCATCGATCATCGCCTGGCGACGGCGCGCCTCCAACTGTGCCAAGTGTTGTATTACGTCTTGCTCTGACATGTATTACCCCTGCGCATGGATATCGAATAGTTCGCGAACCCTCTGGATCAGGGACGAGTAGTTTCCAGTGACACGTTCTGTGCGGGACTCGCCTGGGCTATTTCCACCTGAGGCATGAACAGCATGGTCAAGGTTGCCAGTGCGAAGAAGCCGGCACACACCAGAAGTCCAAGCGCCAAGCTGTAGCTGGTTGCGATGCCACTCAACAGCAATGGGGCAAACGCCGCCAACCCCCGGCCGAAGTTGAAACAGAAACCGGCGCCGATAGTGCGCACTCGTGTGGGGTAAAGGGCACTGAAGTAGGATGCGAACAGGCTGGCGAAGGCATAGAAGAAGGCATAGATCGGCCCCAGCCAAAACAAGATGGCGTTATTCGTCGTGAGCGCATAGATCGACAGCATCACCGCACTCCCCAGCAGCGACAGCAGCGTGGCGTTACGCTTGCCGATGGAGTCTGCGATGAAACCGAAGGCATTTATGCCGATGAAAGCGCCGATGTTCAGGATCGCCATGAAGTTGGCCATCATCGCGATGTTCAGGCCACGCTCTTGCACCAGGTAGGTGGGTAACCAGGTGCTCGCGCCCCAGAATCCGATGACCGCGCAACTGGCTGCCAGGGTGCCCAGCAAGGTCAACCGGAGAAGTTCAGGGGCAAAGATTTCGCCGACCGATACATTCTTATGTAGCTGGGGGCTGGCAATGCTCTTGGCTCTCTGCTCTTGCCACTCACGAGATTCGGGAACAAAGAAAAAGATGTAGGCCACCGGGATAAGCGTCGAGATACCCGCCAGCATGAACAGTACTTTCCAGTCTGGCAGCAGCGTTGCCGCCGCCAATGCCGCGATCGCGGCACCAATCGGAAAGGAACTCAGCACAAAACCGATCGCCCGTGCGCGCTGATGTGCAGGCCAGGTCTCTGTCACATAGGCTGAGACAATTCCCCAGACTCCACCCAATCCCAACCCGGAAAGGAATCGCAGCAGCAAGAGCAATCCCCAGTTGTGGGTGGTTGCTACCAGCGTGGTCAGTACACCGAAAACCATCAGCGATATGAGCAGCGCTTTGCGTCGACCATAATTGTCGGAATACCAACCGGTGGTGATGCTACTGAATCCGATACCGAGCAGAGTCGCCGAAGCGAGCATTCCGGCCTCGTTAAAGGTCAAGCCAAGGTCCTGACGGATAACTGGCAAGGCGATGGTAAGCAGGATGATTTCCATGGCATCGAATAGATAAGCCAGGAAACCGCCGACAAGTACATGCCATTTCGAAATGGACTTCATAGAGGTGTTTTCCTTTTTGTTGTTGTTTTGCCTGACCGATTGATTGAGCACGATGAGCCGCAGCGCTCAATCAGTCGGGCTGGAGGAATTGCATGTTTGATCGTTGTGCAAACAGCTACAGCAGTGAGCAAGCCTCTTCGAAGTCGAGACGGGGGCTGCGTGAAAACAACTTGCCCGGGTCGCCATAACCGAGGTTGCAGAGGAAGTTCGATTTGATCTGCATGCCGGCGAATCCATGCGATCGCCCGGCGCCTGCGGTGAAGAACTCCTGGTCCACCCATTGATGGTCAAATCCGGACATTGGACCGCAGTCGAGCCCCAGTGCACGGGCTGCCAGGATGAAGTAGCCGCCCTGCATTGAACTGTTGCGCAGGGCCGTGGACTCAATCAGTTCAGGCTGCCCGGCGAACCAATCGCGCACACCGGGGTTGTGGGGAAACAGCTTGGGCAGTTGCTCATGGAAGCAGGTGTCATAACCGATGATTGCGGTCACTGGCGCGCTCAACGTCTTTTCCATGTTGCCAGCGCTCAATGCCGGCAGTAAGCGCTGCTTGGCCTCGGCACTGCGCACAAACACGATGCGTGCCGGGCACCCATTGGCGCTGGTCGGCCCCCAGCGCATCAGGTCATACAGTTCTTTGAGGGTGTCATCACTCACCGGTTGGTCGAGCCAACCGTTCTGGCTTCTGGCCTGACGAAACAACAGGTCGAGCCCCTGCCCTGTGATTGCTTGGTTCATGGCATCTGTCCTCTAACGATTGATCAACCGCGGCGCTGGCGCAACGTTGCGGACCGGGGAGCGGTCTGTTTGGCTGCACATTTGCCGCCAAGGAAATACTCCACCGACATCGGAGGCCCCCACTGATAAAGGCTGTCGTCGCAGGCTTGGGTGAAGCCGGAGGGTGAGTCCTGATTGAAGAGGTCGCCGTCGGTGAAATGCTCGATGAGGTTGCCGGACGGGTCACTCCAGTAGTCGAAGATCTGGCTGCCCAACACATGCCGACCAACGCCCCAGAACGGCCGCCAACCTTGTTGGGTCATCCAGGCATGCCCCAGGCACTGCGCGTCGAAGTCCTGCACCTCGTAAGAGACGTGATGGACGAAATCCTTCTCCGCCTGGAACAGGGCAATGGTGTGGTGGTCGGTCCATGCACTCCCGCGATTCAATCGCAGGAAGGCAGCAGTCGGGCAATCTCGATTGGGTTCTTCAACCACCAGATCGGAGGGCAACATGCCAAGCACCTGCGTGTACCAGTCCAGGTGCGCGACCATGTCCTGCACACCGATTGCCGCATGTCCGAGACGCAACACCTGCGCGGCACCTTTACCGGGGCGCTGCACGTCGCCGAAGCGCTGTTTGTCTTGGGCCGAGTTGATGGTCAACGCCGCGCGCAGGGTTAACGCACCCACCGGTTCAATGCCGTGGACCAGTTCGATGCGGCGGCCGGACGGGTCGTGCAGTACGACGCATTGCCCGCCCCCGGGGCCATCAATCGCCTGGATGGAGGAAGCGCCAGGCAGTCGTGTTGCCTGTTGCAGGTCATCGAGCGTCTCGACAGCAAAAGCAATGGCTCCAAAGCTGCTGTGCTCGGCTTTCTCGGCGATGTACACATAAGGCAGTGAACAGGCCCCACGCAGGTAAAGCCGCTGTTCGGTACGGTGCATGACGACCAGACCGAAGTCGGTCAGGAAGCGCTCTATCACTGCTAGATCGGGGTGACGGTAGACGACGTGGTTGATGTCTTTTATCTGCAACACAATAGTGCCTCCTTGGCCGCTTGCAGAGTGGTGCCTCTAGAAGCGGGCCAGCGACAAAACTCAGGGTTACCCGGTCGGATTTGCTCGGGCACACCCTTCAAGGGGAGGAACAGCAGGCCGATCGATTTCAGGGCAGCCGAGTCCGCGAACGGCCATGCAGTTCGGTAGAAATGTGACTGCCTTGGGTGGTGCGTCAGCCTTCGACCACAGGTTAAACCGGGTCAATTGTTCCGCTATCTCGAAAGCAAAAACGCCCGCCTGGATTCAGGCCGGTGGTTGCTCGTCAGCGATTGGATTGCTCAGCGTGCCGAGCCCTTCAATCTCTACTGTGCACAGGTCACCCGGCTTCATGAACAGGGGTGGGCGGCGCGCCCAGCCGATCCCTGCAGGCGTGCCAGTGACGATGACATCACCGGGCTCCAAAGTGACCGCTTCGCTGAGGATCGAAATCAGGTCAGCGACGCTGAAAACCATGTCGGCAGTATTACCTTGCTGCACGATCGCACCATTGAGACGGGTCACCAGACTCAGGCCGCTTGCACCTGGCGGCAGTTCGTCAGCACTGACGAAGGTCGGGCCAAAGGCGCCGGTGGCGTCGAAGTTCTTGCCAATCGTCCATTGCGGCGATTTGAACTGGTAATCGCGGATCGAGGCTTCGTTGAAGATCGCATAACCGGCAACATGCTCCAGCGCACGATCCTTGGAGATATGCCGACCACCGATGCCAATAACAACCGCCAATTCACCCTCGAAATCCAGTTGCTCGGAGACGCGCGGACGAACAATGGATTCGCCATGACCGATCAGGCTCGAAGCGAATCGAGGGAAAAAGGTTGGATAGGACGGCTGCTCGTACGGGCTTTCCTTGGTGTGATCGGCATAATTCAAGCCGACACAGACAATCTTGCCCGGACGCTCGAGGGGCGGCAGGTAGCGTATTTGCGAAGGGTCAAGTAAACGTGCATCGCTCAAGCGATTGTGGGCGGCCTTCAGCGCACCTGCGCCTGCATTGAGCAGGGAGTGCAGTGAGCCGGGGTAGCCTGCTTCATTTTCGTTCAGGCCACGCAGGATGCCCGCTTGGTCGACGGCCAGCCCTTTAGCGCCATCTTCTGAAAATTGTACAAAACGCATGATCTGTACCTCTGTTGTTATTATGCTCTTACGTAATGGTACGGTACGTTACCGTACCGTCAGGGTGAAAGGTGCACCCAAACGAAATGCTCGTCAAGCGTGCAGAATGGCTTTTTATAAAATATTCTGGCCCGAGCTTGCGCCCGGTGTACGCCTGTCCGGCTGGAACGCATACACCGAGCGGCGTACGCTATGGCGAACTTCGTAATGTACTTTCAGGAATACCCGAGACACATGGAAACCCCCCGGCAAACAGCGAAGCGTCAAAGCATTCTCAAGGTAGCGACGGACATGTTCCTCACGGAGGGTTACTCCGGGGTCAGCGTTGACGGGCTCATTGCAAAAACCGGCGGATCAAAGCGCACGATCTATAGCTACTTTGGCGGCAAAGAGGGGCTGTTCGCCGCGATTATCCAGCAGCTCTGCGCTGAGAACGTCAGCCCCCTCACCCACATGGATCTCAAGCAACGGCCCTTGCAGGAGGCCCTGTCGAGCATTGCGGGGATCTTCCTGGATGTGGTGCTATCGCCCCGCACCATCGCTTTGCACCGCCTGATCGTCGCTGAAGCGCTGCGTGCTCCAGACGCGGCCCAGTCGTTCTTTGACGCAGCTCCGGCGACTGCTTACAACTGCCTGGCCGAGTACTTCACCTGGGCCCAGGAAACCGGGCTGATCGTGCCAGGCAACGCCGATATCCGCGCAAAGATTTTCCTCGACGCCCTGACAGGCGACCTGCAATTGCGCTGCTTGCTCGGTCTTGGCAAGTGCCCTTCGAAATTGGAACGTGAACAGCTGATCACGGAGACCATCTCAATCTTCATCAAGGGATTGTTGCCTGCGGCCCGCTAAACCGCGCGAAATCGAGAACTAGAATGCGTGCAGGTAACGCAACGTCAGTTGTGTTCCCTGCGAGCGATTTTCAGCCCCGCTTTCAAAATACAGGTTGGCAAACAATGTCTGCTTTCCTTGCTGATACATCACGCCAGGCCCGATCCCCAGCACTTGCTCGCGTGAATCTTGCTGGCGATGGCCGTCGATCCGGTCATCACTGATTTGCTTGAGCTGATAACCCGCCACGCCTAGCCGCCAGTTGTCGGACACGGCATAGGAAACCGCCAGATTACTGTGAATGGCCTCCCCGGGCTGGATGCTGTCGGCCTTTAACGCGGACGCCGGATCATGGTTGCGACTCGACCACGCATAGTGAAAGCGACCGCTGACTTCCAGGCGATCAGTCAGTTCCCAGGTGAACACATAATGGGGGTTAAACACCCAGACATTGCTGCCGGTATTGATATCCGAGTCAGCGCTGTAGGATCCCGTAGGCAACGAAAAAACAAAGTTCAACCGTTGCCAGTAAGGCCTGCCAAGAACCGAGCGCGGCGACCACTGCAACAGCAGAGGACTGATGACCATGTCGCCCTGTCGCGTACGACTGCCGTCGGGGCCTTGGTCGATATCCAGGTCCAGATGAACCATCGGCAGCAGCACCTCGGCTCCGTAGTTGGCCCCCAGGAAGGTGTTGGAACTGAAGTAGGCAAAATGCGGAAGCACGGTACTGCTACGAACTTTTTGCGTTCCCGGTAAAGCATGGCCTTGGGCATCACGCGCCGAGTTGCTGCGATAGATTTGCGCGGGCAATTCAAACAGCATCCCCGGGCCTGCCACCCCATCCATGAAACTCGCATTGCCCAATGCCAAGGGCGGCAAGCTGACGCTATCGGCCTCGCTCGATAGGCAAACAAAAACCGAGCCGATGCCGATGGCCTTGATTAACCCTGCCTGTTGGCGCATGTCATGCCTTCTTATGTTGCTGGTAAAAAAATCCTGAACGGATAATCCACAATCACGCGGTACCCATCGGCGTTTGACCCGCCCCCAGTGATGAGCACCTTTTGCGAACGCGTTGTCGATGTAGCCGCGACGCCTACCTTTCGAGCACCGTCACGGTGGCCGTGGTGCCCGCACGCAGGCTGCCCTTGCGAGCATATTGCGGGTCTATCTGGATCCTGACGGGTACCCGCTGGGCCAGTTTCACCCAGGTGTAGCTGGGGTTGATGTTGGCTAGCAGGCGATTGCCCGGAGAGTTCTCCCGATCGGTAATGGCAAAGGCGATGCTCTGCACGATTCCGCCGAACGCCTCGCCACTCATCAGGTGGATTTGTACCCGGTCGCCCACCGCTATTCGCGGCAGCTTGGTTTCCTCGAAGTAGCCACTGAGATAAAACGAGTCACTGTCAACCAGCGCCAGCAGCGCGCTACCCGCACTGGCGTAATCGCCTTCGCGGGTCAGCAGGTTTGTCACGTAACCGCTGACAGGTGCCGTCACCCGAGTTCGTTGCAGGTCCAGTTCGGCCTGGGTCAATGCCGCAATGGCCAATTGCACATTGGCTTGCGCCAGGCCCAGGTTGGCCTGGTTGCTCAGCAGGTCCGCACGGGCAACCGCGACTTCAGTGCTGGCCTTCTCCCACTCCTCGCCGGAGATTGCAAAACCCTGTTTAAGGGTCCTTCTCCTGCGCTCCTCGCTCTGGCGCTGCTTGAGCAGTGCCTCACTGGAGATGATCGCCGCCTGGGATTGACCCTGCGTCGCCTTCGCCACTTCGACTGAGCGCTTGGCATGTTCGACCGCCAACGCGTAGCGTGCCGGATCGATTTGCAGCAGCAACTGGCCCTTCTCCACGTGCTGGTTATCCTGCACATGCAGGCTGACAATGCGCCCCGAGACATCGGCGGACAGCGTCACCACATCGGCGCGAACCCGCGCATCACGGGTCCAGGGCGAACGGGTGTAGTGATCCCAGGCAAACCAACCGAGCACCACGGCCAGTCCGACAACGACCACGGTCACCAGTTGGGCGACGATTTTCTTGTTCATTTTCATGAGGCACCCATCAGCAAAATCACCACCGCGCACACGCAGGCATACAGCGCACCTTCAAAAAGCGCTTCATGCCAGACAAACCTGAGCAACCCGACCCGGCGCAACCCCCAGTCCAGCAACAGGAAAATCGGCAAGGCCAACAGCAAGGCCTGGGCAATGGGCGGCAAGTAGACCCCGCCTACTTCGAAATCAATGGGCAAGGGCCGGGACTCCTGTGTCCACAGGTTGAAGAAACTCGCGATAACGCTCGATGAACGCGGCCACGATCAGCAGGGCCACGCGGATGCGGAAGACTGACCACAGGTGCTCATGCCCCGCTGCCAATTCACCGGAATGCAGTTGGTCCAGTTCGTCGCCCAGTTGGCGCAACTCTGCGGTCAAGCGCTGCAGGTCAACCCCTGGGCGATCCGCAACCAGACGCCCGGACTGCTGCAGCACCGATTGCAATCGGTCCTTGAGCTGCGGGCTCATCAGTGCATTGCCCTGCCCTTGCTGCTTGAGCTGATTAAGGGCCACTCCGAGCGCCATGCACGCCAGGCTGACTTCATAGAGTTGATTGCTGCGTGGGTCATTGGCCGCCGGCAGCAACCCCAGCATCATTGTCAGGCGATCGACCATGCGGCTTTCAAAGGCAAACTGCTGTTCATCGGCGGCCGAGGTCTTGAGCAGCAGATACACCTGTTCGCGAGTCTCACGAAACAGCCGATTGATACGCTGTGCCGGATTGAAGGGAAACACCCACGAATACACCAGCAAAGACAGCACACCGGCACAGACATAGGCGCCACTGAACTCGAACCACTGGATGGCGGTGTTCTGCCAGGCTCCGATATTTTGTGGGCCGACCATCAGAAAGGTCGACAGGCCCAGGCCCATGCCGATTCCGGCAGTCGCCGGACTGGCTAATCCCACCGCGATCACATACAGCAGCGGTGCGAGAATCAGCGCGAGCATTTCGAAATCAGCGATCGCGGGCACGAGCATGAACTGGTAGATCGCCGAGACAATCAGCGCCAGGCCGAGGCCCCGTACATAGTTCTGGCTGGCCAGCAATGGCCGTGGAAAGGTCGCCATCAACGAACACAGAATGCCCACCAGAATCATCCCGGCACGGGCCCCATCCCACCCGGTTTCGATCCAGATCAGGCCGGATACCAGCAACGCGGTAAAGGCGCGCACGGCATTCATCGCGGCCAGTCGAAAGTCCAGGTGCAGTGGATTGCTGCGGGGCTGCTGGTAGACGCAGCTGGCCTCGCGACCGTTCTGAATCGCGTCACTGAGCTCGAGGATTTCCTCCAGTTGTTGCAGCAGCCGAGCCTGTTCCCAGCGCAGTGCCCACGCCAGCGAACGCAAGGTGGCCGGCAGGTTTTCGCTCAGACGCTCGGCTTTTTCCGCCAGATGATCGAAGCGCTGCTGGAGCACCTTGAACTGATGCCGGGCTTCGCTGGACAGCGAACGACCCTGACTGGCCAACTCGTCGAGAAACAATAATTCGTCTTCGCGTAAGCGTTGGATATGCTCCGGAAGCTCGCCTTCCCAGCGCTCGGCGATCAATTTGCGTTGATGGCGCAAGACCGTCAGGCGCGAGGTCAGCAACACCAACTGATTACCCAGCAACTGCACCAGGCCGTTGGCGCTGCGCAAGCGCGGGGCATCGAAATACAAGTGCCGACGCAAGCCCTCCAGTGCGCTGATCTCCCCCAGCAGTTGCAGTTGACGCTTATGAAAGTCGGCCTCGCTTTCTTCGGTACGGATCACTGCCGCCGCGTGTTGCGCCATCAGCTTGAGCACTAGATCGACCTTGGCGAAGTAACCCCGGGCCACCGCTTCCGGGCGCGCGGTCAACAGACTGACCACGCAGACGCAGGCCACCGCCAACAAGGTCTCGGTAATCCGGGTAATGGCCAACATCAGCGTGTTGTCCTGCTCGGGCACTGCCAGGAGCGCCACCACTACCGCAGTGAAGCCACTGAGCACGAACGCGTGTGAACTGGTGTAGCGCAGCAGGGTGCCCCCGGCCGTGCATATTGCCAACCACAGAGCCAGGGTGATGATGAATGGCAGTGGCGCCTGAGGAAAGATCGCCATGATCAGCACCGCCACCGCCGCCCCTGCCGTGGTGCCAATGATCTGCGAAAAGCTGCGTTGCAGAGCCATGCCCCCCAGCGGCTGGCTGACGATGATCACCGCCATCACCGACCATTTCGGTTGATCCAGATCGAAAATGAACGCCAGGTACAGCGTCAACAGGCCGGCGGCGACTGTGCGCAAGGCAAACAGCAGCACCCCTAGCCCGGGGTTGAACACGACCTTGAAGTAGTTGATCAGTGGTTGCATGAACGTGCGCTATTCCCTGGCATTACCCACGCTGCCATGGCAATGGCGGGGCCACGAGGCGCTCACCGTCGAAACCTTCAACGTCCCCGAAGCGCTCCAGGTCGCGACTGTTCCAGGCTTCAAGGGCCTGGGCAATCTCCTGTTTGCTGTGGCCGACGAAGTTCCACCACAGCTGTATTTCTTCCTCAAAGGGTTCGCCGCCTAACAACAAGGCGCGAGCGCCCGCCGTCGATGACAGTTCAATCTCGTTGAGGCCACGTCCCAGGTAGGCCAACTCATCGCTGGCAAAGGCCTGCCCATTGATCGAGAACGTTCCTTCGAGAGGCAGGATGCCGTATTCGAATTCGGGCTCCACGGCCAATCGAACGCTGCTCGCGCCCTGGCTCCACACATCCAGCCCAACCAACGGGGAGTAGATACGGCTGGGCGCTGTATGACCGGCGAAATGTCCCGCCAACAAGGTGAAGCGCATCGCGCCTTCATCCCAGACCGGCAGTTGTGCGTAGTGATCGAACGCCGGGGCGCAGTCCTTGTGGGCATCGGGCAAGGCAATCCATAGCTGCGCAGCATGCAGATGATGCTCTTCGGGCAACGAAACCTCGGTGTGCGTGATACCTCGCCCGGCAGTCATCAGATTCACTTGCCCGGGGCTGATCACCTGTACGTTACCCAGGCTATCGCGGTGCAGGACTTCACCTTTGATCATCCAGGTGAAGGTCTGTAGGCCGATATGGGGATGGGGGCCGACGCGCAGCCCGGCATGGCTCTGGAACACTGCCGGACCCGCATGATCGAGAAAACACCAGGCACCGATCATCCGCCGCTGGCGCGAGGGCATCAGGCGATTGACGGTGATCCCCCCACCGACTTGCGCAGAGCGTGCGCTAATGCGCTGGATCGTCCGGCCACCGGCTTGCATCGGGCAATCCGATGAGTTCGACAGTTGGCATTCGGGTTCTTGATTGCTCATTTTTATCTCTCCTGTGGCCAGGCTTTGAACTCAACTCCCGACAGGAACAGGCCCCGATAGAGCAGGGCCTGTTCCGACACTTACAAAAAGCCAGCGGCGCTGATACCGCCCTGCTCCGCACTTACTTGTCGGAAGTCAGCTTGGTGTAGCTGGTGATCAAGTTGCGATAGTCCGGAATGTGGTTGGAGAACAACGCTCCCAGCCCTTCGATATCGTTGCGCCAGTCGCGGTGCAGCTCACAGGCCAAGCCGAACCAGGTCATCAGTTGTGCGCCGGCAGACGACATGCGGTTCAAGGCTGAATCGCGGGTCAGGGCATTGAAGGTGCCGGAAGCGTCGGTCACCACAAACACTTCAAAACCGGCCTCAATCGCCGACAGTGCTGGAAATGCTACGCAGACTTCGGTCACCACCCCGGCGATGATCAGTTGCTTTTTACCAGTGGCTTTGATGGCCTTGACGAAATCCTCGTTGTCCCAAGCATTAATCTGGCCTGGACGCGCAATGTAAGGGGCGTCGGGGAACAACGCTTTCAACTCCGGCACCAACGGGCCGTTCGGCCCCGTTTCAAAGCTGGTGGTGAGAATGGTCGGCAGTTTGAAGTACTTGGCCAGATCGGCCAGCGCCAACACATTGTTCTTGAACTTGTCCGGGTCGATGTCGCGGACCAGCGACAACAGACCGGTCTGATGGTCGACCAACAACACAGCCGCTTGATCTTTATCCAGACGTTTATAGGCAGTGGACATTTTCATTCTCCTGGTGAACAACGCAAGCCCCGAGGGCTTCATCTGATGAGGGGAACTCCCCCCGTGACGTACCCGATTACTTGCGCTGGGAATCCAGCACTTCATTGTTTTTTGCTACGTCTTGAGCCCTCATGTAGCTTTCGATCAGTAACTGATAGGCCGGGAAAATCTTGGTGTACACCTCAGCCCATTGTTGTGCATCGTCGCGGTTCCAGGATTTTTGTATCTCAGATGCAACAGCACCGGTATCCATCGGCACCACACCGGCCTGGACCACTCGGGCGAGCGTAATTTCCTGGGCCATTTTGCTGTAGGTGCCGGACGCATCCACCACAGCGAAGACCTGATAACCGTCATACACGGCGCTGATTGCCGGGAACGCCATGCACACGCTAGTGATGGTGCCGGCGATGATGAGTTGCTTCTTGCCCGTGGCTTTCACTG
This sequence comes from Pseudomonas sp. S04, assembly GCF_009834545.1. Taxonomy (NCBI): domain Bacteria; kingdom Pseudomonadati; phylum Pseudomonadota; class Gammaproteobacteria; order Pseudomonadales; family Pseudomonadaceae; genus Pseudomonas; species Pseudomonas sp. S04. The sequence continues at coordinate 3,536,172 of NZ_CP019427.1, forward strand.
CAGCCACAAATTCGGGGTTGTCCCAAGCATTGATCTCACCCTTGCGCGCCACATATTGGGCGTGAGGAGCATTTTCATGAATCTCAGGGATCAATGGACCATTCGGGCCTTGCGGCACAGAGGCCGTGGTAATGACCGGGATCTTGGCCAGGGACGCCATTTTAGCCAACGCCGCAGCACGCAGGCGTAGCTCGGGCATCGGCATATCGCCCACGGTCTGGAACAGACCACTCTGGTGGTCGATCAACAGCATGACGGCATTGGAAGGATCAATGACGGGTCTTTGGTTATTGAAGTTCGCCGGGGTACTCATAACGTGCTCCTTTGAGAAAAGACGGCCTCGCGGCCGACAGGTTTCGCAATGCCAAGCAATGACACTGCAAAATGATCAAGGGGGTCTGTTCAACATAGCCGTTGTTGAAGTCGGCGATGGCCTGGACTATTTCTACTTCGCTAATCATGACAAAAGGACCATGGCCAACCAGGGGCTCATCGATTCGCCCTGTGCAGAGCAGGACGGTTGCCAAAAGACCTGAGGGAACGAACCTTAGTCGTCGAGGTTGGATGCCGGTAGTGGCTGGATTAGACTTCACAGTCTCAAAAATGGAACGATCGAGGCCTCGAGTGATTGATCTCAATGAACTCTTTCTGTACGCAAAAGTGGTGGAACATGCCGGCTTCGCTCCGGCAGGTCGCGCCCTCAACATGCCAAAATCCACCTTGAGTCGACGGGTCAGTCAGTTGGAGATGCGGCTGGGCGTACGCCTTATTCAGCGCTCGACCAGGCAATTCCAGGTTACCGATATCGGTCAGGCCTATTACCGCCATTGCGTGGCCATGATGGCGGAAGCTGAGTCGGCGGAAGATGTCATCGAACAGAGCCGGTCAGAGCCCCGAGGGGTGATTCGCCTGAGTTGCACCACGCCACTGCTGAATTTCTGGGTAGCCCCACTACTGGGCAAGTTCATGGCGCAATGCCCTTCGGTGGAACTCTATGTAAAGAGTTTCAACCGAAGGGTTGATGTCATCAGCGAGGGATATGACATCGCCTTGAGCTTATGTTTTCCACCGCTGGAAAGTAGTGACTTGGTCATGAGAGTCCTGGCCAGGAGTCCACAGGTACTGGTTGCCAGCCCGGTTTTCATGCAGCGCTATCCACGGTTGGAACTACCGACGGACCTGGTGGATCTTCCAAGTATCCACTGGGGAGCACCGCTGCCGAATTACAACTGGCACTTGAACGGCCCCAACGGGGCCACCGCACTCATCAGCCATATTCCGCGCTTGGTCAGCGACGATATGGCAGTACTGAAAAGTGCAGTGCTTCAGGGGGTCGGCATTGCCAGCATGCCGTTGACCGTGGTCCGGGAAGAAATCGCCGACGGTCGTTTGTTGACGCTCATTCCACAATGGAAGCCCGATGAAGGGGTGATCACCGCCGTATTCCCCTCGCGCCGAGGCCTACTGCCTTCCGTACGCTCGCTAATTGACTATCTCGCCAATTCATTTGAGCACAATGATCAATAAGCTAAAGGGGCTTGTTGGGGTTGGTATACCGGGATGGTTCAGTCGCAGTGCAACCACTGCACCGGCGCCTCCCCCCACTGCTTATTGATAATCCAGCGTGAACGTGGCGGTCGCATTGGCCGGCCCCGGTGTCACACTGCCCCCGAACTGGAAGTACCGCGCCTTCAACGGGATGCTATAGAACCCTCCTTCAATCCCGGAAGGGGTTATGCCGCTGGGACGCAAGACCGACAGCGGGAACGGCGTACCCGAGCCGGTGCCGATTTGCAAACCGACTCCCGTCGCCGCCGGACTGTCGCCCGGGGCACTGGGATTGAGACTGAGGATGCCCTGGGCCGGATTGTATGCACCCAGCGTCGGGTCGATACGCACCTGCAGGACGTTCGCCTGGCGCTTGTTAAGGTTGGTGACGACACCGTCAGTGCCCCAACCGGGACCGCTGGTTTTGTAGAAGCCATGGCATGAAGACCGACCACAGTTTGTCCACTGTCCAAGGCATACACACTCTCACGAACGGTGTCTGAGCGAACCACCAGAACGCCCGCCAAATACAGCTCAAGCATTCGCGACTGATCGACGTCGGTGGCCCGGTCCGTGGCAGCCGATCCGCGCAGTGGGCCGACAGCGCTGTCGCCACCCAGGGTATTCCTTGATTGCTGAAAAACCCATCTATTGTTATGTTATAACGATGTGTCGACGCGTAAAATTTCAGCCTACCCACGCACCTCCGGTCTCTCAATGACAAAAAAATCCTCCTCTAAACACCTCTTTCTGGCTGGGATCGCGTGCATGTTTTCCCCGCCAGGGAGCGCAGATGATTCGACTCTCGAGCTGGGCGCGACGGAAGTTTTCGGTACCCGTGAACAAGGGTACCGCTCGACCATAGCGCCGACGGCAAACAAGAGCCCTACCCCAGCCAAGGAAACGCCTTTCTCCATTCAGACGGTTACCCGCGAACTGATTGAAGATCGGGGAGTCACGACCTTGGGTGAGGCGATTCGGACCGTGCCGGGAGTTACCAACCAAGTGGGTTTTGGCGCTCTGAATGATCGATTCCGACTGCGTGGTTTTGCCACGGAAAGCAATCTGAAGAACGGCATTCGCCGTAGCAGCTTCGCCAGCGTCGACGAACTGGTCAACATCGAACAGATAGAAGTATTGAAGGGGCCGGCGTCCGCCCTGTACGGGCGTTTTGAGCCCGGTGGCGTGGTCAATCTGGTGACCAAGAAACCCCAACACGAGCAGCGCACTCAGGTCGATGTGAGTGCCGGCCGCTACGACTTCTACCGCACCACACTCGACAGCACCGGCCCCCTGGGCGAAACACTTGACTATCGCTTTACCGCTGCCTGGCAGGACAACGGCAGCTTCCGTGACTTCGTCAATAATGAGAGCAAATTCTTCTCGCCCGTGTTGACGTGGCAGCTGGCACCGCAGACCTCACTGACCTTCGAGTTTGAATACGCGCGCAAGGTCGCCGACATGGACCGCGGATTCGGTAACAACCCTCGTTATCTGGATGCGCCAATCGAGCGCAACTTCGCAGAGCCTGACACCCGCAACAGCGCCATCAGCAAGCTGGCCTCGGTAACCCTGGACCACGCCTTGACGGATGACTGGGATCTGCATGCGGCCATTCAAGCCTCGGATTCGCGTTTGCAAACCTCGTGGTACGCCTACGGCTTTGTCAATGGCGGAATCGGCGGTAGCGAGGACAATCCCACCGTCAGCCGGCGGCCGCAGCTCAATCATGATCGCCAGATAGACGCGACCGCGCTGGCAGAAATCAGTCGCAGCTTTCGCACTGGCCCGATCAATCACCGACTGCTGTTCGGTGCCGAGTACAGCCGGGACTGGTGGGATTACGATTCCGCGGCCGGTACCAGCAGCACGATCGATTTCAATAATCCGGTGTATGGCACGCCTCCCTCCCCCCTGAGCCGGACAGGCGAAGGGCGCTTCATCAACGACTCATGGGCGCTGTACACCCAGGACGAACTGAGCTTTGGTAGCAGGGAGCAATGGCGCCTGTTGCTGGGGGGCCGCTTCGATCAAATCGACGCCTCGGCCATCGACGACTACTACGGGCTGAGTGAGCCATCAACCGCAACCTTCAACGCCTTTTCCCCCCGAGTGGGTATCACCTGGACGCCGGTCGAAGCCTTATCACTCTATGCCAGCTGGTCGCGTTCAATGCGCACCGAATTGAACAACGGGATCCTGGAAGGCGGTCAACTCGCCAAACCGGTGAAAGGCGAGCAGTTCGAAGTGGGTACCAAGCTCAGCCTGCTCAATGGGCGCTTCACCCCGACCTTGGCGGTTTTCGATATTCGCCGTCGTGATGGCCTGGTCGCCGACCCGAACGACCCTACGTTCACCTACAGCATTCAAGTGGGCGAGCAACGCAGCAAAGGCTGGGAGCTTGACTTGCCGTTCGTGGTCACCGAGCGCTGGCGCCTGCTTGCCAGCTATACCCAGCTTGATACCACCATCAGCAAAGACAGCGACGGTGGCCTGCAAGGCAATCGCCTGGCCAACGCACCGCAACGCAACGCCAGTCTATGGAGCACCTACGATTTGCCTGGTGTTTCGGGGTTGAGCATCGGCATGGGTGCCAATTACGTGGGTGAACGGCAGGCGAACAACAGCAATACCTTTACCCTGCCCTCCTATACCCGCTGGGATAGCAACGTTACGTATCGCTTCGGCCAGGCACTGCGCTACCGCGTACAACTGAATGTGCAGAACCTGTTTGACAAGCGCTACTACGATTCGGGCGGCAGTTTCGTGCCGATGTATCCGGGGGCTCCGCGTACTGCAATGGTTACCCTTGGCGCGGCGTTTTAAGCATGCTGCGTAGCTACGCACTAGAAGTCGGATACCGCCGACAAGCCGTACTCGGTCCCCTCGACCTGCATTTACCCAAAGGGCGCCTGGTGTGTCTGCTGGGCGCGAATGGCGCCGGCAAGTCGACGCTGATCCGCACATTGAGCGCCATGCAGCGGGCTGTCTCAGGGCGCATCGAATTGGATGGGCAGCCGCTTGATTCCCTCGCCCCGGCAGAACGCGCCAAACGCATGGCCGTGGTGTTGACCGATCGGGTCGATCCGGGCGCACTTAGCGGCTTTGAACTGGCCGCGCTCGGACGCTACCCGCATGTCGGCTGGGCTGGAAGACTCAACGAACACGATCGGCACATCGTCACCCAGGCACTCGAACACGCAGGCGCTGCGGGTCTGGCAGCCAAGGCGGTGGCAAACATGTCCGACGGCGAGCGCCAGAAAGTCCTGTTGGCACGCGCCTTGGCACAACAGCCCAAGGTGCTGATCCTGGATGAGATCACCGCCTTCCTGGACCTGCCGCGGCGTATTGAAACCTTGCGGCTGCTGCAGCAGCTGGCACGAGAGCGGGATCTGGCCATTCTTTTGTCGTGCCATGACCTTGAACTTGCCCTGCGCTGCGCCGATCTGCTGTGGCTGATCGATCAGTCGCGCCAATTGCAGTGTGGCGCCCCGGAAGACCTGGTGCTTGATGGACGGCTTGGGCAAACCTTCTCCAGCAATGGCTTGCACTTTGACCTGGAGCGTGGCGAGTGGGGCCTTGCAGCCATGCCGGGGCGTCCCGTGCGCTTGCAAGCATCTGGGATCACACGCGTGTGGACGCAACGCGCCTTGCACCGGATCGGCTATCAGGAGGCCGAGCACGCCGCGCTGCATATCAGCGCAGAGTCGATGGATTTTCGTCTGCGTGACGGTGAGCGCACTCAGCGCTTCAGCAGTCTCGGACAACTGGTTGTGGCGCTGGAGGCATTGCCATGAGTTGGCATCTGTGGGCGGTGCTTTTACTGTTGATTTGTGTGCCAGGATGCGATGCGCGCCAAGCTTCGCTGGCTCGCGTTCAGCCTGCGCATAACGTCGGTATGCAGCCCGAACACAACCAACTGGAGGCATGCGTTGCTGACTATCATGCCGGTGTCGACTACTTTCCGCAGCGCGCCAGTTTTAGCTGGTCAGATCAGTTGTCCGTCGAATACGGACTGAATTTCAAACGTTTGCGATTTCGCTCCAGCGTCAATGCGGGAGAGCCCCTGGAGATTGTTTTAGTCCAGTGTGGTACGCCGACACCTGCGCATTCGCCTGCAACACTGGTGGTCCAGGTACCGATTCAGCGCCTGGCAACCGGTAACTCGGCAATGTTGGGGGCGGCGGATGAGCTAGGTATCGTTGACCGACTGGTGGGCATCGAGAATGTCCGCGCGCCTACCGTGGAATCAGTGCGCAAACGAGTTGCAAGCGGCCACATCCACGAGCTGTGGGGCAATGCCCACTCAAATATCGAACCGATCATGGCGGCCCAGCCGGATGTCTATCTGAGCTTCTTCTCCGCCTACCCGCAATTCAATATTCATCCGCAGTTGCAGCAAGTCGGCGTGCTGGCCCTGCCTCAGGCCGATCATCTTGAAAGCCACCCTCTTGGCCGGGCTGAATGGTTGAAGTTCCTGGCGTTACTGGTGAACCGCGAAGCTCAAGCCAATCGCCAATTCGCTGCGATTGAACGCGACTATCTGCGTTGGTCCGCATTGACCAGCGATCTGCAGCAGCGTCCTCTGGTCATGGCGGGCTTCCCCTCTGGTCGTGGCAGTTTCGAGGTATTTGGCGGCCTCAATCAGCGGGCCCGATTGATTGCCGATGCGGGTGGGCAATACGTGCTTGAGCAGTCCCGGGAACGAGGCAGCCTGGTGCAGGTAAGTTTCGAACACCTCTACGAGAAAGGCGCCGCGGCCCCCTTCTGGCTGGGTGCCAAGCCTGGGTACGCCTCGCTGCCGCAGATGCTCGCAACCAGCCCCCACAGTCGCTGGTTTCGTGCAGCGCGTGAGGGCCGGGTATATGCCTTCGACCAAGGCTACACAGGTGCCTGGGCTTCGCCCTATCAGGACCAGAGCATGACCCGGCCGCACGTGTTGTTGGCCGAACTGGTCCAAGTGCTGCACCCACAACTGTCGCCTTCCGCCCTCCCCTCCAACGTATTTGTTCGCAAGTTGCCATGACCATGATCATCAAACACGCCCCTTCATTTACTTACCTGCCCGTTGGGTGTCGCTACGTGTTGTTGGCGCTCTTGACCCTGACCTTGCTGATCGCTGAATTGACCATCGGCGCTGTAGACATCCCGGTCACAGCGATTCTTGGCGCACTGGCGGGCGGTTCGATCGAGACTGTCTGGCACAACATCCTTTTTCAGTTTCGTCTGCCTCGCGCCTTGAATGCGCTGGTCAGCGGAGGAGCGCTGGGGGCAGCAGGATTGTTGCTGCAGACGCTGTTTCGCAACCCCCTGGCAGACCCGTATGTCCTCGGCATCGTCCACAGCGCGCGGTTGGGCGCCGCCGTACTGGTGACATTCTCCGGGGTGGCAGGTAACGCCTGGTTGAGCCAGTTCGGCTTGGCAGGCGACGTAGGACTGGCGCTTGCCTCCGTTGCAGGATCGACCTTGCTGTTGAGCCTGCTGGCGTTTATTTCCGGGCGGGTCAACACCATCACCCTGCTGATCAGCGGGCTGATGCTCGGTTACATGGCCGTGGGCTTGATCAGTGTGTTGCTGCACTTTGTCGATGAGAACCAGGCGCGGGCTTTCAAGGCGTGGGATGACGCAAGTTTCGCTGGCGCGACTGGCGCGCAGTTGCGCTTGCTGATACCCGGAGTCCTGCTTGGCTTTGCCGCCCTATGGGCACTGTCCAAGCCTCTTAACGCGCTGCTCCTTGGCGACCGTTATGCGGCATCGATGGGCATGCCGGTAAAACGCATTCGCCGGATTGCCCTGTTCATCGCGGCATGGCTCTGCGGGCTGGTCACCGCCTATTGCGGACCGGTGGCTTTTCTTGGCCTGGTCGCAGCGCAAGTCGCCCGAGGGGTCATACCCAGCGCAGATCACCGACTGCTGATGCCTGCGGCCGTGCTCCTGGGTTCCTCGCTTGGGCTGGCGGCCGATCTGGTCACTCATCTGCCGTGGAGCCGACACGTGTTGCACCTCAATGCCGTGATCGGCCTGGTGGGGGCACCCATCGCGCTCTACGTATTGCTGCGTCCACACGCCAGGCCATGATCCCCCACCTCACTCAGCCAGCCCCTCTCGAACCACGTTAAAAAACGTCGTCAGGATACGCCGCGAACTCTGCGCGCGCAGGCACACCAGCGTCTCGGTGAAGCGCCGCTGACAATCGACGATGGGCAACCCGCGAAGCCGTGAATCAGAGCCCAGCTCGGTCGCCGAGACAACCCCGACACCCATGCCAATCGCCACCGCTTCACGTGCGGCTTCGCGCCCATCCACTTCGATCGCCTTGCGGATGCGCAAGCCTGCGGTGGCCATTTCTTCCTCCAGGCACAGGCGCGTCATCGAGCCTTTTTCCCGCAGCACTAGCGGCGTGTCGTGCAGGTCGCCAAGGCTGATGGATTCGCGTTGCGCCCAGGGATGATCAAGCGCGACGAACGCCAGCATCGGATCGCTGCGCAAGGGCAGCGACAGCAGTCGGTCGTCCTCGATAGTGCGACCCAGCAGGGCGATGTCGGCCTGATGAGCGAATAAGCGTTGCAGCACCTCATCGGTATTGGCGGTTTCAATCTTCACATCGATACCGGGGTAACGCCTGCAAAAGCGTGCGACATAGGGCAGCACATGCACCGGCGCATCCACGGCGAGGTTCAGGGATCCCGTGGACAGGGTGCGATAGTCCATCAGCATGTCGTGGGCATCGACACTGATATCAAACAAGCGCCGGGTCAGGCCGAACAACCGCTCGCCCACTTCAGTCAGGCGCACCTGGCGCTTGTCGCGGTAGAACACCATCACCCCGTAATAGTCCTCGAGCTTGCGTACCTGGTCGGACACCGCCGGTTGAGACAGGCAGAGCTGCTCGGCCGCGCGGGTGAAACTGCCGTTGACGGCAACCGCGTGGAACGCCTTGAGTTGGGTATGGGAAATGGTCATCGCGGCAGCCTTGGCATAGGTTCAACTTATTCATGCATACGCTAAATCGATTTTATTTATAGACGATGAACTGCAAGCATGGTTTTCGCAAGCCCCGGACCAGTGTTCGAACACTGCCGCCCTCGTCTCAGCCCGGAAGCACTTTATGCAAATCGAACGTTTCGCCGCGACAAAACGCCGCTCGGACATGGTCCGCTATGACAACCACCTCTATATCGGTGGCCAGGTTGCCAGCGACCTCAGCGGCGACATCGAGGCCCAGACCCACGAGGTGCTCGCCGGTATCGAGCAGCTCCTACTGAGTGCCGGCAGCAGCCGCAAGCAGGTACTTTCGGTACGTATCCTGCTCGCCCATCGCGACGACTACGCAGGGCTCAACAGGGTCTGGGACCAGTTCTTTCCCGAAGGCCATGCCCCAACGCGAGCGTGCACCCTGGCCGATCTGATCGACCCCGGTTGGCGCGTGGAAATGATCGTGGTCGCTGCATGCGCCTGATTGCCTGCTCAAGCCCTGCCCCCAAAACCGCTGCAACGGAGATGACGTCATGCGCCCCTACTGGCTCGATCAGGCCCTGAAAACTCAACCCGACTCGCCCTGCCCGCCGCTGCGGCAGAACACCCGCGCCGATGTCTGCATCGTCGGTGGCGGTTACACCGGTTTGTGGACTGCGATCATGCTCAAGGAACAGAACCCCGAGCTGGACGTGGTCATCGTCGAAGCCGACATCTGTGGTGCCGGCGCCAGTGGACGCAACGGCGGCTGCGCGCTGTCCTGGTCGGCCAAATACTTCACCCTGGAGCGGTTGTTTGGGGTCAACGAGGCAATACGCCTGGTCAAGGAATCGGAGCAAAGCATCTACGCCATCGGCAGCTTTTGCGAGAAGTACGCGGTTGATGCCGATTACCGTCTCGATGGCACGCTTTACACGGCAACCAACCGTGCCCAGGTCGGCTCGACCGACAGCGTGATCGCCGCGCTGGAGCGCAATGGCATTAACTCTTTCTCCAAGTACGCGCTAGCTGACGTGCAGCGCATGGCGGGCTCGACCCGACACATTGAAGGCTGGTTCTCGCCTGCGGCAGCCAGTGTGCAGCCGGGCAAGCTGGTGCGCGGTCTGCGTCGAGTCGCACTGCAATTGGGTGTGCGTATCTACGAAGGCTCACCGATGACCCATTTGCAAGAGGGTCAGCCTGCCACCGTCAACACCCCGAACGGCAACGTCACCTGCGACCGGGTCGTGTTGGCGATGAACGCCTGGATGGCGCGTGCCTTTGCGCAGTTCTCGCGGTCAGTTGCCATCGTCTCCAGTGACATGATCATTACCGAGCCTCGACCCGACCTGCTCAAGCGGATCGGCCTGACCAGCGGGGTCACCGTGCTCGACTCACGCATCTTCGTGCACTACTACCACAACACCCCGGACGGCCGGATCATGCTCGGCAAAGGCGGCAATACCTTCGCCTACGGCGGGCGCATGTTGCCGGTATTCGACCAGCCATCGCCCTACAAAGGATTGTTGCGCAACACCCTTGCCGAGTTCTTCCCCGACTTTGCCGATGTCGGCATCGCCGCCACCTGGAATGGCCCGTCCGATCGCTCCGTCACCGGGCTACCGTTCTTCGGCCGGATGGGCGCAGGCGGCAATATCTTTTATGGCTTCGGCTATTCCGGCAGCGGTGTCGGCCCTTGTCACATGGGTGGACAGATCCTCTCATCGCTGGTGTTGGGGCAGGACAACCCCTGGACACGCTCGCCGCTGGTGCAAGGTCCGCTCGGCCATTTCCCACCGGAGCCGATCCGCTACCTCGGTTCGCTGATGGTGCGCAATGCCATTCGGCGCAAGGAGCACGCCGAGGATCACAACCTGCACCCGCGTCGACTGGATGTGCGCCTGGCGAAATTCGCCGCGGCGGCCGGCAAGTCAGACAAGGGCTAACGCCCCGCTCACACAGCGACCGCTCACTTGAACAGCAACCCAGGGTCTGATCTGGAGGGTAGACGAATGATTTCGACTTATAAGCTCAGCTTGTTTGTGACATGTGATAAATCGATTTCAGTTATTTTTCCGCAGATGTTTTGATCACGCCATGCATCACTCCCCCACAAAAACAAAACCGCCGGAGAAGATCATGACCAAAGCTGAATTTCCGACCACACAGGCACTGGCTACCCCAGCCCTGGGTGAACCCTACCTGCTGACCCCGGGCCCCTTGACCACGTCCAAAGCGACCAAGGAAGCCATGCTGCGCGACTGGGGTTCATGGGATGTTACCTTCAACCAAGTCACTGCCGAAGTTCGCCAGAACTTGCTCAGCATGGCCGGTGTCCAGGACGACAGCTTCGCCTGTGTGCCGTTGCAAGGCAGCGGTAGCTACTCGGTGGAGGCAGCTCTGGCCACGGCCATCCCGCGTGACGGTAAAGCACTGGTGCTGATGAATGGCGCCTACGGCCAGCGCGCCACCAAGACCTTGGAGTACCTCGGCCGCGCGTTCATTACCTTGGACAAAGGCGATTATCTGCCACCGCAGCCTGAGGAGGTGGACGCCCTGCTCAGGGACAATCCCGACATCACCAACGTCTTCCTGGTCCATTGCGAAACCAGCTCCGGCATTCTCAATCCGCTGCGCGAAATCGCCGATGTGGTGAAGGCGCATGGCAAGAGCCTGATCATCGATGCGATGAGCTCCTTCGGAGCCGTGCCGTTGACCATCAATGAGATTGCTTTCGACGTGGTGGTGTCCTCCGCCAACAAATGCATCGAGGGTATTCCCGGCTTCGGTTTCGTCATCATCCGCCGCTCCGTGCTGGAGGCCGCCAAAGGCCGCGCCAACTCCCTGAGCCTCGATCTGTATGAGCAGTGGGTCTACATGGAGCGCACGGGCCAATGGCGCTTCACGCCGCCGACCCACAGCGTCGTAGCGTTCCATAAAGCCTTGGAGCAACACACTGCCGAAGGCGGTGTGCATGGCCGTCTGGCGCGCTACACGCGCAATCGCGATGTGCTGGTCAAAGGCATGCGCGAACTGGGCTTCAGGACATTGCTTGAAGACCGTTGGCTGTCGCCAATCATCACCACGTTCTTCAGCCCGCAACATCCCAACTTTGAGTTCAAGCGGTTCTACGATGAGCTCAAAGCCCGTCAGTTCATCATCTATCCCGGCAAGCTGACCGTAGCCGAGAGTTTCCGTATCGGCTGTATCGGCCAGATCGACGAATACATCGTCCATCAGTTGCTGCGCGCCATCGCCGACAGTCTCGTGGCGATGAACGTCGACATGCAACAGCCGGCGGCCTGACGGCCCTTCAAAGGTCCTTGTCGATTCACGCACGGGTGCAATGGGTAGCACCTGTGGGCAGGGGTCTTTTTTAACCATGGATTCGGTGACTTACCGCTAGGCACAGCCGAGCAGGAGTCAGCGACCGCGTCAATTTAATACCGAAAGCCTGATGCCACCTCACTGCCATCTGATCGATGCCGTGTGCGTGGAGAGATTTTCTGTACCGAAAATAAAAACAAAACCCATTACTTTGCGCTGTCTGGCACCACATACGGGATCAGAACACCATGAACAAGAACGCTACAAACCCTCTCGCAACCGGCTGGAAATCGCTCCAGCGCTGGCGCGTGCAAATTTTCCTTATCACCTGGGTGGCCTACGCGGCCTTCTACTTTACCCGCAAGGCTTTTTCTGTGGCCAAACTGGGGATTGGCGAAGATCCGGACTTCATGCTCGAAAAGAGCATGATGGCCAACCTCGATGCCCTCTACCTGATCGCGTATGCAGTCGGCCAGTTTCTGTGGGGCAACTTCTCTGACCGCTTCGGTCCCAGGGTCGTGGTCCTCAGCGGACTGGTGATCTCGGCGCTGGCGGCGCTACTGATGGGCACCTACGCCACGCTACCGATCTTCGCCTCCTGCATGCTGATCCAGGGCCTGGCTCAGTCCACGGGTTGGTCGGGGCTGTGCAAGAACGTTGGGAGCTTCTTCAGCACTGGCGAACGTGGCCGCGTACTGGGTTACTGGAGCACCTGCTACGCCTTTGGCGGCCTGGTTGCCACACCGTTTGCCGGTTGGTGGGCCTACAACGCCTACCATGACTGGCGCATCGCGTTCATCAGCAGCGCCGTGGTGGTGCTGGTGGTAGCGGTACTGTTCTTTTTCCTGCAACGCAACCAGCCAGAAGATGTCGGGTTGCCGCCTGTAGAGATCGAGATCGAACCCGTCAGCAAGGTCGCAGTGCCGCGCGAAAGCATGTGGGCCGGTTTGCGCACGGTGATGAAAAATCGAACCGTACTGGTGCTCGGCCTGGCCTATTTCATGCTCAAGCCAGCGCGCTACGCGATTCTGCTCTGGGGGCCGGTGATTATCTACGAGCGGATGCCAGAGATTGGCAAAGTGGCATCCGCCATCGTGCCGACGGCTTTTGAACTGGCAGGCCTGGCAGGTCCGATCCTGATTGGTATCGCCTCAGACAAGTACTTTGGCGCTCGGCGGATGCCGGCCTGTGTCCTTAGCCTGGTTCTGCTTACCATTTGCCTCGCGCTGTTCGTCCCTGCCATGCAGAGCGGCAGTCTTTACATGGTGGTTGGCCTGCTGTTCATGATGGGCCTGACGCTTTACGGGCCGGACTCGATGATGAGCGGCTCGGCGGCCATTGATTTCGGCAGTAAGGACGGAGCGGCCTCCGCCGCAGGCTTCGTCAACGGTTGCGGTTCGATAGGCGCGGTCCTCGGCGGCCTGTTACCCGGTTACTTCGACACCACCACCATCTTCCTGGTGTTCACCGTCGCGGCACTACTGGCCAGCCTGATGTTGATTCCATTCTGGAACAGCCGCCCGAAAACCGTGGAAAGCACGGCGCTGGCCTCGGCTCCGATACAAACGGTCATCGTTGGCACCACCCCCTGAATTCGAATTAATCATTCACCATTCATTGGAGCTATCACCATGCATTACCAACAACCTTCCCAACTGCAGGGCGTGGTACTGGACTGGGCCGGCACTGTCGTTGATTTCGGTTCTTTCGCACCGACTCAGATCTTCGTCGAAGCCTTTGCCGAGTTCGGCGTTGCAGTCTCCCTGGCAGAAGCTCGCGGGCCTATGGGCATGGGCAAATGGGATCACATCCGCACGCTGTGCAACGAACCGCAGATCGCCGAACGCTACCGTCTCGCCTTCGGCCGATTGCCCACCGACGATGATGTCACTGCCCTCTACGAGCGCTTCATGCCTTTGCAGATCGAAAAGATCGCCCTGCATTCGGCGCTGATTCCCGGTGCGCTCAATACCATCAATGGCTTGCGCGACAAGGGACTGAAAATCGGTTCTTGCTCAGGCTACCCGGCCGTGGTCATGGAAAAAGTCGTGGAGCTGGCTCGCAAGAACGGCTACGTCACCGACCATGTGGTGGCGACCGACGAAGTGCCCAACGGTCGTCCACACCCCGCACAAGCGTTGGCTAACGTGATTGCGCTGGGCATCAGTGATGTAGCGGCCTGCGTCAAGGTCGACGACACCTGGCCGGGGATTCTCGAAGGCCGTAGCGCTGGAATGTGGACGGTGGCATTGACCTGCTCCGGTAACGCATTGGGCCTGTCCTATGAAGAGTTCAAGGATTTATCCCTCGAGGAGCTGGCCGAGGAACGCGCGCGCATCATCAAGATGTTCGAAGGCTCTCGCCCGCACTATCTGATCGACACCATCGTTGATTTGCCAGAGGTCATCGAAAACATCAATGCCCGCCTGGCACGTGGAGAAACCCCGCAGGGCTCCTGACCCCTTGGGGATGGTGCAATTGACAGTGGCCGTCCACTAGACGGCCACACCCCACAACAACCAGAGAACACCACCATGAAATACGCCCACCCCGGCACTCCCGATGCCATCATTTCCTTCAAGTCCCGCTACGGTAACTACATCGGCGGCGAGTTCGTCGCGCCTGTCAAAGGCCAGTACTTCACCAACACCTCGCCGGTCAACGGCCAGCCGATTGCCGAATTCCCCCGCTCCACGGCCGAAGACATCGAAAAAGCCCTGGACGCGGCCCACGCCGCGGCCGATGCCTGGGGCAAGACCTCGGTCCAGGACCGCTCCCTGGTGCTGTTGAAAATCGCCGATCGCATCGAGCAGAACCTCGAAGTCCTGGCAATCACCGAATCCTGGGACAACGGCAAGGCCGTGCGCGAAACCCTGAACGCCGACATCCCGCTGGCGGCGGATCACTTCCGCTACTACGCCGGGTGCATCCGCGCGCAGGAAGGCAGCTCTGCGGAAATCAACGAACACACCGCGGCCTATCACTTCCACGAACCGCTGGGCGTGGTCGGCCAGATCATCCCGTGGAACTTCCCGATCCTGATGGCCGCCTGGAAACTCGCGCCGGCCCTGGCTGCCGGTAACTGCGTGGTGCTCAAGCCGGCCGAACAAACGCCGCTGGGCATCAGCGTGCTGCTGGAACTGATCGGCGACCTGCTGCCACCGGGCGTGTTGAACGTGGTGCAAGGGTTCGGCAAAGAAGCCGGCGAAGCCCTGGCCACCAGCAAGCGCATCGCCAAGATCGCATTCACCGGCTCGACCCCGGTCGGCTCGCACATCATGAAATGCGCCGCCGAAAACATCATTCCGTCGACCGTGGAACTGGGCGGCAAGTCGCCGAACATCTTCTTCGCCGACATCATGCAAGCCGAAGAATCGTTCATCGAAAAAGCCGCCGAAGGCCTGGTGCTGGCGTTCTTCAACCAGGGTGAAGTCTGCACCTGCCCGTCTCGCGCCCTGGTGCAAGAGTCGATCTACGACGACTTCATGAAAGTCGTGATGAAGAAGGTCCTGCAAATCAAGCGCGGCGACCCGCTCGACACCGACACCATGGTCGGCGCCCAGGCTTCCGAACAGCAATTCGACAAGATTCTCTCCTACCTGGAGATCGCCAAGGGCGAAGGCGCCGAGCTGCTGACCGGTGGCAAGGTGGAAAAACTCGAGGGCAACCTGGCGACCGGCTATTACATCCAGCCGACCCTGCTCAAGGGCACCAACAAAATGCGCGTGTTCCAGGAAGAAATCTTCGGTCCAGTGGTGAGCATCACCACCTTCAAGGACGAAGCCGAAGCCCTGGCCATTGCCAACGACACCGAGTTCGGCCTCGGTGCCGGTCTCTGGACCCGCGACATCAACCGCGCCTACCGCATGGGCCGGGCGATCAAGGCCGGTCGCGTGTGGACCAACTGCTATCACCTGTACCCGGCGCACGCCGCGTTCGGTGGCTACAAGAAGTCCGGCGTCGGCCGTGAAACCCACAAGATGATGCTCGATCACTACCAACAGACCAAAAACCTGCTGGTGAGCTACGACATCAACCCGCTGGGCTTCTTCTGATCTTCTACGAGACCGAGTAACGGCGATCGCGAGCGCCCCCCGGACGCCTACAGGATTACGTCGTTCCTGTAGGCGCTAGCCTTGCCGTTGAGACAACTATTTCACCGAGGTAAAGAAAGATGAGTGCGGCTTCTCTGTATCCCGTTCGTCCCGAGGCTCTGGCCAATACCCTGACTGACGAGGCGACCTACAAGGCCATGT
Organism: Pseudomonas sp. S04; assembly: GCF_009834545.1. Classification (NCBI taxonomy): domain Bacteria; kingdom Pseudomonadati; phylum Pseudomonadota; class Gammaproteobacteria; order Pseudomonadales; family Pseudomonadaceae; genus Pseudomonas; species Pseudomonas sp. S04. The sequence goes on from NZ_CP019427.1 coordinate 3,552,257, forward strand.
ACCAGCAGTCGGTCGTCAACCCGGACGGCTTCTGGCGCGAACAAGCCAAGCGCCTCGACTGGATCAAGCCTTTCACCACGGTGAAGCAGACCTCGTTCGACGACCACCATGTCGACATCAAGTGGTTCGCCGACGGCACCCTCAACGTTTCCTACAACTGCCTCGACCGTCACCTGGCCGAGCGCGGTGACCAGATCGCGATCATCTGGGAAGGCGATGACCCTTCCGAGAGCCGCAACATCACCTACCGCGAGCTGCACGAACAAGTCTGCAAGTTTGCCAACGCCCTGCGTGGCCAGGATGTGCACCGCGGCGACGTGGTGACTATCTATATGCCGATGATCCCCGAAGCCGTGGTCGCCATGCTGGCCTGCACCCGGATCGGCGCGATTCACTCGGTGGTGTTCGGCGGCTTCTCGCCCGAAGCCCTGGCCGGACGGATCATCGACTGCAAATCGAAAGTGGTGATCACCGCTGACGAAGGCCTGCGTGCCGGTAAGAAAATTTCCCTCAAGGCCAACGTCGACGACGCGCTGACCAACCCGGAAACCAGCAGCATCCAGAAAGTCATCGTGTGCAAGCGCACCGGTGGCGACATCAAGTGGAACCAGCATCGCGACATCTGGTACGAAGACCTGATGAAAGTCGCGGGCACCGTCTGCGCGCCGAAAGAAATGGGCGCCGAAGAAGCGCTGTTCATCCTCTACACCTCCGGCTCCACCGGCAAGCCAAAGGGCGTTCAGCACACCACCGGCGGCTACCTGCTGTACGCGGCGCTGACCCATGAGCGCGTGTTCGACTACCGTCCGGGCGAAATCTACTGGTGCACCGCCGACGTCGGCTGGGTCACTGGCCACACCTACATCGTCTACGGCCCGCTGGCCAATGGCGCGACCACCCTGCTGTTCGAAGGTGTGCCGAACTACCCGGACATCACCCGGGTGGGGAAAATCGTCGACAAGCACCAGGTCAATATCCTCTACACCGCGCCGACCGCGATCCGCGCCATGATGGCCTCCGGCACTGCCGCCTGCGAAGGCACCGATGGCAGCAGCCTGCGCCTGTTGGGTTCGGTGGGTGAGCCGATCAACCCAGAAGCCTGGGACTGGTACTACAAGAACGTCGGACAATCGCGTTGCCCGATCGTCGACACCTGGTGGCAGACCGAAACCGGCGCCACCCTGATGAGCCCGCTGCCGGGCGCTCACGCCCTCAAGCCAGGCTCTGCGGCGCGTCCGTTCTTCGGCGTGGTACCGGCGCTGGTGGATAACCTGGGCAACATCATCGAGGGTGCGGCCGAAGGCAACCTGGTGATCCTCGACTCGTGGCCAGGCCAGGCCCGTACCCTGTACGGCGACCATGACCGTTTTGTCGACACCTACTTCAAGACCTTCCGCGGTATGTACTTCACCGGCGACGGTGCTCGTCGCGACGAAGACGGCTACTGGTGGATCACCGGCCGGGTGGATGACGTGCTCAACGTCTCCGGCCACCGCATGGGCACCGCCGAAATCGAAAGCGCGATGGTCGCCCACCCGAAAGTCGCCGAGGCCGCGGTAGTCGGCGTGCCGCACGACATCAAGGGTCAGGGGATCTATGTCTACGTCACCCTCAACGGTGGCGAAGAGCCGAACGAAGCGTTGCGCCTGGAGCTGAAGAACTGGGTGCGCAAGGAGATCGGTCCGATCGCCTCGCCGGATGTCATCCAGTGGGCGCCAGGGCTGCCGAAAACCCGTTCGGGGAAAATCATGCGCCGCATCCTGCGCAAGATTGCCACGGCTGAGTACGATGGCTTGGGTGACATCTCGACCCTGGCCGACCCGGGTGTGGTGCAGCATTTGATCGATACTCACAAGACCATGAACGTCGCGTAAGCGCGGTTCTCGAGTCACCAAAAGCCCCGCCGGCACTGCGCCGAGCGGGGCTTTTTCGTAGTGCACGCCGTTTGCTGGGAAATGCCCAATCCCCCGTAGCAGCTGTCGAGCCCGCGAGGCTGCGTTCGAGGACGCAGTCCTCGCCGCCCTTCGCTCAATTTGCATGTGGTTCAGTGCCCCGCAACCGCAGGCCTGCCAGCCGCACGCGGGCCCGATTTGAAGCCGTGAACCCGAGCGCTCCAGACAATTGCAAACCCCACACCCACCAACACCACCATTGCCCATGGAAAAGAGGCGACGCCCCACCTATCCAGCAACACCCCACCCACCACCCCACTCCCCGCAATCGCGCTATTCCAGGCCACTACATTCAACGACAACGCCACATCAGCCCCATCCCCGGCCGCATCCGCCAGTGCCGTTTGCAGCAACGTCGCCGCCCCACCGAAGCTCAACCCCCAAACCGCCACACCGATGTAGATCACCTCAGGCACGCGACCCAAAAAACCTAACATCACGCAAACCGTCACAAACGCTGCCAAGCTCACCAACACAGTCTTGCGCAACAATGGCTCAACCAATTTGGCAGTCACCCAAATCCCCACCAACGCCGCAATACCAAACACCAACAACACCAAATCCACTTGATCCCCCAACCCCGCCGGCGCCACAAACGGAGCGATGTAGGTGTAGAGAATGTTGTGTGCCAGCATCCAGCTGATCACCACCGCTAGCACAGGTCGTACGCCCGGCGTGGTCAGCACGGTTCGCAGCGACATGCGCTGGTGCGCAGCTTGGGGTGGGTAGTCAGGGACTTTCACCAGGACCCAGGCAATCAGCACCAGGGTCAGGGCCGACATGATGCCGAAGGTGGTGCGCCAACCTACGAGGCCGCCCAGCCAAGTACCGAGGGGTACGCCTAGGGCCAGAGCAATCGGTGTGCCGACCATGGCCAGCGCCAGCGCCTTGCCCTGTTGATGGGGCGCAACCATGCGACGTGCGTAGCCGGCCAGCAGGCTCCAGGCCAACCCCGCCGCGACACCGGCGAAGAAGCGCGCCACCAGAGTCACGCCATAATGGGATGACAGCGCGGTGATGGAATTGAACAACAAGAAACCGACGATGGTCAGCAGCAGCACGTTACGGCGGCGCCAGCCACGGGTGGCGATGGTCATGGGGATGACCGCCAGCACCGAGCCCAGAGCGTAAGCGGTGACCATCTGGCCGGCCATGGAGGGGGAAATCGCCAGGCCTTCACTGATCAGCGGCAACAGCCCAGCGGGCAGAGTTTCGGTAACGATGCAGATGAATCCGGTCATGGCCAGAGCAAGCAACGCGCCGATGGGCAGACGGTCGGGCGCTGCCGATAAGGTGATTGTGGGTGTCACGGGAGACTCCTTGAGCGAGGACTTCAGATTTAAATACTGATCGATACATATGTTGAGGACGGCAAGCGCTCGTTGTCAACGACTTATGTATCGACTAGTATTTATCTCGTCATTCAGAGGAGCCTTGTAATGGCGCAAATGGGCCGCCCCCGCACTTTCGACCGCGACCACGCCGTGGAACAGGCCTTGCACCTGTTTTGGCAACACGGCTACGACGCGACCTCCCTCGCTCAGTTGAAAGCCGGACTCGGTGGCGGGATCTCCGCGCCGAGCTTTTACGCGGCGTTCGGTTCCAAGGAAGCATTGTTTGATGAGTGCGTGCAGCGTTACCTGGCGACCTTCGCCCAGGTCACCGAATGCCTGTGGGACGAGAGCCTGCCGCCACGCCAGGCCATCGAGACCGCGCTGCGCCAGTCGGCGCGCATGCAGTGTGAAGAAGGCCATCCCAAGGGCTGCATGGTGACCCTCGGCATGATGAGCGCGCCCAACCCAGAGAATGCTCGGGTGGTCGAAGCCCTGACCCAATCTCGCGCCCGCACTCGCGCGGGGATTTTGGCGTGTGTTGACCTGGGTGTGAGTGCCGGCCAGTTGCCGGGCAATATTGACGCGCCCGCGATGGCTACGGTGTTCGACAGTTTCTTGCAGGGTATTTCCATCCTTGCTCGGGATAACACGCCGCATGGGCTCATTGATGCGGCCATCACCCAGGTAATGCTGACGTGGGACATTGCTGCCTCTACCGTGCCGCCCACCCATTGCAATGGTTAAAAGAGACTGATTGATTTAGCCGGTGAAAGATGTGTGTGAACCAACGTTCGTACCACGAGGCTATTGCCAAACTTTCCTTTCAACCGCTTCACTTAATAGGCAGCAGTCGGCCAGGAGCGGACGCTGGACAGCCGTTTCGAATAGGCGATAGTGTCGACACGATTAGCCAACAACTGTAAGGACAAGGAATGTTGCGCATACTGGGTAAGGCATCATCGATCAATGTACGAAAAGTACTCTGGGCCGTGCTGAGATAGAAATCCCCTTGACGCGAGCGCTTACATCCGGTGATGTTCCAGCAAGAAATCCACGAACAACCGCACCCGCGCCGGCATTGTCGAACCACCGACGAACACCGCATGAATCGGTTCCTGGTCGCCTGGGTTCCAGGCTTCCAGCAGCGGTATCAGGTCGCCGCGTTGCAGATCCTCGCTCACGCTGAATTCGCCGATACGCGCAATGCCGGCACCTACTCGCGCGAGTTGTGCCAGCGCTTCACCACTGCTGCATTCGATGTTGCCGCTGACCTTCAGGGAAAACTCACGTGCGTCGCGGATGAACGGCCAATTGGGTTCTGCACGTCGGAAGTTGAAGCGTAGGCAGTTGTGCCGTAGCAGGTCTTCCGGTTCCTGGGGGGTACCGTGGCGCTGCAGATATTCGGGCGATGCCACCACTACCTGGCCGGTGGCGCCGATCCTGCGCGCGGTCAGCGGGCTGTCCGGCAGATGGCCAAAGCGTACCGCCACGTCGGCCTGGCCGCCGAGAATGTCGACGACTTCGTCGCCGAGGGTGAGGTCGACGACGATGTTCGGGTAGCGAGCACTGAAAGCTGCCACCAAGGGAACGATGGCCAGCCGCCCATGGCCAAGGGCGGCGCTGACCCGCAATCGGCCCCTTGGTACGCCCTGGTCGGCGATGGCTTCTTCGACCTCGGCCATGTCGGCCAGGATCCGTCGGGCGCCCCGCAGGAACGCCTCGCCCTCTGCGGTGAAGGTGATCGCTCGAGTGGTTCGCAACAGCAGGCGGGTACCAAGACGTTGTTCGGTACGCGCGATGATCCGACTGACCGCCGAGGGTGTCAGCCCCAATGCACGCGAGGCGGCCGACAGGCTGCCTTCCTGCGCCACGGTGGCGAACACGGCCATTTCACCCGACTTGCCGCTGAAGTCCATTTGTGCCCCTTACGCAAAGGTGATTGCCAAAAATGCTATCTACCGCTTGAAAAGGCTGGATCGTAGCATTGGCAGCATAGATAAGGAGCCTTCCATGCGTATCAATCCACCACTAGTCGCACTCGCCATAGGTGCCTTTGGCATTGGCGTTACCGAGTTTGCCCCCATGGGCATGTTGCCGGGTATCGCTGCCGATCTCGGCGTTTCCATTCCCGCCGCAGGTCTGTTGGTCAGCGCTTACGCCCTGGGCGTACTGCTCGGCGCGCCGCTGATGACCCTGACCACCGGCAGGATTCCCCGGCGCTATCTGCTGATCGGGCTCATGGCGATTTTCACCCTGGGTAATCTGATGTCAGCCCTGGCTACCGATTACTACAGCCTCATGGTCGCCAGGGTGGTGACCTCGCTGAACCACGGTGCGTTCTTTGGCGTAGGCTCGATCGTCGCCGCCAGCGTGGTCGCCCCTGAGAAACGTGCCGGGGCGGTTGCGGCAATGTTCATGGGCCTGACCCTGGCGACCATCGGCGGCGTGCCGCTTGCCGCCTGGTTTGGCGAACTGTTCGGCTGGCGCACCGCATTCTGGGGTATTACCGGCCTCGGCGTGGTGGCCATGGCGGCGTTGTGGTTCGCCCTGCCCAACCTGCCGGCGCCGAAAAGCGTCGGTGTACTGGCCGAGATTCGGGCACTGGGCCGTGGCCCAGTGTTGGGGGCGCTGGCCCTGACCGTAGTCGGCTCGGGGGCAATGTTTACTGTCTTCACCTACATCGCGCCCATCCTCAGCAGCGAGACCCACGCGTCCACCGCTTACATCACAGCCATGCTGGTGCTGTTCGGTGTGGGGTTGACGCTGGGCAACATGTGGGGCGGGAGGGCCGCCGACCGCTCGATAGATCGCACCCTGATCGTTTCGCTGAGCGTACTGATTCTGGTCTTGCTGGCGTTCACCGTACTGATGCGTTGGCCGCTGCCGGCCGCCGTTGCCATCTTGATATGGGGTATCGCCAGCTTCGCCCTGGTGCCGCCGCTACAGATGCGCGTCATGGAAGCGGCCAAGGACGCGCCCAATTTGGCCTCTGCGGTGAACATCGGAGCGTTCAACTTCGGCAACGCGATTGGTGCGGCGCTGGGCGGCGCGGTGATCAATGCCGGGTTGGGTTATCCAGCGATCTCCCTAGCCGGAGCGGCTATGGCGAGTCTGGGGTTGCTGATGGTGTTGGCGTATGCCTGGCGCTCCAGATCGATTGCCGCAGCGCTTGTGTGACGATGATGTGAGGGGGCTGTTAGTCGCCATGGATGAGTGACGGCTAGCGGCCAGACACAACCTAGGGAGGATTGAGCCTGGTGTCCAAAGCGAATTGTTCTTGGCTAACGAGCTCAAACAGATCCTGCGCAGCAGCGGGATTCATCAGCACATTCCAGCTGTGCCGAGAAACCGCCGAAGGTATCAATACGAAGGGATGCTGAGCTAGGAGGCCGTCACCGAACTGCTGTTGGCCGCGGCCGGGGGAGCCTGGAAATAGCCAGTTGGCATTCGGTACCGAGTTCGGCATCACCCGGTGAACCAACTTGGTTTCTTTTACCCGGGCACACGTCAAGACGTGTGGGACAGTGTCCAATGCCTGAAAGCCTTTATGCACCGCCACCTCAAGAATTGCCGTGGAAGGATCCGCCGAACAATACACAGCCTTGCAACCTTTAGAGTTCCACCGGCCGCCGGCAATTTCAGCGCCTATACCGGACGACCAGGTGGACGCATGCTTCTCCTGATCAAGACGCCACAAATACAACTCACCATTGCCTGGCACTATCGTCATCAGGAATACACCCCATACTCCATGCGCGTCAAAAAGTCCTCGACAAGCTCGAAGCCCATTTGCGTGGTCAGAAGATCTATAGGCGCCTTCCCTTCAAGCCCCATTGCTGGCGACGTCATCCAATTAACCGCTTGCTGACGATCACCCAACACTTCTTCAGCCTTGCTCAACACCGTAGCCAAGCGCCAGGTGCCGTTTGTTTGTTCAGCGGTCAGCGGCTCAGGACTCTTGATCCGACGCTGCACCGTACGATCAGACAGGCCAATGATCCTAGAAAAAACGTGATGGTCACGGAACTGGCTGTACGATTGAACAAACGAGATGACCAGGTCCGACGGAAAACCTTTCTCCATGAGCGCGTGAAGCTCAAATGCGTTGGTGGCTTTGAGCTTTTTCCCCTCACCGAACAGCAATTGCAGCGGACGTATTGGGTCGTACGCTATTGGATAGGACTCTTTGCCTGCAGCAATCATGATCGCACTCCTCTGCCATATGGCTAAAATATAGCGCCACTTGACAGAAATTGCCAGCTACGTCGAAAGAGGTCACTTCCCGATGATAGGACCGAAGGGGGACGACCGAAGGGGGACGGATTTATTAATAGGGCAGGCAGTCCGCCTTTGGCCGATAGCTGCCCGTTACGAAGGGCCCCAATCGACCCATAGTTGCCGTTGACCAAAGGCAGAAAACGGCCAGAAGCTGGCAATGAGTTGTCTATGGAATGTCACCAACCCAGCAGTGGGTACACCTCAACTGTGTGGGTTCACCGCCACCAAATAAACCATCGACGCAAATCAAGCTTTTGTTCTTGCCCTAGAGGTGAGGTGCAGGCAGTCACGACCGTGGATCGAAGGGATTGCTCACAAGCTTCGCTTGCAACGTGGAGGGCAAAGTCAACGGCTGGGTTTCGGCATTATATAGTGCGTACTCTAGATGATTGGTGCATAAGCATTGTGAACTTGAAACCGTAGCTGAGAGGTAGGTTCCGTGCGATCATTCACGTTATTGGCACTGCATAGTGCATTAGCTACAAGGAAGTCTAGTTGATGGAATTACCCGATGCGGAACCAAGTCTCGAAAGCACCTACGAAGACTATACATACTCTGGGACTGCAACTTTCTTGTATTCTTCGAAGATTACTGGAAACGTGAATCTCGAAGGAATGTGCGAAATCCTTGCTGAATCTGATGCCTTTAGTTTCGCTTTAACTAGCAGTGGAAAAATCTACTTCACAGAAGACGGCAGGCTTCGATCACAACAATTAAGCATTGAGTCAACAATAACTGAACAAGGTATGACTGTATCTGGACATAACGATTTTCTCAAAGCGAACTCCGGAGACTCCAACACCTATGCTTTATCTTTAGCTCTCAATTTACTCTTGTCTGACAAACGCTTGTTCAACTCTGCGTATGGCTTCCCCACAGAAAGCGCTAGAATATTCATGCGCCCAATTGCCATCAGATGCGAAGATGACGAAGATCATGAGCTAGTAATTCCTTACATCAGAGTTTACACGGGCGGCATAATCAGTATTTCGTTGCCAGCCATTGCTGGCTTTGAGGAGTCTACGACTCAAAGAGTAGTGCGTAGTGAAGTAAATAAATCGCAACGAAACCTTACATCAGTATTGTGTGAAAGAGAATTGCACTTAGCTTGCACCGAATGTCAGATGGCCCAGATGTCTCGGAGGGAAAGAATTGTTCAGCGAGAAGCATTTGAAACCATCATGGGTGCAGCGCTGAACACTCCGGGAAAAATGGAATTCGTAGACGAGCGTCTAACTGTCTACGAACTTGTACACACCGATCAACTTACCCTCACCGACATAGCGCGAAATTTGTTATCGGTGGTCGCGCGCACTATTGCGGCAGGTGCCGTTCAAACCCGCATCAGATGGTATGGCAGCCAGTACAAAGACGATTCCATAGGACAACACTGGCGTGGCAAGCCGATACTTTACATTCGCTCCCATACCAATCAAAAATGGAGCTCATCCGAAAACTGGTCTACCCACAAACAGCTAGTCAACAGCGTAATGGCTCGAACGTTTCTATCGGACAAGATAACTCACACCGACTTAAATCATAAGGATATGAGGAACTTTGACGACTACAACAACTTTTACTCTGAGCCTGTATCATTGATGCTAGCATCCTCGCAAGTGGAGGATTTTGTCGAGCAGCACGACTCTTACACCTTCAATAACTTAACCTCCGACATCCAGGTGCTGAATGAAGCATCACACTTCATACAAACATACTATTCCTACGCTTCCCTAGAACTAGACAAATGCAAGACAGCAATAGACGTTGCCCGCCTCGAACTCGACATATTGGGATTTGAGGAGACCCTCCTGTCTGCGCATAAATATGGTGAAATCGCCAAATATATCGAAGAAGTACAGAAAAGCGACCACCTAACTACGATCTACAAGCTACTGCACAAGAAGATTGAAACTGTTCGTAAAGCCCTTGATCTAGACGATAAGATCAAATCAGAATCTTACACGCTCCGAATCACAATAATATTCGGAATTATTGCTTCTGCCACGCTATCCCCTGAACTGATGCAGCCAATCGCTAAATACTTTGCTGTCGCCCCCGAAAACGGCGACCTTGCAAAAATATACGGTATAGGCGCTTCAGTAATTGTTGTGGCGGGTTTATTAGTTCTCAGTCACTACACTTTCAAACTGAAAGACTGGATTATAAAAACTCTGAACGGGTTTTGATTTTCCAGAAGCTGCCCCCCGTTTTTTTCGGAAGTTGCACAGGTTGGGGAAAAGACAGTCGCTTGTTAGCGGCTGCTTTTGGCCGGATAGCGCCCCCCACGCTGTGTGACTGATCCATCCTTGTCCTCCCTCAACGTGGAGGACAAACCATGAACACTATTGCTACATGCAGCCATCAGCCTTGGAACAAGGGAAAGCTTGTCGGGCAGAAAACCCCGCTCCGAGTCAGAGATATTTAGGCCATCCGGGTCAGGCTCCAGCTTGCGGAGAAGACACGGGATCTGGCTCTCTTCAACCTAGCCATCGACAGCAAACTGCGTGCCTGCGACTTAACCAAGCTGCGAGTACGAGACATAGCCCATGGGGAACATGTGTCGTCACGGGCCATGGTGATGCAGCAGAAAACTCAGCACTCAGTGCAATTTGAAATCACTGAGCAAACCCGAACGGTTCTGGAGGCTTGGATGCATCAGGCCCAACTCCGCAGTGAGGACTTCTTGTTTCCGACCCGGTTGCACGACTCAGATCATCTCTCCACCAGGCAATACGCTCGAATAGTCAAAGCCTGGGTGACAGCCATTGGCCTTGACCCAACTATGTACGGTACCCACACGCTACGGCGAACCAAGGCATCACTGATCTATCGCAGGACGAAGAACCTGAGAGCTGTCCAACTCCTGCTCGGTCATACGAAGCTTGAAAGCACCGTCAGATACCTGGGAATCGAGGTCGATGACGCCCTGGAATTGGCGGAACAGACCGAAGTCTGACCACCCACTGCGACGGTCGATGCCAGACCGTCGCTGTCCGACCCATAGCTGCCTGCCAGCAAAGGCATAAATCGACCCAAAGAGGCCCTTCGCGAAAGGCGGGTAACGAATCACTGCTGCCAGTTGTACGTGTCTCCGATAACAGAGACGATTCACACTGACCGATGTCTGAACACAAAGCATTGCAATGCTGTTGAGATTTCCTGTTGAAAGCCTTTGTTCACCCAGACGTCGACTCTTGCAGATCGATACAAGGGACGGAGAACGTGTACGATAGATGAGTGCTGGCCAATTGATGTTAATTTGCTTATCCTGCTACGAGCGCTTTCCGTGGGACTTCACAATAATTTCGGTGGTAGGTTTGGAAATTGAATATTAAATACAAGAAAAGACTGGTTGCATTTATTGATGTACTTGGCTTTAAAAATCTTGTCTATGCCTCTACTACCGAGTCTATAGATACTTATTATACTTTTATCTTGTCAAATTTTCAGTCCGCAGTTGCGAAGCGAAATTTTGATTTTTTACTGATAAGCGATTCAATTGTTATTTACTGTGATGAGTCATCTGACAATCTTTTTGAGTTGATAAAATTGTCAAGTATTTTGCAGTGCGGACTACTCGCCAAAGGAATTCCTGTTCGAGGGGCAATCTCTCATGGAGATCTTTTCGTTGACAAGCTTAATAACATAATAGTCGGGGCGGGGTTGGTAAACTCCTACATTCTTGAAAGTTCAGCAAAATATCCTAGGATAATTGTTGATCGCTCGCTTATTTTGAAGTATTACGGCTCTATGAAGGAGGCGTTGAATGAGTGCATTGTCTCTGGGCTTCCGCATTTGTCGATTAGTTCACATAATAGAGGGGTGGTAGATTATCCATATTTAAACTATGGAAGGCTCTTATCCACATCCAAGAGCAATGCGCCGTTCGAAGGAGCTCTAAGCTTGCTCAAAAATAATTTTTATAAAAATGAAAACACTGAAAAATATGAATGGTTAAGACACTATCTTATTTCGGCTTTCACTGAGCAAAAAGAACACTTCGAAAATATGCTTGAGCTTAAGCCTAGTGAGCGGTCACGCTTGAGGCGAGTGTCAAAATACATCGACTCCTTTGGATGCCTTTGATCTATTGAGGTGCTTAGGTACGCTGGTTGCAAAGCGATATTCAACATCGTTAGGGGTTTGCGCCTAGCATCACTCTCAGCTGCTGAGTGTCCGTTTCTGGCCGATTGCTGCCCGATACTACAGGCAGAAATCGGTCAGAAGTGAACGTTCGAGCGCTTGCTTTTCTCGATGGCTATTGCAATGGCCCGATTGCAGCGCTGCGGGTCCCGGCGAACGCACTCGTGCCAAGCCAGCGCCATAGGTTTTGCGCATCCTGTACAGCCCCGTCTACACGCAGTTCTTGCGACTGAAGAACCTCCTTTGGTGTTCGGTCGCCCGCCCAGACCTCAGTTAACGCGCGCACGCTAGAGTCCACGACGAGGGTCAGCTCGCGTCCGGGATCGTCGCGGCACAGATCTGCCACACCGTGTTCGACCACCAGCCACCAATCTTGCTCGCCGGCCCGCGCGTCGCGGAATCTGAAATGGATGACCACTGTCCTGGGTGGGAACATCTCGATGCGTGCGAACCGGCGCACGTCCCACATGAGCAAGCCCGCGTCGAGTTCGTTATCGCGAAGGCGACTGCCTATCCAACGCGCGCCCCAATGGCCAAGCGCCATAATGATCGGGCGCAACTCCTCGCCGGCCTCAGTCAGGCTGTACTCCCAGACGTTGCCTGTGGCCGTGCGATGTACGACACCGATATCTTCCAAGTGGCGCAACCGCTGTGCCAGCAAGCTGGTGGACATCCGGGGTACGCCTCGACGCAATTCATTGAAGCGCTTACTGCCGCATAGCAGCTCGCGCACGACCAAAGGCGTCCAGCGCTCACACAGTGCTTCAGCACCGCGCGCGACGGTGCAGAACTGACCGTAGCTTTCGTCCATCGCCTGTACTCCGCAACTAAACGCTTCAGATTCTGAACTAGTCGCGCGACGTCGCCGCGCGCACGCTGAACTCCTCGATAGCCCACCGCCACAGGAGAACGTCATGACCAAGATAGCCATCATTCAGCGCCCGCCAGTGCTGCTCGATCGCAGCGCGACGATCGCTCGAGCCGTGCAATCGGTCGCGGAAGCTGCGCAGGCGGGAGCCTCGTTGATTGTGTTGCCCGAATCGTTCATTCCCGGTTACCCGTCGTGGATCTGGCGGCTAGCGGCGGGAAAAGACGGCGCGGCAATGGGCCAGTTGCATACGTGCCTGCTGGCGAACGCCGTTGATATCGCCAACGGTGACCTGAAGGAATTGTGCGAGGTCGCCAGCGCTCACGCCGTGACAATCGTGTGCGGCATCAATGAATGCGAGCGGCATAACGGAGGCGGCACGCTATATAACAGCGTAGTCGTTATCGGTACCAACGGCGAAGTACTGAACCGCCATCGCAAGCTGATGCCAACGAACCCCGAGCGCATGGTCCATGGTTTCGGCGATGCGTCGGGGTTGCGTACGGTCGATACACCCGTCGGCCGCATCGGTACGCTCATCTGCTGGGAAAACTACATGCCCCTGGCGCGCTATTCTTTGTATGCACAGGGCGTGGAAATCTACGTCGCCCCCACGTACGACACCGGCGAGGGCTGGATTAGCACGATGCGTCACATTGCACTCGAAGGCCGTTGCTGGGTGCTCGGCAGCGGTACGTCGCTGCGCGGTAGCGACATTCCTGATGACTTCCCATCTCGTGCGCAACTGTTTCCCGATCCGCAAGAGTGGATCAACGACGGCGACTCGGTGGTGGTCAACCCTCAAGGCCGCATCGTGGCCGGCCCATTACACCGAGAGATGGGCATTGTGTATGCGGACATCGATGTCTCGCTCGTGGCGCCAGCACGGCGGACGCTTGACGTCACCGGGCACTATGCGCGCCCTGACATTTTCCAACTGCAGGTTCGACGCACGCCAGCAACTGCGGTGCACTACATTGACGGGTGAAGCCCGCTAACACGTTGACGGCCCCTCCCCACTCCGGCGGCAGCCGTAACCACTGATCAAGGAGTCATTCCATGAGCATAGAAAAGTCTTACAAAGGCCGTTGTTTTTGCGGCGCAGTCGAGTTCACCGTCAGCGGTGAACCGGCCGCCATGGGCTATTGCCATTGCGAGTCGTGTCGACATTGGTCAGCGGGGCCGGTCAACGCGTTCACACTGTGGAAACCCGAGGCAGTGCAAGTCACTCGGGGTGCTGAGAGCATTGGCACCTACAACAAGACACCGCGCAGTTATCGCAAATGGTGCAAGCAGTGTGGCGGGCACCTCTTCACCGAACACCCGGAAATGGGGCTCATCGACGTGTATGCCGCGCTGATCTCGGATCTCGCGTATTCGCCAAGCGTCCACGTCCACTATCAGGAGACCAGACTGCCCATCAAAGATGGGCTGCCCAAGCTCAAGGATGTCCCCAGCGAATTAGGGGGATCGGGCATCAGCGTGGACGAATAGAGTTCGCACGGTAGCGTGGGGCGTGCCAACCTCGCTTGGTTACGCCCTCGCCTCACATTCATCATTGCTCTGGCGTAACTCGGGTTTTGCCCTGCGTCAAAGTCAGGCTCAACAGGACCGAAATCAACAGAATGCCGCCGACCATGGCCAGCGACCATTGAACTGGCAGATGCCACCACGGCGCGACCAGCATCTTGCTGCCGATGAACACCAGTACGACGGCCAGGCCATATTTGAGCAAGTGGAAACGGTAGGCCATGTCGGCAAGCAGAAAATACAGTGCGCGCAGGCCCATGATGGCGAAAATGTTGGAGGTGAACACGATGAAGGGGTCGGTGGTCACGGCGAAGATCGCCGGGATGCTGTCGACCGCGAACACCAGGTCACTGGCCTCGATCAGGACCAGCACCAGGAACATCGGCGTCGCCCAGCGCAGGCCGTTCTGGCGCACGAAGAAGCGCTCGCCGTGAAAGCCGTCGGTGATCCGCAAATGGCTACGTAGCCAGCACAGCAAAGGGTTTTTATCGAGATCGGGTTGCTGGTTGGCGAAGATCAGCATCTTGACGCCGGTGATAACCAGGAAAGCGCCAAAGACATACAGCAGCCAGGCAAACTCCTGCACCAGCCAGGCACCGGCGAAAATCATCCCGGCGCGCATGATGATGGCGCCGAGCACGCCATAGAGCAGGACGCGGCGCTGCAACTCTGGCGGCACGGCGAAATAGCCGAAGATCATCACGAAAACGAACATGTTGTCGATCGACAGCGACTGCTCGATCAGATAGCCCGTGAGGAATTCGAGCGTTGTACGCTGGGCCACTTCGGCGCCGAACTGGCTGCGCAGATACCACCAGAGCAGCCCCGCGAAGACCAACGCCAAACTGCTCCAGGCGATGACCCAGGACAGCGCTTCACGCACCGAAACACGATGCGCCTTGCGCCCGCCGAAGACGAAAAGGTCCAGCGCCAGCATGGCGAGAACGAATCCGATGAAGGCGGCCCACATCCAGGACTGGCCGACGCTGATGGCGGTCATTCAACTATCCAGGTTTGGTCGATACTCATGCAGAGCGGCGCGATTACTCGCCTAATGTCAGTGATCATGCTATCGGGCATGTCGCAACAACAAAAATCGTTTATTCGTGGCTTGTTGTTCGTTTTTTCCGAAGTATTAAAGCCGGCAGTGCAGGCCTATATTGAATAGTGTCGATCCAGTTAGTTGACGCGTTAAGAGATCGCCAAGGGTGGACAAACGACAGTGCTGGGGGCACTAGCGGATAACCCAGAATGTTTGGAGGTGCCACATGAGGAAGTATCAACAACTCTTTCTGATCGCAGGTTCAACCATGCGTCACTCGCCAGCGATGGAGCGGGCAATCGCACTGGCCGATGCCACCGGTGCAGCGCTGCATATCGCGGTGTTCATCGAAGACTTCGACCATATGCGGTTAATGAGCAACAGCGAACAACTGCATGAGCGTTGCCGGCAGGAGAACCAGCAGTGGTTGGCGGATGAGGCCGAACTCATGCGCAGCAAGGGCATCAATGTGACCACCGAAGTTGCTTTGACCCGCGACCCGCTGCAAGAGATCCTTGAACATGTGGCTCAAATGCAGCCCGACCTGGTGATCAAGGACGTCCATCATGAATCAGCGCTCAAGCGCGTATTCGTCACGCCTTTGGATTGGCAGTTGTTGCGCGATTGTCCGACGCCTGTACATCTGGTCAGCGAAGTCAGGTGCCCGCTTCCTCGGGTGATAGTGGCCGCGGTTGATCCATCGCATCCAGAGGGACAGATCCGCGCAATCAACGACAGCATCATTCAGGCGGCGAACGAATTGGCGGCACAATGTGCTGCTCAGGTGCACCTGCTGTATGCCTATGAACTGACACACACCCATTTCTCTGATGCAGGTGCTGGTGCCGTGACGATGCCAGGCTTCAGCAACGACGTGCGGCGGTCACTTGAGAAGTGCTTCGTTGCCCTGGCTGAACGATACGGCGTGCCACCTGAGCGCCAACACTTTATTGCGGGGCCGCCCACCAAAGCGATGGTCGACTTTGCGACGCATACGCGAGCGGATGTCTTCGTCATGGGAAATACCCATCACCAAGGGGTGGCCAAGCTGCTTGGCAGTACCACGGAGCATGTCCTGTATCAGGTGCCCTGCAGCGTTTTGGCCATCAAGGTAGAAGGAGCAAGGAAAGCGGCCCGATGCTGACTACAATGTTGCGCTTTTGGGAATGCCATGACCCTACTGAGCGAGATGTCCATATCCAGCCGCGCGGGTGAAGTCGGCCAACTGCCAAACATCACCGTTCGCCCCCCACGTGCCATCAACCACATCCTGGATTTGTATTGAGGTCAGCAATTGGCGTTGATCGTCCGGTGCAAGGCTCGATTTTATTGCTCCGTGCAGTCCACGCACGTAGCGCTGGCGCATCGGTGCATCAAGAACGCCGGCAGGCACCTTGACCATGACAATGCAGGGGACAACATGGGCATGAGGACCCACGCCTCCACACAGCCAATTATCTGCCTGGACTTCTTCGATAAGCACCCAGCACAAAGCACGCTGCTGTGGGGCGTCACCCATCTGTTCATTATCCATCGCCACGTCACTCACGCTGCGGAGCAGTTGTTGGCGCTGAGTCGGATTGAACGCTTCGGTAGGCACCTTGATCAGGATGTTCGGCATGACAAAACCTCGTTGTTATCTGGAGGCGCCATTGAACCCGTTCCTTGCGCTCAGGATAAGTGACCGATTCGTCTTCTTTCGGGCATAATCGGACAATGTACGATTTCACTATTGTGGTCATTCCCGGGGCGTTCGCCTCAAGTGTCGCGGCCACTCTGGATATCCTTTCCACCGCTGCGACACTTGCAGTGCGGCAAGGTTTTGCTGTGCCACGCTGGCGAGTGTGTGGACCACGGCCAGGGCTGATTCCCCTTGGGCAAGGTATGCTCCTGCAGGTCGACGAACTGACTACAGACGTCGAGGACAATTCCTGCTGGGTTATTCCCGGCCTTGGTATCAGCGATGTCGACGCGCTGCGCAACCGTCTTGAGGAAGACTGGGTACTTCAAACACTGCCCGCGCTGAGGGCACATGCGGCCCAAGGCAAGGACATTGCAGCTTCATGCTCGGCGGTTTTTCTGCTGCATGCCGCTGGATTGCTGAAAGGCCGACAGGTTACGACCACATGGTGGCTCGCCCCACAGTTGTCGAGCATCGCGCCTGACTGCCTCGTCGACCCCAATGTCATGGTTCTCTGCGATCCACCTCTGACAACCGCTGGTGCCGCCTTCGCGCAGACCGACCTGATGCTACATCTACTGCGCAGGCGCCTATCACCCGAACTCGCCGACTATGTGGGCAAGATCCTTCTACTCGATGGTCGACAGTTGCAGTCTCCGTTCATCAACCCCGCGATCATGGCCCTGGGCAATTCGCTTGTCGCCAACCTCACCACCTACATAGAAGCACGGCTGCCCTATCCGCCCAGTGTCCCGAGTCTTGCGGCATACGCCGGCATGTCTGAGCGAACGTTGTCCCGCCACCTTCGAAAAGCAACCGGTCTTTCAACCCAGCATTTGATCCAGCGTGTGCAGTTGCACAGGGCCCGCGTGCTGCTGGAAACCAGCAGATATTCCGTTGAATCTATCGCCGAGCAGGTGGGCTACCAGGATGCCACGGCCCTACGGCGTCTGATGCGCCGCCTGTTGAACGTTTCGCCAAAACAACTGCGCCCGTCAGCGGGCATCTGATACATGGCAAAATTGCTGCGTGAGCCTGTCCGTCTAGCGGAGGGGGTTCAAGGTGGCGCTCTGGACGAAATGGCGTTGGATCGTGGATGTATCGAAACTCAAGAAGACAATACTTGCGAGTGTTGTTGTGCTGGGGCCTCGTGTCTGAGCGATTGCTGCCAGGTTAGCTGCTCCCGAACTTTAGCTACTGCATCCAAGACGCTCTGTGCCCAGTTCTCATCTTCAGGATGCACGACAACCACGCGAAAACCGTGATCATGCCCTTCAGTCCGCACGCCGTCGGAATCATCGACATGCAAGTCGATATCGAAGGCTGGCGGAAATTTCGAGGGCGAGTTCGCAAGCCCATGCGCCGTCAGGGCGTGGTAATGCCGAACACTGTTGACCACACCGTCGACGCGGATACCGTAGAGCAATAGCCAACGCCGGATGTAGGACGGAGTGCGGCCGGACGAGGTGTAGACCCAGATGCTGCAACCCTGGCGACGTAACTCTCGGGTCAGGGAACGCGTTCCGATACGCAACGGCTCCCCCAGCCAACGATGAACACAGGCCGGCAGCCAGCTTTTTTCAACGGCGCAGTGGTGCAGTTTGCAAGCCAGCGTGTCATCAATATCGAACGAAATCCGTATGCGCTGACGTCTGAACACGTGCATCGGGATGACACACTGGATTGCTTGCCATACCCGGCTACCGGAAGTTCGGCATTTTGCGAGCGTTGGATACCAGTTCATCAATGCCCTCTCTGATAGACGGGCGAGGGTTTGTCGCTCAGGAAAAATCTCATTGAGTCAGGCGCCTGCTCTTCCAGGAAAGCTGCATACTTTTTCTTGATCTTGGGCAATTCGTACAATGCCTTGACACCATGCTTGGCGGAGTTTCGTATGACCGATGACGGGTTGAAGTAACCCTCGGCGTTGTCCAGTGCCAACACGAACGGCGGCAGTCCTGCGCGCATCAGCAAGTAGCTGACGATCAGTGACCCGCTGCGGTTATTGCCTTCAATGAACAATTGCGGCTTGCTGAGGATACGTACATAGACACCGGCCGCACGCTTCCAGACTGATTCGCTGCGATACGCGCCGTACCAATTGTATAAGTCCTTGATTCCTCCCTCTACATTGTTGAAGAAGTGCTCCTCAGTCGCAGCAAGGTGCTGGGCATACTCCCGTCGGCGCGCTGGGTTTCGACCGCAGAGAACGGTGGCATTGATTTCCAGCATCAGGTTCAGTTGCTGAAGATCAAACAAGTCGACGCCTCTTGCAACGTAGTCGTCGATCAGCGCATAGCCCTCGAGCACATTGTGCAGCACTTCATCAGTCAAGGGGTCACGCGCCTCTGTAAAGTGCCTGCTTAGCTCGGCAAAGCGGCTTTGCACCTCACGCAGTGCGTGCTCAATCGCTGGCAAATCAAGACGGCGCGTTGCAGACATTGGCAATCCCGAGAGACGGTAGAAAAGAAGGAAAAACGACCGGACGCCTCCAAAGCACTTTGACTTTTGGGGACATGCGGCCTTGACCGGACGGTGTTACTTAACTGAATTTCCCGCTGATGTAGTCCTCAGTCATTTGTTCGCGCGGGCTGCCAAAAATCTGGGTCGTTGGGCCCATCTCAACTAGATAGCCGGTGCGCGTACCCTGAGAAATATCCACCGAGAAAAAAGCCGTCGTATCGGCAACACGGATCGCCTGCTGCATATTGTGGGTCACCAGAGCAATGGTGTAATCCTTCTTCAACTCGACCATCAACTCCTCGACCCGGCGGGTGGCGATCGGATCAAGCGCCGAACAGGGTTCATCCAGTAACAGCACTTCCGGTTCGGTTGCGATAGCGCGGGCGATACATAGCCGTTGTTGCTGCCCACCGGAAAGTGACAGGCCGCTGACCTTGAGCTTGTCCTTGACTTCATCCCACAGTGCGGCGCCTTGCAAGGCGTGCTTTACGCGGTCGCCCAGATCACCTTTGTAGCGATTGAGGCGCAGGCCAAATGCAACATTGTCGAAAATGCTCATCGAGAACGGGTTCGGCTGTTGAAATACCATGCCGATGTAGCGGCGCACGACCACCGGATCAACGCCCTTGCCGTAGACGTCTTGCCCGAGGAAATGCACATGACCCTCAAAGCGAAAGCCTTTGACCAAGTCGTTCATCCGATTGAGGCTGCGTAGCACGGTGCTCTTGCCACAGCCGGAAGGACCGATGAAGCCAGTGATCTTGTTTTTTTCGATCGGCACATGGCTGTCACGTACCGCCATGAAGTTGCCATAGAAAATCTTGTCCAGTTTGCAGTCCATGACCACAGGCGCTTTGGTGACAACCGGAGCGGCTTTTTGCGCAATTGATACGTTCAAAATTCAGATGCTCCCGCTCTCAATACTTGGGCTTGCCGAAAATACGGCTGATAACGTTCACGACCAACACGATCATCACCAGCACCAGCGAGGCCGCCCATGCGAGTTCAAGTTGGTTATCGAAGGGCATGCCGGAGAAGTTGTAAATCAGCACGGCAAGCGATGCCGTCGGATTCATCACCGCAAGGCTGCCATCGTGGTAGATCCAGTAGTTGCTGAACAGCGCGGTAAACAACAACGGCGCTGTCTCACCCGCGGCGCGTGCCACGGCCAGCATCACGCCGGTGAGGATCGCCGGCAGGCCGGTAGGCAAGACGATTTTCCAGATCACCTGCGAGCGGGTGCAGCCCATACCATAGGCGGCATCCTTCATGATTTTGGGCACCATGCGCATCGACTCTTCGGCTGTCAGCACGACAATGGGCAGCATCAGTACCGCCAGGGCCACACCACCCGCAGGTGCCGAGTAGGTACCAGTGGTCATCACCACCAGGGCATAGGCAAATACCCCAGCCAAAATGGAAGGCAGTCCTGTGAGCATCTTTGCGGCAAAACGCGCAGCGTTTGCCAGCTTGCTGTCTGGCCCCAGTTCAGCCAGGAAGATGGCCGCCATGATGCCGACCGGCACCGCGATTGCGGCCGCGATACCGACCATGACAAAGGTGCCTGCCATCGCGTTGCCGAAGCCACCGCCAGTCTCGAAACCCGTCGGCGGCAGCTCGGTAAACACCTCCAGGCTCAGACGAGCCCCTCCACGCATAATCAGCATGTAGAGCACGGAAATCAGCGGCACGCTGGCAAGTAGAGCGCCGCCCCAAACCAGCGTGGTCAACACCAGGCTGCGCAGGGCGCGACCTTCAAACTTACGCTGAAGGCTTGGCAAATCGGTTATAGGGGAAGTGAGGTCAGTCATCATTTAGTACCACGTTGGGCATAGACCATAATCATGGAACCGATGATGTTCACCAGTAGCGTGATCAGCATCAGCACCAGTGCGGCGTACATCAAGACCTCGATCTCGTTTGGCCCGGCTTCAGGGAAATTCAGCGCCAGCAAGGCCGCCAGCGTATTGGCCGGAGCAAACAGAGAAAGGGAAATATTGTTCGCGTTGCCTACCAGCATGGCCAGGGCCATGGTTTCACCCAGCGCACGGCCCAGACCCAGTACCAGGGAGCCGAAGATTCCAGTGGCGGCGGATGGCACCATCACCTTGAGAATCGCTTCCCAATGGGTGGTTCCCATGCCATAGGCGGCCTGCTTGGTTTTCATCGGCACGCCGGTGAGGGCGTCCTGCGAGACAGCGGCGATGGTGGGCAGAATCATGATGGCCAGCACTAATGCCGCAGGGAGCAGTCCCGGCCCGCTCAAGGACGTGCCGAAAAAAGGTATCCAGCCCAGCTCGCTGTTCAACCACGCCGTCAGCGGGCGAATCGCCGGAATCACCACATAGATCCCCCACAGCCCATAAACCACGCTGGGAATGGCGGCGAGCAATTCGACAATGGTGCGAAAAACGGCGGCAAGCTTGGCGGGCAGAAAATCCTGGGTCAGGAAAATCGCCATGCTGACGCCGAAAAAACCAGCAATCACCAGGGCGATCAGGGCGCTGTAGAGCGTGCCCCAAATGGCGGGCAGAATGCCGTACTTGCCTTGATTTACGTCCCAGACAGTGCCGAAAACGACGTCCAGACCGTGCTTGTCCATGCCCGGAATAGCCTTGCGCCCCACCTCAAATACCAGCGCAAACACCAACGCCAGAACGAGAACCACGCCTATGCGTGAGAGCGCACGGAAGGTGCGATCCACCAGATAGTCCTTCGTAGAAGGTGGTTGGCAGGCAGAGTCCGGGTTAACCGGTACGACAAAAGGTTTGTTCATTGGTTAATTCCGGAACAGGGGGAGGAACTCTCCCGGCATGAGTGACATGCACATACCGAAAGAGACTCACGAGCGTTACTGGATGTTGGCGGAAGCTTTACGAACCTGGTCGATGACCGATTGTGGCAAGGGGATGTAACCCATTGAGTCGGCAATTTTCTGCCCCTCGGTCAGGCTGTACTCGACCATTTCGCGCATGGCCTTGGCCTTAGCCGGATTCTCGTTCTGCTTGCGGAAGATCATCCAGGTATAGGAAGTGATCGGGTAGGATTTGGCGCCGTCCGGATCAGGCAACCAGGCCACCAGGCTCTCCGGCATCTTCACCGCCGCCAGAGCCTCGGCACCACTTTCGGCGTTTGGTACAACGTACTGGCCGGCTTTGTTCTGCAGTTGGGCAAAGTCAACCTTGGCCAGCTTGGCAAAGCCGTATTCGATGTAGCCAATGGCGCCCGGGGTCTGGCGTACGGTGGCGGTCACACCATCATTCTTGGGTGATTTGATGAATTTGTCGCTGGCAGGCCAGTTGACGGTGTTGCCCTCACCCAGCGTCTGCTTGAACTCTTGATTGATCGCCGCCAGGTGCTTGGTGAACACCGCAGTGGTACCGCTGGAGTCTGCGCGCACGACCACGGTGATCGGCGTGTCGGACAGTTTCAGGTCCGGGTTGGCTGCGATGATCTGCGGATCGTTCCAGCGAGTGATCTTGCCGAGAAAAATGTTGGAGTAAACGTCGCGTGGCAGTTTTAGCCCCTTAGGGTTGCCCGGCAGGTTATAGGCCAGCACGATTTCACCCGCCGTCATCGGCAGTAACTGAGCACCCTCGGCGACCTTGGCAATGTCTTCGTCTTTCATGGCCGAGTCACTGGCAGCGAAATCAACGGTTTTGTTCAGGAAGTCCTGTACACCCGCACCACTGCCCTTGGATTGGTAATCCACCGTGACACCTTCGGTTTTCTTGCTGAAATCTTTGAACCAAGTGAGGTAGATCGGTGCCGGGAAACTGGCTCCGGAACCTGTTAGGCGGACGCTCTCACCAGCGAAAGCCACCGAGGTGGCACAAAGAGAAACCGTAATAGCGAGCGCAGCAGACTTCATCAAACATTTCATTAAAAAACTCCTTGTCATGACGGGCTCAGGGAGTCTGCGATAATCCTGTTACGTTTTTATGAAAGACGATGGCAAAACACTAGCCAGCCCCCATACCGCCGCCGCAATGCCTTCTGATGTAATTACTCCGTAACAAATTGCGAATAAGACTTTTCCATCCCTTACGACGGAATTTCTCCCATGTTCTCAACTGAAGAGACCCTGATACAGCGCATCCACCGCGAGCTGCTTGATCACAGTGACGAAGAACTGGAACTGGAATTATCCGAAGACGGGCACGACCTGAATGCACTGTTCGATGAACACGCTCAGGAAGGAAGTGCACGGGAGGCCCGACGACTTTACTTCAGC
This sequence comes from Pseudomonas sp. S04, assembly GCF_009834545.1. NCBI lineage: Bacteria > Pseudomonadati > Pseudomonadota > Gammaproteobacteria > Pseudomonadales > Pseudomonadaceae > Pseudomonas > Pseudomonas sp. S04. The sequence goes on from NZ_CP019427.1 coordinate 3,575,783, forward strand.
GAACTGTTCCGCCTGCAAGGTGAGCTGGTGAAGCTGCAAAGCTGGGTCGTCAAGACTGGCCACAAAGTAGTGATCCTGTTCGAAGGGCGCGATGCCGCCGGCAAAGGTGGCGTGATCAAACGCATCACCCAACGACTCAATCCACGGGTATGCCGTGTCGCGGCCCTGCCTGCGCCGAACGACCGCGAACGCACGCAATGGTATTTCCAGCGCTATGTTTCGCATCTGCCAGCAGCGGGCGAAATCGTGTTGTTCGACCGAAGTTGGTACAACCGCGCCGGGGTCGAAAAGGTCATGGGGTTTTGTGATGACGATCAGTACGAAGAGTTTTTCCGTACAGTGCCAGAGTTCGAGCGGATGCTCGCTCGCTCCGGTGTACAACTGATCAAATACTGGTTCTCAATTTCCGACCAGGAACAGAACTTGCGTTTTCTCAGCCGCATTCACGACCCGCTCAAGCAGTGGAAACTCAGCCCAATGGATCTGGAGTCCCGTCGGCGTTGGGAGGCCTATACCAAGGCCAAGGAGATCATGCTCGAACGCACTCACATTGCCGAAGCGCCGTGGTGGGTGGTGCAGGCTGATGACAAGAAGAAAGCGAGGCTCAACTGCATTACCCATCTACTGGCGCAAATGCCCTATGAGGAGGTGGAACTACCGGTGATCAATTTACCGCAACGTGAGCGGCAGGAAGACTACTTCCGGAGTCCAACGCCAGCCGAAATAATCGTGCCTCAGGTTTACTGATATTCATTACCGGATTGTTGTATCAGCTTTGCGAGTGACTGCACTGGCGTGCAACAAATGAAGCCGAATAGATCTCTGAATACCTGTCGAAAGCGACAGACGCCCGAATCAACCACAGCCAACCGGTCGACGGTCCTAGGCCTAGCAAAGCAGCTCGGCCACCAAGACTGGACCATGATCGCCAAGGTGTATGGTCGCTGGATGCCCTCCGCTGATGTAGGAGCCGGAGGGCAGCCGAGGCACTTCCAACGGGTATTACCAGGGTTCTGCCAACCTCCCTTCTAGACGCCGCGATCTAACTCGAATCGATCCAGGTTCATCACCTTGGTCCAGGCCGCCACGAAGTCCTTGAGGAACGCCTGTTGGCCGTCGCTGCTGGCGTACACCTCCGCCAGCGCACGCAGTTGCGCGTTGGAGCCGAAGACCAGGTCGACGCGGGTGGCGGTCCATTTCACTGCCCCGCTATTACGGTCGCGGGCTTCGAAGGTCTCGTTGCTGTCCGAGGTGGGTTTCCACTCCACGCCCATGTCCAACAGGTTGACAAAAAAGTCGTTGCTCAGGGTTTGCGGCCGTTGGGTGAAGACACCGTGGGCGGTGTGGCCGACGTTGGTGTCGAGCACGCGTAAGCCGCCCACCAGGGCAGTCATTTGCGGTGCGGTGAGGGTCAGCAACTGCGCCTTGTCGATCAGCAACGCCTCCGCCGACACCCGGTAACGGGTCTTGAGGTAGTTGCGAAAGCCATCGGCGATCGGTTCGAGGAAGCCGAACGACTCGACATCGGTCTGCTCCTGGCTGGCATCCATGCGCCCCGCAGTGAACGGCACCGTCAGGCTGTGCCCGGCGTTTTTTGCCGCCTGCTCGATCCCGGCGCTGCCGCCCAGGACAATCAGGTCCGCCAGGGAGATTTTCTTGCCGCCGGCCTGGGCGTTGTTGAACTCGCGCTGCACGGCTTCGAGTTTGCCCAGCACCTGGGACAGTTGCTCGGGTTGATTGGCCTGCCAGAACACCTGTGGCGCCAGGCGCAGGCGTCCGCCATTGGCGCCGCCGCGTTTGTCCGAGCCACGGAAGGTCGAGGCCGCGGCCCAGGCGGTGGACACCAGTTGCGCCACGCTCAGGCCCGAGGCCAGGATTTTACCCTTGAGCGCGGTGACATCGCTGTCGTCGACCAGGGCGTGGTCAAGCGCAGGAATCGGGTCTTGCCACAGCAGCTCTTCGTTGGGCAGTTCCGGGCCGAGGTAGCGCGAGAGCGGGCCCATGTCGCGATGGATCAGCTTGAACCAGGCGCGGGCGAAGGCGTCGGCCAGTTGCTCGGGATTGTCGAGGAACCGACGCGAGATTTTTTCGTAGATCGGGTCGAAACGCAGGGCCAGGTCCGAAGTGAGCATGCTCGGGTTGCGCCGTTTCGAGGGGTCATGGGCATCGGGAATGGTCCCGGCACCGGCACCGTTTTTCGCCGTCCACTGGTTGGCGCCCGCCGGGCTTTTGCTTGGCTCCCAGTCGAAACCAAAGAGGTTTTCCAGGTAGTTATTGCTCCAGCGGGTCGGTGTGGTGGTCCAGGTCACTTCCAGCCCGCTGGTGATGGTGTCGCCGCCCTTGCCGGTGCCGAAGGTGCTTTTCCAGCCCAGGCCCTGCAACTCAAGGCCGGCGGCTTCCGGTTCGGCGCCAACATGATCGGCTGGGCCTGCGCCGTGGGTCTTGCCGAAGGCGTGGCCACCGGCGATCAGGGCCACCGTTTCTTCATCGTTCATGGCCATGCGCGCGAAGGTTTCGCGGATGTCCTTGGCCGAAGCCAATGGATCCGGATTGCCCTCGGGGCCTTCCGGATTGACATAGATCAGGCCCATTTGCACAGCGGCGAGCGGGTTCTCCAGGTTGCGCCCCTGGTCGGTGCGGCTCTCTTCCTCGCCATGCAGCTCAGGCTCGGCCACCAGGGTGCCGTCGCCAGGTTCCTGCATCGGTTCCTGATCCTTGCCATAGCGTGTGTCACCGCCCAGCCACTTGTTTTCCGAGCCCCAGTAGACATCTTCATCGGGTTCCCAGACGTCCGCTCGCCCGGCGGAAAAACCGAAGGTCTTGAAGCCCATGGACTCCAGCGCGACGTTGCCGGTGAGGACGATCAGGTCGGCCCAGGAGATGTTTTGCCCGTACTTCTGCTTGATCGGCCACAGCAGGCGGCGGGCCTTGTCGAGGCTGACGTTGTCCGGCCAACTGTTGAGCGGGGCAAACCGCTGCTGCCCGGAACCCGCCCCGCCCCGGCCGTCACCGGTGCGGTAGGTGCCTGCGGCGTGCCAGGCCATGCGGACAAACAGCGGCCCGTAGTGGCCGAAGTCCGCCGGCCACCAGTCCTGGGAGTCGGTCATCAGTGCGTTGAGGTCTTGCTTGAGCGCCGCAAAGTCGAGGTTTTTGAAAGCCTGGGCGTAGTTGAACCCCGGGTCCAGCGGGTCGGACAGCGAAGAGTGCTGGTGCAGGATGTTCAGGTTCAGTTGGTTCGGCCACCAGTCGCGGTTCTTCGTGCCACCGCCAGCGGCGTGATTGAACGGGCATTTCGATTCAGTTGCCATGTGTGAGCTACCTTTGGTCGAATTCATCCAGCTATTCGGCCCGGGATGGGCGCGATATAGCGACGAGCGAAATCAATGACATAGGCTGCAGGGCCGAGAGCTCGATCAACCGATCGGGAGGGTCACACGGCAAAACATGCGCGCGGCAAGCAGCTTGCCGGCAACGGTGACCAACGTTAGGCCTGGTAAACGTGCAACGTCTTCCTGTCTCCTAGTCAGCGCTAATCCGGCCGGCTCGCGCCAGCGCAGGATTAAGGCTAGTCCCCAGTCATGGACAGGGCAAATAGCGCCAGTATTGCTTGGCGATAGAGATAATCTTTTATCCGCGCCCATAACGCCGTGCAAGCATCAAGGCTGTCAGCGTTCTGCTGTACGGGCGAGGTCCCGACCATGAATACGCGCGCATGCTCCACGGCATTCCACGAAGCGGGCCATGCCTTGGCTTTCTGGTGGAATGGCCGGCCTATCGAACGGGTCACCGTTCGCACCCCGGCCGAAGCCGCCAGCGGCCCGATGCTGGATCTGCACGGCAATCTGCAGCAGGTCGAGGGCCTGGTAGAAGCCAGTTATTTTGTCCTGCGTCCGTCCGCCGAGGCCCCCGGGGTGGCGGAATACCTGCCGTCGATGGTGGAGTGGATCGAGCGTGACCTGCTCAACTGTTTTGCCGGCCCGATAGCTGAAGCGATCTACCAGCAAGCACCGCCCGAGCAGTGCTTCAAGGGTGGAGGCCGAGGGGACTGGCTGCGGGGCGAAGAGTTGATTAGCCTGCTGCCTGCGCGAAAGTTGCTCGACGCCCACTCCCGCGCTATCGCCCGCTCCCACTGCCTGCTGCAGCGCTATTGGCCGGCTGTCAGCACGCTGGCGCAGCGACTACAAACCCAGGGCACGCTAGACGGGCAAACCATCACCGCACTGTTGTGGGAGCTCAGCGGTGAATCCCCCGAGCGCCGCGATCACACCCTGGCGAGCCTCGACCGGCCTGGCGGTTGATTGCCTGCTTGTAGGAGCGGGTGCCCGCTTGCGGCCTGCTCGCGAAAAACCTGAGAGCGGCGCATTTACTCAGGAAGCACGCGTCATCGTTGACGACCATCGCGGGCAAACGGAGCGCTCCCACCACTCATTCCAACCCCTCCTGCAACAGCGCCCGCCTCACCGCCGGCCGCTGATAGACCCGGGCGTACCACCCCTCGAGATGGCTCAATCCGTCGAAGTGAATATCGGCCTTGTAGTAAGAGCGCAACCACCCCGCCTGGCCCCAACCGATGAGGGCAAACAGGTAGGCATCGGCGACCGTGAACCGCTCGCCGAGCAAATACTCACGGTCCGCCAGTTGCTCGTCGATCCAGGCAAAACGCTGTTCAAGCTTGGGCTTGGCGGTGTCCACATACTTGCCGGCCAACCCGGCATACAGCAACGGGATGAAGCCTTTGTGGATCTCCGAGGAGAGAAAACTCAACCACTCCTGCAACCGGTACCGCGCAAGCGTGCCATTGGCGGGTGCCAGCGCGGATTCGGGCCGCTGATCCGCCAGGTACTGCACAATCACCGGCCCCTCTCGCAACCGCGTGCCATCGTCCAACTCCAGGATCGGCACATAGCCCAGCGGGTTGACCTGCAGATAATCACCTTCGCCCACCACCGTGTGCTGGCGGTGATCGACCTTGAGCAACTGGACGTCCAGCCCCAGTTCATTAATCACGATATGCGGCGACAGCGAGCAACTACCGGGGATGTAATACAGCTTCATGGGCGACTTCCAAAAAGGGTGAAGCCACATTCTTGGCGATCAGGTATATAAACGGAAGAAGGCACTTTTTTATCATCTAGGTACATAAAATATACCTGCCCGCACCCTGAGGAAGGCTCGATGAAACACAACGTGACCGGCTGCTCCGTCGAAGAATCCATGCGCCTGCTCGGTGGCCGCTGGCGCTTGCTGCTGGTGTCCTACCTGCTCGATGGCCCCAAGCGCTTCAATCAACTGCGCCGTGACGTCCCCGGGATCTCCCAGCGGATGCTGACCCTGGACCTGCGCGCCCTGGAAGACGTCGGCCTGGTCAAACGCACGGTGTACCCGAGCGTCCCGGTCAAAGTCGAATATGAACTGACCGAAGACGGCAACCGCCTGCGCCCGGTGGTGGCGGTGATGCAGGAATTTGGTGTGTGGCTCAAGCTCAGCGGCCGCGCACGGATGCCAGTGGAGACTGCAGGACTGGCAGCAGAGGGATGAACCCTGGCTGTGGCAAACTGCGGCTCGATCGGCACAGCACCACTCGTCACTCACCATTCAACAGCAGGACTGCTCAAGCAAGGAGAAACAAGCCAATGCCAACCGTGCGCGTTCGCCCACTGCTCAAGACTGACATTCCAGCCTTGCTCAGATTTGAAATCGCCAACCGCGACTGGTTCGAATCGCAGATCGATCCGCGCGCCGCTGACTTCTACTCAGTGCCGGGGATTACCGCGCACGTCGAGGACTATCTGCGCGGGTTTGCCGAAGGGACCTGGCAGCCCCTGGTGCTCGAAGAAGCCACGCAGGGCATTGTCGGGCGGGCCAACCTGAAAGATATCGACTCGACCCTGGGCTGTGCAGAGGTCGGTTATCGGATCGATCACCGCTTCTGCGGCCAGGGCCTGGCCACCCTGGCCCTGCGGCAACTGATCCACCAGGCCCGCGAGCGCTGGCAACTGCAGCATCTGCTGGCGGATGTGTACAAACGCAATGTCGGCTCAAGCAAGGTGCTTGAACGCTGCGGATTTGTCCTTGATCCACGACCCGCCGCAGACCCACGCAAGCTCGATTACCGCCTGGTCCTGGGGTGCTGATGGGCGGTCACTGCGCCTGGAAGGTCTGCAGGTAGGCCAGCAGGTTGTCGATTTTCTGCGGATCGCTCAGGCCCCAGAAAATCATGCGGGTGCCCGGCACGACTTTTTTCGGCGCCTCCAGATAGGCGGTGAGGGTTTCGCGGGTCCAGACGAGGTTGGCCGCGCGCATGGCGTCGGAGTACTGATAATCCGTGGTGCTCGCGCTGGGGCGGCCGAAAATCGAGTTCAGTTGCGGGCCGAACGAGGCGCGCGCCGATTCGCCGACCTGATGGCAGCCGCCGCAAATGCGGCTGAACAGCTTCTCGCCGGCCGGCACATCGCCCGCGGCCCAGGCGCCGGTGCTGAGCAGCCAGGCGAGCGTCAGTGCTACGGTGTTCTTCATCCTGTGGATCCCATCGGTTATTGCTGACCAGCAGTGTGGGCGGCTATTGGAGCACGCGACCCGGCCTCAGCCCAGTCTCGGCTGAAATTTCTTGCGGTAGGCCGCCGGCAACAGGCCAACCCGTTGCTGGAACAGTCGGCGAAAAGAATTGCCATCGGCGTAACCCACCGCGTAGGTGATGCTGTCCAGGGTCATGCGGGTGGATTCCAGCAGCTGCTTGGCCTTTTCCAGGCGCAGGGTCTGCAGGTAGGCAATGGGCGTAGAGCCGGTGGCTTCCTTGAAGCGCCGCTTGAAGTTGCGCACCCCGAAGCCGAATTGCCGGGCGATGTCGTCGATCAACAGCGGCTGGGCAAAACGCTCCTCCAGCCACTCCTGGACCCGCAGGATCTCGCCATCGCCATGGTTCTTGGGCAAGGACCACAGCGCGTACACCGTTTGCTCGCGGCGCACGTTATCGATCAGCAGGTACTTGCCACAGGTGTGAGCCAGCTCCAGTGAGGCAAAGCGGCGGACCAGGTGCAGCAGCAGGTCAATCGCCGCACTGGCCCCTCCGCTGGTGATCAACTGCTGGTCTTCACAGATCATCTGGTCCTCGTCGAGATCGACTTCGCGGTAACGCCGGCGCATGTAGTCGGCAAACGCCCAATGGGTGGTGGCGCGCCGACCATCCAGCAAACCGCTCTCGGCCAGCATGAACGATGCGGTGCAAATCGACGCCATCACGGCGCCCTGCTGGTGCTGTTGCCGCAGCCACGGCCCATAGACGGCGAAGGTCGGCAAGGCATCCTTGAGGGTGAAGAGGAACCCGGGAATCAGCACCAGGTCGGTGCGGTGGATCTCGGCCAGCCCATGATCGACCCGCAACATCTGCCCTCCCCCAGCGGCAACAGGAGCGCCATCGAGCGAAGCGCTGACCACCTCGAATGGCGGACTGTCGCTGAACAGGTTGGCCGCATTCAGCACTTCCAGGGCAATGGTGGCGGCGGCGGCAGAACAGTGCTCGGCCAGTAGCAGGGTGATATGCATGGAGGACTCGTTTGCGCTTTTCGCATGGTTTAAGTCATTTGTGCACCTAGCTTAGCCGATTGGCCAGCTCTACAGTGCAGCGATTGTTTTCCTGGCTCCCGGTTCCGGGAATACGCTTTCGCTGGCCAACCAGCTCCATAAAAGGTACCCCGTATGAATCTGTGGTTTCGCTTGCTGTGCATGCTGTTTCGTCGACCGTGGCGCCAACCGGTGAACGGCCTGGCCACCACCGTCGTGCGCATGCGCGTCTGGCCGCTGGACCTGGACCTCAACCGCCACGTCACCAACGGTCGCTATTTCACCCTGGCCGATGTCGGGCGCATGGACTACGTACTGCGCAGCGGGGCATTTCGCGTGGCCCTGCGGCACAAGGCGGTGCCGATAGTCGGTGATGTCTGGGGCAAGTTCCGCCGCGAGCTGAAGCTGTTCGAACGCTTCGAGATCCACACGCGGATACTCGCCTGGGACGCCAAATGGAATTTTATGGAGCACCGCTTCGTCAGCAACGGCCGGGTGGTGGGCGTGGTGGTGATGCGCGGGCTGTTCCGGTCCGGCAAAGGCACGGTAGCGCCCAGCGAGTTCGTCGAGGAGATAGGCCTGGCTCCGCAGTCACCGCCGCTGCCCGAGTGGTTGGCCGCCTGGTCCCAGAGCTGTGACGACCTGAGCCTGCAACTGCGCGACGAGGAACGGGTCACGGCCTGAGGTGCTGTGGGGTGAAAGGAAGAAAAACCGAATTTCGTATACCCTATAGCAACCTCATTCCGAAGATTCGCCGCCGTGACCCAATCCAGACTCAACGCTCCCGACCTAGGCAATACGCCTTCGACTTCGGAAATCATCACCCGCCATCTGCGCGACGCCATTGTCGCCGGGCATTTTGCCGAGGATGAGCCGATTCGTCAGGATGACATCGCGCGCCAGTTCAACGTCAGCAAGATCCCCGTGCGCGAAGCCCTCAAGCGCCTGGAGGCCGAAGGCCTGGTGATGTTCCAGCGCAATCGCGGGGCGATGGTCACGCGCATCTCCGATGCCGAGTTGGCGCAGATGTTCGAGGTGCGCATGTTGCTCGAAGACAAGGTGCTGCGCCTGGCCATTCCCAACATGACCGAAGCCACCTTCGCCCGGGCCGAGAGTATCTGCCAGGAGTTCATTGGCGAAGATGACGTCGGGCGCTGGGCCGAGCTCAACTGGCAACTGCACGCCTGCCTCTACGAGCCGGCGCAACGGCCCTTCCTGGTCAGCCTGATCCGCTCGGTCAACGACAAGCTGGAACGCTACCTGCGCATGCAGATGAGCCTGTCGGCCGGTAAGGAACGCGCCGACCACGAACACCGGGAAATCCTCGCGGCCTGCCGGGCCGGCGACGTCGACCTGGCGGTAAAGCTGCTCGATGAGCACATCGCCGGGGTCTGCCAGACCTTGTTCGAGCACCTGCCCCACGCCCATTGACTTTGCGCTGCACTGTGCCGATTTCGTCATCGGCAGCAGGTAAATCCATCAAGCCGGCACCCCGCTGCAAAGGCCACTCTTCTGTTCACTCATCTGAACGGACGTGGCCCTCCCATGAAACGCATCACCGTGATCGACTCCCACACCGGCGGCGAACCGACCCGCCTGGTCACCGCCGGCTTTCCTGACCTGGGCCGTGGCAGCATGGCCGAGCGACGCCAGCTGCTGGCCGAGCACCACGACCAGTGGCGCGCCGCCTGCGTCCTCGAACCACGGGGCAGCGATGTGCTGGTGGGAGCCCTGCTCTGTGAGCCAGTGGATCCGAGCGCCTGTGCCGGGGTGATTTTTTTCAACAACACCGGCTACCTGGGCATGTGCGGCCACGGCACCATCGGCCTGGTGGCGTCCCTGGCGCACCTGGGCAAGATCGGCCCCGGCGTGCACAGCATCGAGACCCCGGTGGGCACGGTGCAGGCGACCCTGCACGAAGACCAATCGGTGAGCGTGCGCAACGTCCCGGCCTACCGCTACCGCAAGGCGCTGGCGCTGCAGGTGCCCGGTATCGGCCAGGTGGTCGGCGATATCGCCTGGGGCGGCAACTGGTTCTTCCTGATTGCCGAACATGGCCTGGCCATCGCCGGCGACAATCTGGAGGCCCTCACCGCCTACACCTACGCCGTGCAGCAGGCGCTGGAAGTCCAGGGTATCCGCGGTGAAGACGGCGGCCTGATCGACCATGTCGAACTGTTCGCCGCCGACCAGGACGCCGACAGCCGCAACTTCGTGCTATGCCCCGGCAAGGCCTACGACCGCTCTCCGTGCGGCACCGGCACCAGCGCCAAATTGGCGTGCCTGGCGGCCGACGACAAATTGCCGCCCGGACAGATCTGGCGCCAGGCCAGTGTGATCGGCAGCCAGTTCGAAGGCTCTTATGAATGGCAGGGCGAACGCATTATCCCGACCATTCGCGGGCGGGCCTTCATCAGCGCCGAAGCCAGCCTGATCATCGAGCAGGACGATCCGTTCGCCTGGGGCATTCGCCCGTGAGCGAGGGCCAGGTAGCCGATGTGATCGTGATCGGTGCCGGCATCATCGGCGCCGCCTGTGCCCAGGCGCTGGCCCGACGTGGCTTGCGGGTGCTGGTGCTGGACGCCGGCCTGCATGGCGCCACGGCGGCCGGCATGGGCCACCTGCTGGTGCTCGACGACAACCCGGCCGAACTGGCCCTGAGTCAGTATTCCCTGCAACGCTGGCGTGAACAGGCGCCGGCCCTGCCCGACAGCTGCGCCTACCGCAGCAATGGCACCCTGTGGCTGGCGGCCAATGCCGAGGAAATGGCCGTGGCCCATGGCAAATTCCTCAACCTGCGTGCCCAGGGCGTGGCCTGCCAACTGATCGGCGCCAGCGACCTGCGCCGACGCGAACCCGAGTTGCGCGAGGGCCTGGAGGGCGGGCTGCTGATCAATGGCGACGGCATCCTCTATGCCCCCGCCACCGCCGACTGGATGCTGCAAACACCGAACATCCAGCAGCGTCGGGCACGGGTCAGCGAACTCGACGGCAACCGCGTGCGCCTGGAAGACGGGCAATGGCTGAGCGCTGCAGCGGTGGTGTTGGCCAACGGCGTGCAGGCCCCCGAACTGTGCCCGGAACTGCCGATCGAACCGAAAAAAGGCCACCTGCTGATCACCGATCGCTACCCCGGCACCGTCACCCACACCCTGGTGGAGCTGGGTTACGTCACCAGCGCGCACAACGCCAGCGGCCCGTCGACTGCCTGCAACATCCAGCCACGGCCGACCGGGCAATTGTTCATCGGCGCCTCCCGGCAGTTCGGCACCAGCGATCCGCAGGTCGAGGGCTGGATGCTCGCCAAAATGCTCAAGCGCGCCTGCGACTACATGCCAGGGCTGGCCCAACTCAATGGCATTCGCGCCTGGACCGGCTTGCGTGCGGCCAGCCCGGACGGCCTGCCGCTGGTGGGCCAGCACCCGCAACAACAAGGCCTGTGGCTGGCGGTCGGTCACGAAGGCCTGGGGGTGACGACGGCCCCCGGTACCGCCGACTTGCTGGTGGCGCAACTGTTCGACGAACCCTCGCCCCTGCCCGCCCAACCCTATCTGCCGCAACGTTTTCTCGGAGAGCCCGTGTATGCCTGAATTGATGCTCGACGGTCGCCGCCTGCAGGTCAACGAGGGCACCAGCGTGGCCGCCGCGCTGGCCCTGGGTGGCGACGGCTGCAGCCGCACCTCGGTCACCGGCCAGCGCCGCGCGCCAGTGTGTGGCATGGGCATTTGCCAGGAGTGCCGGGTGACCATCGACGGCCGCCGGCGCCTGGCCTGCCAGACCCTGTGCCGGGATGGCATGCAGGTGGAGACCCGCCCATGAAGCACTACGCCGACCTGCTGATCATTGGCGCCGGCCCCGCAGGCATCAGCGCCGCCCTGGCAGCCGCGCCCAGTGGCGCGCGCATCGTCCTGCTCGACGACAACCCGCTGCCGGGTGGGCAAATCTGGCGCGACGGCCCAGAGGCCCATCTGCCGCGCCAGGCCCGTAACCTACGGCAGCGCCTGGACGCCTGCAGCAACATCCGCATTCACTCCGCCACCCGGGTGATCGCCAGTAGCGGACCAAAACAGTTGCTGGTGGAAGACCCGGAGCATGGCTGGCTGATCGAGTACGACAAGCTGATCCTGTGCACCGGGGCCCGCGAATTGCTGCTGCCCTTCCCCGGCTGGACCCTGCCCGGCGTCACTGGCGCCGGCGGTCTGCAGGCGCTGATCAAGGGTGGCCTGCCGGTGCAGGGCGAAACCCTGGTGATCGCCGGCAGCGGCCCACTGTTGCTGGCCAGCGCCGCCAGCGCCAAACAACACGGCGCACATGTGCTGCGCATTGCCGAGCAGGCCTCGCGCAGTGCGGTGGCCGGGTTCGCCACACAACTGCCGCGCTGGCCGGCCAAGCTGCTGCAGTCGTTGCGCCTGTTCGATCCGCAGTACCGCACCGCCAGCCATGTGCTGGCCGCCTTGGGCAGCGATCGCCTGGAAGGGGTGCGTCTGCAACAGCAGGGCAAAATCGTTGAACTGCAATGCCAGCGCCTGGCTTGCGGTTTTGGCCTGATCCCCAATATTCAGCTAGGCCAGGCCCTGGACTGCGCCATCGACGGCCAGGCCATCGCCGTGGATGCCTGGCAGGCCTGCAGCCGTACCGATCATTACGCTGCCGGGGAATGCACCGGGTTTGGTGGCAGTGAACTGGCGCTGGTGGAAGGCGCGATTGCCGGACATGCAGCGGTGAACGAGCGCCAGGCGGCCCAGCAACTTTGGCCGCGTCGGGCGCGTTGGCAGGGATTCGCCAAGGCCTTGAACAACGCATTTGCCCTCGACCCGCAGCTCAAGACATTGGCCCAACCGGACACCCTGGTGTGCCGCTGCGAAGACGTACCCTATGCGGCGCTGACCGAACACCACGACTGGCGCTCGGCCAAGCTTGCCACTCGCTGCGGCATGGGCGCCTGCCAAGGCCGGGTCTGCGGCGGTGCGGTGCAGCACCTGTTCGACTGGCCGGCCGCGGCCCCCCGCCCACCCTTCAGCCCGGCGCGAATCGAGACCCTGCTGTGCCTGGATGAGCAGTCGGCGCCCTGAATCCCATGCCGGCACTTTGCGTTGGACCGCCTTGCCACTATGATCCTGAGGGTCGCCACCAGACCCTCAGCGCCATGTACCCCACCCTCAACAGCTTCAAACCCTGCGACCTGCCGACCTTGCTCAGCAGCCTGCAAGCGATAACGCCGCTGCTCGACTCCCTGGCGGACGTGGTGTTTTTCATCAAGGACCGCGAGGCCCGCTACGCCTTCGTCAACCAGACCCTGGCTCGGCGCTGCGGCAAAAAACACAGCGACGAGTTGCTCGGGCTTACCGCCGACAGGGTGTTCCCGGCACGCTTCGGCCCGCTGTACACCGAGCAGGATCGCCGGGTCCTGGCCAGCGGCCGGGAACTGTCCGACCAGCTTGAGCTGCACCTTTATTACGGCAACCAACCGGTCTGGTGCCTGACCCACAAACTCGCCTTGCGCGACCTGCAGGGGCAAATAGTCGGCCTGGCCGGCATTTCCCGCGACCTGCAACTGCCCCAGGCCAACCATCCGGCATTCCACAAACTCGCCGCGGTGGACGCCCATATCCGCAGCCACTTCGCCCGCCCCATCAGCCTCGCCGAACTGACCGCGCTCGCCGGGTTTTCCGTGGCGCAACTGGAGCGCCACTGCAAACGAGTGTTCCAGCTCACCCCACGGCAGATGATTCACAAGGCGCGGCTCGAGGAAGCTTCGCGACTATTGCTGGACAAAGACCTGCCCATCACCGAAATCGCCCTGCGCTGCGGCTACACCGACCACAGCGCCTTCAGCCGCCAATTCCGCGCCCTGACTAGTCTGTCGCCAAGCCAGTATCGCGATAACCAGCCCTAAACAGCTTGAGACCGCTATCGCGAGCAAGCTCGCTCCCACAGGTTTGGTGCCTGCAACATCTGCGAGCACTCGAAACCACTGTTGGAGCGGGCGCCCGCTTGCGGCCTGCTCGCGAAGAACCCCATTACGCCGCGCTGAATCAGGTGCCACGCGCTGTAGTTGCGGTGGAACATCCGACAGCTCTCTCCCCTTGCCCCAGGTGTTCCTAAAAGGGGCGTGCGCCCACCCATTGCTCCCATATGTAACACCGCCCCCCCACCTCACCCGACGGCCATGCTGTCACTCTGCCTCCAGCCAATTCGCCGCAGCACGCCTACCGCAAGGGCTGAGAAAAAAATCTGCTTTTACACTGGAAACAGGCACGTTGATTGCTATTGTTAATATCGTATACGAAATCCCCAATACGCTACCCAACAGCACTTCACCCATCACGAGGCCTCTATGAAAAACCCCGCATTTGCCGTAGCCCTCAGCGCTGTGCTCAGTACCTCCTTTATTGCCACCGCCCAGGCCGACAAGCTCGACGACATCGTCGGTTCGGGCAAGCTGCGCTGCGCCGTGACCCTGGACTTCCCGCCCATGGGTTTTCGCGATGAAGGTAACAACCCGGCGGGTTTCGACGTGGACTATTGCCACGACCTGGCGAAGATCCTCGGGGTCGAGGCTGAAGTGGTGGAGACGCCGTTCCCCGACCGGATTCCGGCGCTGGTCTCCGGGCGTGCCGACGTGATCGTTGCCTCCACTTCCGACACCCTGGAGCGGGCCAAGACCGTCGGCCTCACCGTGCCTTACTTCGCCTTCCAGATGGTGGTGCTGACCCGCGACAACACCGGCATCAACAGCTTCGACGACATCAAGGGCAAACCCGTCGGCAACACCAGCGGCACCTATGAAGCGATTGCCCTGGAAAAGGACGTGAAGAGCTGGGGCAGCGGCAGCTTCCGCGCCTACCAGTCGCAGAACGACACCTTGCTGGCGGTCGCCCAGGGCCACATCGACGCCACGATCGTGACCAACACAGTTGCCGCCGCGACCATTAAGTCGGGCAAATACAAGAACCTGAAAATCGCCGGCAACGCCCCCTACGTGATCGACTACGTGTCGCTGGGCGCCAAGCGTAACGAGTACGGCCTGCTCAACTACCTCAACCTGTTCGTCAACCAGCAGGTGCGCACCGGGCGCTACAAAGAGCTGTTCGTCAAATGGGTCGGCACCGAGATCCCGCCGACCAACCTGACCGTGCCTCAGGTCTACTACTAAGGTGTCCGGCATGCCTAGGCTCACTTCTCTGACCGGGCGCTGTCTGGTCCCGGGCGCCGCCGAAGGCGCCTTGCTGTTCGCCGATGTCGGCCTGAGTTTCTGGGGCGGGGTCGATCCGTGCAGCGGTGAGGTCATCGACCGTCACCACCCCCTCAGCGGCCAACACCTGGCCGGCCGGGTGCTGGCGATTCCCAGCGGCCGCGGCTCCTGTACTGGCAGCAGCGTGCTGATGGAGTTGATCAGCAACGGTCATGCCCCAGCGGCACTGGTGCTGGCCGAACCGGATGAGATCCTGACCCTGGGCGTGCTCGTGGCGCAGACGATTTTCCAACGTTCCCTGCCGGTGCTGTGCATCGGCCGGGAGGCCTTTGCCACCCTGCGCGGCATGGCTGTCGCGCGGGTCGAAGACAGCGCCCTGAGCCTGTTCGAGCAAGCACCCGAAGATGCCTGGCAGGCACCCGACAACACCCTGCGCAAACCCGACAACCATAGCACCCTGGAGCTCAGCGAACTGGATCAGGCACTGCTCGCCGGCCACCATGGCCAGGCCGCGCAAGTGGCGATGCAGATCGTCCTGCGCATGGCCCGGTTGCAGGGCGCGCAACGCCTGGTGGATGTCACCCAGGCGCACATCGACGGCTGCATCTACACCGGTCCGGCCAGCCTGCGGTTTGCCGAACAACTGGTGCAGTGGGGCGCGAAAGTGCGCGTGCCCACCACCCTCAATTCGATCTCCGTGGACCAGCGCCGCTGGCGCGAACTGGGCATCGATCCTGCCCTCGGCGTACCGGCCAGTGCCCTGGGAGATGCCTACATGGCGATGGGCGCACAACTGAGCTTCACCTGTGCACCGTACCTGCTCGACAGCGCCCCCCAGGCCGGCGAGCAGATTGTCTGGGCTGAATCGAATGCCGTGGTCTACGCCAACAGCGTGCTCGGCGCGCGGACCCTCAAGTACCCGGACTACCTGGACATCTGCATTGCCCTCACCGGCCGTGCGCCCCTGATCGGCTGCCACCTGGACGCCCAGCGCAAGGCCGGTCTGCAGGTGCAGGTACCCGAACTGGCGGACCTGGACGACGCGTTCTACCCGCTGCTCGGCTACCACATCGGCGCCCTGGCAGGCAGCCGCATTCCCCTGGTGCTGGGCCTGGAACAGCGCCAACCGAGCCTGGATGATCTCAAGGCCTTCGGCGCGGCGTTCGCCACTACATCGGCGGCGCCGATGTTCCATATTGCCGGGGTCACCCCCGAGGCGCTCGACCCGCGCCAGGTGCTGGAGGCCGACGTCCTGCTCCCCCAGGAAAACATCCACCTGCAAGACCTGCTGGTGAGCTGGCGTGAACTCAACAGCGCCCGCGACAGCCGGGTCGATATGGTCTCCCTGGGCAACCCGCACTTTTCCCTGAGTGAATTTGGCCACTTGGCGCGCTTGTGTCGCGGCCGGCACAAGCACCCCGCGGTGGTGGTCGCCATCACCTGCGGCCGTGCAGTGCTGGAGCAGGCGCGGGCCGCCGGGCACATCGCGGTGATTGAAGCCTTCGGCGCGACCCTGGTCACCGACACCTGCTGGTGCATGCTCGGCGAGCCGGTGATCCCGCTGACGGCCACCACCCTGATGACCAACTCGGGCAAATACGCCCACTACGCACCCGGCCTGGTGGGGCGCAAGGTGCACTTCGCCAGCCTCAAGGAATGTGTCGAAGCCGCCTGCACCGCCACGGCCAGCGGACGCCTGCCGGCCTGGCTGCAACCTGCTGCCCGCCTGGAGAATCCTGCGCATGTTTGACTACAGCTTCCAATGGCGCTCGGCCCTGCGCGCCCTGCCGGACATGCTTGCCGGCGCCCTGGTGACCTTCGAGACGGCAGCCCTGTCGATGATCTTCGGGGTGCTGATCGCCCTGGCCCTGACGGTGATGCGCGAAACCCGCAACCCGCTGCTGCGCGGGATCGGCAACGGCTGGGTATCGATTGCCCGCAACACCCCGTCGCTGTTCCAGATCTACGTCCTGTACTTCGGCCTGGGTTCGCTCGGCTTGCATGTCAGTTCGTGGTTCGCCCTGCTCGCCGGGATCACCTTCAACAACGCCGGCTATCTGGCGGAAAACTTTCGCGGCGGCCTCAAGGCCGTGCCCGACACCCAGGTGCGTGCCGCACGCTCGCTGGGCATGAGCGCGTTCCAGGCCTATCGCCTGATCATCGTCCCGCAACTGCTGCGCATCGTCTTCTACCCGCTGACCAATCAAATGGTCTGGGCGGTACTGATGACCTCGCTGGGGGTGATCGTCGGGCTGAACAACGACCTGACCGGGGTGACCCAGGACTACAACGTCAAGACGTTCCGCACCTTCGAGTACTTCGCCATTGCCGCGGTCCTGTACTACCTGATTGCCAAGGCGATCGTCGCGGTGGCCCGACTGCTGTCGTGGCGGCTGTTCCGTTACTGAGGAAGTGAGCATGTTTACCACCAGCTTCTCGATCAATGACCTGCTGTTCCTGCTCAACGGTGCCTGGGTCACGCTGCAACTGACGTTCTGGTCGATCATCCTCGGCACCGTGGCCGGGCTGCTGTTTGGCTTGCTGCGCGCCCTGATGCCACGGGCCAGCCTGCCCCTGGCCTGGGTGCTGGACGTGTTTCGCAGCGTGCCGTTGCTGATCCAGTTCGTGCTGTTCAACTCGCTGAAAAGCATCGTCGGCCTGAACATCAGCGCCTTCAGTGTCGGCTGCATCGTGCTGGGGGTGTACGCCGCGGCGTACTTCACCGAAATCGTGCGTAGCGGTGTGCTCTCGGTGCCCTACACCCTGCGCCGCGCCAGTCGTTCCCTGGGTCTGAGCTACCTGCAGGACCTGCGCTGGATCGTCCTGCCGATGGCTACCCGCGTGGCCTTCCCCGGCTGGCTGAACCTGGTCCTGAGCGTGATGAAAGACACCGCGCTGGTGATGTGGATCGGCATCGTCGAACTGCTGCGCGCCTCGCAAACCATCGTCACCCGCATCCAGGAGCCGTTGTTGGTGCTGTGCGTCGCGGGTCTGATCTATTACGTCATGAGCCTGGTGGTTGCCCGCCTGGGCGCTCGTCTGGAAAGAAGGTGGCAAGAAAATGATTGAGATCGACAACGTACACAAATCCTTCGGCGACCTGGAAGTGGTCAAGGGCGTCAGCCTGACGGTGAACAAGGGCGAGGTGGTGTCGATCATCGGCGGCTCCGGCTCCGGCAAGTCGACCCTGCTGATGTGCATCAACGGCCTGGAACCGATCCAGAAAGGCAACATCCGCGTCGACGGCATCGAGGTCCACGGCAACGGCACCGACCTCAACCGCCTGCGGCAGAAAATCGGCATCGTGTTCCAGCAATGGAACGCCTTCCCGCACCTGACGGTCCTGGAGAACGTGATGCTGGCGCCGCGCAAAGTGCTCGGCAAAAGCAAGGCCGAGGCTGAGGAGCTGGCGGTCAGGCAACTGACTCACGTGGGCCTGGGCGACAAGCTCAAGACCTTCCCCGGCAAGCTTTCCGGCGGCCAGCAACAACGCATGGCCATCGCCCGCGCCCTGGCGATGTCGCCGGACTACATGCTGTTCGACGAAGCCACCTCGGCCCTCGACCCGCAGTTGGTGGGCGAAGTCCTGGACACCATGCGCATGCTCGCCGAAGACGGCATGACCATGGTCCTGGTGACCCACGAAATCCGCTTCGCGCGGGATGTCTCCGACCGCGTGGCGTTCTTTCGCAACGGCCTGGTGCACGAGATCGGCTCGCCGGACCAGGTCATCGGCAACCCGCTGCACGCAGAGACGGCGGCGTTTCTCAAATCGGTGAAATAACCCCAATCCTGTGGGAGCTGGCTTGCCCGCGATGGTCGTCAACGATGACACGTGCAGTCTGGACAAACGCGTCGCTCTTGCGACCATCGCGAGCAAGCTCGCTCCCACAGGGTTGGGTGGTGTACACAAAATCGATGGCCGCCACAGATCAATGTGGGAGCTGGCTTGCCAGCGATGGTCGTCAACGATGACATGTGCAGTCTGGATAAACCCGTCGCTCTTGCGACCTTCGCGAGCAAGCTCGCTCCTACAGGGTTGGGTGGTGTACACAAAATCGATGGCCGCCACAGATCAATGTGGGAGCTGGCCAGCGATGGTCGTCAACGATGACATGTGCAGTCTGGATAGACGCGTCGCTCTTGCGACCATCGCGAGCAAGCTCGCTCCCACAGGGTTGGGTGGTGTACACAAAATCGATGGCCGCCACAGATCAATGTGGGAGCGGGCTTGAAGCGATGGTCGTCAACGATGACATGTGCAGTCTGGATAAACCCGTCGCTCTTGCGACCATCGCGAGCAAGCTCGCTCCCACAGGGTTGGGTGGTGTACACAAAATCGATGGCCGCCACAGATCAATGTGGGAGCTGGCTTGCCAGCGATGGTCGTCAACGATGACATGTGCAGTCTGGATAAACCCGTCGCTCTTGCGACCTTCGCGAGCAAGCTCGCTCCTACAGGGTTGGGTGGTGTACACAAAATCGATGGCCGCCACAGATCAATGTGGGAGCTGGCTTGCCAGCGATGGTCGTCAACGATGACATGTGCAGTCTGGATAAACGCGTCGCTCTTGCGACCTTCGCGAGCAAGCTCGCTCCTACAGGGTTGGGTGGTGTACACAAAATCGATGGCCGCCACAGATCAATGTGGGAGCTGGCTTGCCAGCGATGGTCGTCAACGATGACACGTGCAGTCTGGACAAACGCGTCGCTCTTGCGACCATCGCGAGCAAGCTCGCTCCCACAGGGTTGGGTGGTGTACACAAAATCGATGGCCGCCACAGATCAATGTGGGAGCGAGCCTGCTCGCGATGAGGCCCAAATAGACAACAACAGGAGGACAGCATGCGTTCATCAAAAGTCATTCACGTCGTCAGTTGCCACGCCGAAGGCGAGGTCGGTGATGTAATCGTCGGTGGCGTTGCACCGCCACCCGGCGCCACGCTGTGGGAACAGTCGCGCTGGATCGCCCAGGACCAGACCCTGCGCAACTTCGTGCTCAACGAACCGCGCGGCGGAGTGTTCCGCCACGTCAACCTGCTGGTGCCGGCCAAGGACCCGCGGGCGCAGATGGGCTGGATCATCATGGAACCGGCCGACACCCCGCCGATGTCCGGGTCCAATTCCCTGTGCGTGGCCACCGTGCTGCTGGACAGCGGCATATTGCCGATGACCGAACCACAAACCCGGCTGGTACTCGAAGCCCCGGGCGGCCTGATCGAAGCGGTCGCCGACTGCCGGGACGGCAAGGTGCAACGGGTGGAGGTGAAAAACGTGCCCTCCTTCGCCGATCGCCTCGACGCCTGGATCGAAGTCGAAGGCCTGGGATCGCTGCAGGTCGATACCGCCTACGGCGGCGACAGTTTTGTGATCGCCGATGCCCAAGCCCTGGGCTTCTCGATTCGTCCCGATGAGGCGGCGGACCTGGTGGCGGTCGGGCTGAAGATCACCCGCGCGGCCAACGAGCAACTGGGCTTCGTCCACCCGCTGAACCCAGAGTGGTCGCACATTTCCTTCTGCCAACTGGCGGCCCCGATCGTGGTGGAGAACGGCATCGCCACTGGCGCCAACGCGGTGGTGATCCAGCCCGGCAAGATCGACCGCTCGCCCACCGGCACCGGCTGCTCGGCACGCATGGCGGTGTTACACGCCAAGGGCCTGATGCAGGTCGGCGAACGCTTTATCGGCCGCTCGATCCTTGGCTCCGAGTTCCACTGCCGCATCGATTCGCTGACCGAAGTCGCCGGACGCGCTGCCATCTACCCGTGCATTTCCGGGCGGGCCTGGATCACCGGCACCCATCAACACCTGCTCGACCCCAGCGACCCGTGGCCACAAGGCTATCGCTTGTCGGACACCTGGCCCGGCGCCTGAGTCTGCCCGGACCAACGGCAGCAAAACCCCTGTTTATTTTGCAAAAAGCACTAGCCGAGCTTCGGCATTTAAAATATCGTATACGAAATACAAAAAACCAATCGGAGGCAACAATGAGCAAGCGCATTAACTGGAGTGGCGTCTTCCCCGCGGTGACCACCCAATTCAACGATGACTTCTCGATCAACCTGGAAAAAACCCACCAGGTGATTTCCAACGTGATTCGCGATGGCGTATCCGGGCTGGTGGTCTGCGGTTCGGTAGGCGAAAACACCTCCCTGACCGCGGAAGAGAAAATCGCCGTGACCGAAGTCGCGGTCGACGCTTCCCGCGGTCGGGTCCCGGTGATCTGCGGCGTGGCCGAGTTCACCAGCGTGCAAGCGGCCAAAGTGGCCAACGCCGTGCGCCGGGTCGGGGTCGATGGCGTGATGCTGATGCCAGCGCTGGTCTACGGCTCCAAGCCGTTCGAGACCGCCGAGCACTACCGCTACGTGGCGAAAAATGCCGACGTGCCGCTGATGGTCTACAACAACCCGCCGATCTACAAAAACGACGTGACCCCGGACATCCTGATTTCCCTGGCCGACTGCGACAACGTGGTGTGCTTCAAGGACTCCTCCGGCGACACCCGGCGCTTCATCGATGTGCGCAATGAAGTCGGCGATCGCTTCGTGCTGTTCGCCGGCCTCGACGACGTGGTCCTGGAAAGCATCGCCGTGGGTGCCGAAGGCTGGGTCTCGGGCATGTCCAACGTGTTCCCCAAGGAAGGCGAAACCATCTTCCGCCTGGCCAAGGCCGGGCGCTTCGCCGAAGCCATGCCGATCTATGAGTGGCTGATGCCGATCCTGCACCTCGATGCCCGTGCCGATCTGGTGCAGTGCATCAAGCTGTGTGAAGCCATCGCCGGTCGCGGCAGCGCGCTGACCCGTCCGCCACGCCTGGCCCTGCCGGAAGCCGATCGGGCATTCGTCGAGCAGATCATGGCCAAGGCCCTGGCCAACCGTCCGCAGTTGCCGGACGTCGGTCTCTGAGTGAGTGCCGGGCGGACCTTCGCAGGTCCGGCCCGGCTGCCTGTTTTTGCGCCCCTACAGGAAACGCCAGCATGTCCAACGCTCAACCCACTCAAAGCGCAACCACCCCCGCAGGACTCAAACGTGTCGTCGGCGCCGCCATGGCCGGTACCGTCGCCGAATGGTATGAATTCTTTCTCTACGGTACGGCCTCGGCACTGGTCTTCGGCCAGCTGTTCTTTCGCCAGACCGACAGCCCCATCGACGGCATCATCGCCGCCTTCGCCCTGTACGCCGTAGGCTTTCTCGCCCGTCCCCTGGGTGGCCTGGTGTTCGGTCACTACGGCGACAAATTCGGCCGCAAGCGGCTGCTGCAACTGAGCCTGGTGGTAGTCGGCATCACCACCTTCCTCATGGGCTGCCTGCCCGGCTTCGACCAGATCGGTTATGCCGCGCCGGTGTTACTGGTGCTGTTGCGATTGATCCAGGGCTTCGCCTTTGGTGGTGAATGGGGCGGCGCGATCCTGCTGGTCTCCGAACACTGCCCGGACAACCGTCGTGGGTTCTGGGCCAGTTGGCCACAAGCCGGGGTTCCGGCGGGCAACCTGGTGGCCACGGTCGCCCTGCTGCTGTTGTCGTCGAACCTGTCCGAGGAGCAATTCCTCGCCTGGGGCTGGCGCGTAGCGTTCTGGTTCTCGGCCGTGGTGGTACTGATCGGCTACTGGATTCGCACCAGCGTCGACGATGCCCCGATCTTCAAGGAAGCCCAGGCTCGCCAGGCGCAGACCAAGCAGCAACAACTGGGGGTGGTGGAAGTCCTGCGCCACCACTGGCGTGCGGTGCTGGTGGGAATCGGCGCACGGTTTGCCGAGAACATCCTCTACTACACGGTGGTGACCTTCTCCATCACGTACCTCAAGCTGGTGGTGCACAAGGACACCTCGGAAATCCTGTTCCTGATGTTCGGCGCCCACCTGCTGCATTTCTTCCTGATCCCGCTGATGGGCTACCTGTCGGATATCGTCGGACGCAAACCGGTGTACCTGACCGGGGCGGTACTCACCGCGTTCTGGGGCTTCATCGGCTTCCCGCTGATGGACACCGGCAACAACTGGCTGATCATGGCGGCGATTACCCTGGGCCTGGCCATCGAGTCGATGACCTACGCGCCCTACTCGGCGCTGATGGCCGAGATGTTCCCCACCCATGTGCGCTACACCGCCCTGTCGCTGTGCTACCAGGTGGCGCCGATCTTCGCCGGTTCGCTGGCTCCGCTGATCGCCATCACCCTGCTGAACAAGTACCACAGCTCGACACCGATCGCCTGGTACCTGGTCGGCGCGTCGCTGATCTCCATCGTGGCCGTCGGCCTGACTCGGGAAACCCGTGGCAAGTCCTTGCACCTGGTGGATGCCGAATCCGCGGCACGGATCGCCGCCCTCGACCCGAACGCCACCCCACGCCGCGCCGACTCACTGGCGTAACCCGGTCTGTCTGTTGGGGTGGGCTCCCGCTTGCGGCCCCCGCTTGCGGCGCCTGTTTGCGGTGCCTGTTTGCGGTGCCCGCTTGCGGCGTGCTCCCGCCCCGACAAAATCAGCAGAGCCGACCCCATTTTTCACAGGAGCTTTTGCATGTCCGACCTTCTCGGCCACAACTACATTGGTGGTGCCCGCAGCGCCGCTGGCAGCCAAACCTTGCGCAGTTACGACGCCAGCACCGGCGAGCCCCTGTCCTACGCTTTCAGCCAGGCTACCGAGGCTGAGGTGGACGCCGCCGCCCAGGCCGCCGCGAGCGCCTATCCGGCCTTTCGCAGCTTGGCGGCCAGTCGCCGCGCCGAGTTCCTCGAGGCCATTGCCGAACAACTGGAGGCGCTGGATGAACAGTTCAGCGCCCTGGTCAGCCGCGAGACCGCGTTGCCGACAGCGCGCATTCAGGGCGAACGGGGTCGCACCAGTGGCCAGATGCGTCTGTTCGCCCAAGTCCTGCGCCGCGGCGATTTTTATGCCGCGCGCATCGACCGCGCCCTGCCCGATCGCCAGCCATTGCCCCGCGTGGACCTGCGTCAGTACCGGATCGGTGTGGGTCCGGTGGCAGTGTTTGGCGCCAGCAATTTCCCCCTGGCCTTCTCCACCGCCGGCGGCGACACGGCCGCAGCCCTGGCCGCCGGATGCCCGGTGGTGTTCAAAGCCCACAGCGGACATATGGCGACGGCCGAACGAGTCGCCGATGCGATCATCCGCGCCGCCGAACAGACCGGCATGCCCAAGGGTGTGTTCAACATGATCTACGGTGCCGGGGTCGGTGAAACCCTGGTCAAGCATCCGGCGATCCAGGCAGTCGGGTTTACCGGTTCATTAAAAGGCGGTCGAGCCCTGTGCGACATGGCCGCCGCACGCCCGCAACCGATCCCGGTGTTCGCCGAGATGAGCAGCATCAACCCGGTGCTGGTACTGCCCGAAGCCCTGCGGGTACGGGGTACGACAATCGCCAGTGAACTAGTGGCCTCGGTGGTCCAAGGGTGCGGGCAGTTCTGCACCAACCCAGGCTTGGTGATCGGGATTCGCTCTGGCGAATTCAGTGCCTTCATCGAGCAACTCAGTGCCCTGATGGCCGAGCAGCCGGGGCAAACCATGCTCAACGCCGGCACGCTGGCGAGCTATACCCGGGGGGTCGAAGCGTTGCACGCGCATCCGCAGGTCAGCCACCTCGCCGGCCGCGCGCAACAGGGTCGCCAGGCCCAGCCGCAGTTGTTCAAGGCCCACAGCCGTCTGTTGCTCGAGGGTGACCGGCTGCTGCAGGAGGAAGTCTTCGGTCCGACCACCGTGCTGGTGGAAGTGGCCGACGCCGCTGAACTGCAGCGCGCGCTGCACGGCTTGCACGGTCAACTGACGGCGACGCTAATTGCCGAAGCCGCTGACTTGCAGGCCCATGGCGAGCTATTGCCGTTGCTGGAGCAGAAGGTTGGCCGGGTGCTGTTCAACGGCTACCCGACCGGGGTCGAGGTGTGTGATGCGATGGTCCACGGCGGCCCTTACCCTGCCACCTCCGATGCTCGAGGCACCTCGGTCGGCAGCCTGGCCATCGAGCGTTTCCTGCGCCCGGTGTGCTACCAGAACTGCCCCGACCAGCTACTGCCCGAGCCCCTGAAAAACGCCAACCCACTGGCCATCAACCGCCTGGTTGACGGCAAACAGCAACGTGAAGCCATCAGCCAATAAGCGGGTTGCTCCAGGTGAGCGGGTGTATGCGGAACCTGTGGGCACCTAATATCACTGTAGGAGCGGGCGCCCGCTTGCGGCGCCCGCTACTTCTAAGGGTTCAGGCCAACAACGCCTTCAGGTCGTGGTACAGCGCCTCGGGGATCTGCACACCTTCTACCTGGCTGCGGGCTCGCGCTTCATAGCGGCGTTGCGATGGCAAACGGGCGCCTTGGCCTTCGATACTCTGGAACAGGGTTTCGGCACGGGCCAGGTGTTGCTCGGTGGCGTCGCCAAGGAAGCGCCGTGGGTCGAGGGCGATGATCAGTTCGCCGTGGTACGGCGAGGATTTGCTGCCCGCATCGTAAGCCAGGGATTCGGCGCTGGTCAGGTCACCGATCAATGGCCCGGCGATCAACTCCACCATGGCCGCCAGTGCCGAACCCTTGTGCCCACCGAAGGTCAGCATCGCACCGCTGTCGAGCACCACGTTGGCATCGGTACTCGGCCGCCCCTGCCCATCCACGCCCCAGCCTTGGGGAATCGCCTTGCCGGCTCGGCGGTGCAATTCGATATCGCCGCGGGCGATTGCACTGGTGGCGAAGTCAAAGACAAACGGCTCCTGGCCCGCGCGCGGCCAGCCGAAGGCAATCGGGTTGGTGCCGAACACCGGCTGACTGCCGCCAGCCGGTGCGACCCAGGCATGGCTCGGGTTGCAGGCCAACGCCACCAGGCCGGCCGCGGTGAGTTGCTCGATCTCCACCCACAACGCGGAAAAATGCACACAGCGATTGATCGCCAGGGCAGCAATCCCGTTGGCCCGGGTTTTCGCCGCCAGCATCGGCAACCCGGCCTGGAACGCCAGTTGGGAAAAGCCGCCGGCCGCGTCGACCCGCACGATCGAGGGCGCCTGGTCGATGACCTGGGGCTCGGCATCGGCCGAGACCTTGCCGGCCCGCAGTGAATTCACGCAGCCGAGAACCCGGTACAAACCGTGGGAGGCGCAGCCATCGCGCTCGCCGGCGATCACCGTGTTGCTCACTGCCTGGGCGTGGGCGGAGTTAAAACCGTTGTGCAGCAGGATCGATTCGGCCAGCTCGCGGGCTTCGGCCAGGGACAGTCGGATCATAGTCAGCTCCTTGAACAGACCGTCCAGACTCGCCCATTCCACCGCCCCCGGCTTGATCGCTTTAAGCCTGGGCGATGACGATTTCGGCACAACCTGGCGCAATCCGTCAGTCGATCAGATCAATCAACTGCTCACGCTGCGCCCCCGTCAGCATCGAGCCAAAACCGGCACCGGCATTTTCGCTCATCAAGCGCGGGTGGCGGGTACCGGGGATGACGCACGTCACCGCGCTATGGGACAACACAAACTTCAGCGCCAGTTGCGCCCAACTGCTGACCTGCACTTGCCCCGCCCAACCTGGCAACGGCTTGCCTTTGAGCCTGGCCAGCAAGTCACCGCCGCCAAACGGCCGGTTGCAGATCACCGCCACCCCTCGCTCGCGACACAACGGCAACAGGCGCTTCTCGGCGGCCCGGTCATCGAGGGCATAGTTGATCTGCAGGAAGTCCAGCGACTCGGCCTTGAGCAGGGCCTCGACCTCGGCATAGGCGCTGGCGCTGTAATGGCTGACGCCGATGTAGCGAATCCGCCCGGCCGCCTTCCACTCTCGCAGCGTCGGCAGATGGC
The DNA here is from genome assembly GCF_009834545.1 of Pseudomonas sp. S04. Lineage (NCBI taxonomy): Bacteria > Pseudomonadati > Pseudomonadota > Gammaproteobacteria > Pseudomonadales > Pseudomonadaceae > Pseudomonas > Pseudomonas sp. S04. The sequence continues at coordinate 3,602,315 of NZ_CP019427.1, forward strand.
TCTGCCAGTCCAGCAAGTTGTGGATCTGCATCAGGTCGACACGGTCAGTCTGCAGCAAGCGCAAGGACTGCTCCATTTGCCGAATGCCTTCATCGCGACCTCGGGTCCACACCTTGGTCGCCAGGAAGGCCGGCGAACGCGGCTCGTGGATCGACAGCAACTCGCCACTGGTCTGTTCGGCCCGCC